>CAILQK010000196.1 GCA_903836265.1 uncultured Bacteroidota bacterium | reverse complement strand
CGTACGGCATGCCGGCCTTCAAACTGAACGGGAAGCCGCTGATTTATTTTGCCGCTTATAAAAATCACATCGGTTTGTACGCCACTCCTTCCGGTCATGCGGCGTTTGCCGGCGAACTTTCAAAGTACAAACAGGGGAAGGGCTCGGTTCAGTTTCCCCTGAACGAGCCCCTGCCCGACGATCTGATTGTCCGGATTGTGAAATTCAGGGTGGAAAGCCTCCGCTGAAAGTTTTTTGGGCCTGGCCTCAGAAGCACCAGCCGCCCGCCTTCAGCACGGCATCGGCGATCAGCCTTCTTTTTTCTTTTACATTGACAGCCGGGTACTTGTTGTACCTTTTCAGGCCCATCAGGAAAGTCTTTTGCAGGTCACCCTCTGCAAAAGAGGCGATACCATCGGTGGCATTTTTAGTGATGCGTGCCGTGGCATCGTGCAGGAAAACCTGGAGCATGGCGTCGTAAACTTCCCGGGGCTGCGCTTTTTCCTGCATTTCCGAGAGCTTTCTGACGCGCAGCAGCATGGACTCGGCGGCGAACAGGTCAATCATCATATCGGCGCAGTTCATGATAATTTCCTGTTCCTCCTTCAGGTTGAGTTTGCCATCCATCTGCATTTTGGCGGCGCCACCGGCGGTCATCAGGATAATCTTCTTGAAGTCGGCCACTGCTCTGGTTTCTTCGGCGTAGGGGCCTTCGAGGCGTTCCATGGACGGCATGGAGGCCAGTTCTTTCTGAACAGCCCAGGCCGGGCTCACGATATCAAGTTCGCCCTTGAGGGCGCGTTTGAACAGCTGATCAATCATCAGCAGCCGGTTGATTTCGTTGGTGCCTTCATATATGCGGTTTATCCGGCTGTCGCGGTAGGCCCGGGCGGCCGGGTATTCCTCGCTGTAGCCGATGCCGCCGTGGATCTGAACGTTTTCATCCACACAGAAATCGGTCACTTCAGAGCCCAGCACTTTCAGAATGGAACATTCGATAGCGTATTCCTCGGCTGCTTCGAGCATGGACTGACCGTAAGTTCCGCCGGCTGCCGCTTCTGCATTCTTTTTGTCCTGCATCAGCTGTGACGTGCGGTACGTGGCGCTTTCAGTGGCGAAGTTGCGAATGGCCATTTCTGCCAGTTTGTGTTTGATGGCGCCAAAGTTGCCGATTGGCTGACCGAACTGCTGGCGTTCGGCGGCGTAGGTGGCTGCCATTTTCAGTACCACCTTGTTACCGCCCATGCACATGACACCGAGTTTGTAGCGGCCAATATTCAGAGCATTGAAAGCGATGAGGTGACCTTTTCCGACAGCGCCAAGCACATTTTCGGCCGGCACCTGCACATTCTCGAAAAAGACCTGCCGGGTGGACGAGCCCTTGATACCCAGCTTGTCTTCCTCTTCGCCGAGCGAGATGCCCGGCGATTTGGCATCAACGATGAAACCGGTGAACTTTTCGCCGTCAATTTTGGCAAAAACGATGAACACATCGGCGAAGCCCGAATTGGAAATCCACATTTTCTGTCCGTTGATCAGGTAGTGGTTTCCATCTGCGCTCAGGTCGGCGCGGGTTTTTGAGTTGAGGGCATCGGAGCCTGCACCGGGTTCGGTGAGGCAGTAGGCGGCCTTGATATCGCCGGCGATCATACCTGGCAGGAACCTCGATTTTTGTTCATCAGTTCCGAAGTAGAGAACCGGCAGCATGCCTATGCCGGTGTGCGCTGCGAAAGGCACGCTGAACGATCCGAGCGCACCGAACACCTCCGAAATGATGGTATTCGTGTTTGTATCAAGTTCCATGCCACCATATTCCGCGGGCATGTGGGCGCCAAGCAGTCCCAGTTCACCCATTTTTTTAAGGAGGGCAGGGGAGAGGCCCGGCTCCTGCTTCTCTATGCGGTCCCGGATCGGGTCAATTTCATTGTTCAGGAAATCGGAAGCCATCTGCCGGATCATGAGTTGTTCCTCGTTGAACTCTTCCGGGATGAACACCTTTGTATAGTCACTGTCTTTTATCAGAAACTCACCACCTTTCAGTGTGTCTGCAGCCTGTGTTAACATGCTCTGTTTTTTTTAGCGAATACTTGCAACAAATATACGGGGTGATTTACTAACGGGCAACAGTGCTGTGGGGCATTTTTCGGGCAATTTGCTATTATGACAAAAAAATGAATTGATTCCTGTCAGTGGCAGCCGGGAGCACATTCAGAGTACGTTGGCAAGTTGTTCCTTGATTTTTTCCAGTTCGTCTTTCATCTGAACGACCACGCGCTGAATATCGGAGTCGTAGGCTTTGGCGCCGAGCGTATTGATTTCTCGTCCTATTTCCTGTGAAATGAAATTGAGCGTTCGTCCGATAGAGTTTTTGTTGTTATTCATTTGTTCGAGAAAATAACGGCAGTGCTGTTCGAGGCGCAGCTTTTCCTCCGACATATCCATTTTTTCCAGATAGAACACGAGTTCCTGTTCGAAGCGGTTCGGATCGTAGTTGTCTCTGCCGATGACTTCCTCGATATTGGTATGCAGGCGCTCCCTGACGCGGGTCATGCGTTCTGCTTCAAAAGGAGCGACTTCACCGAGCAGCGAAAGGATGTTGTTGATATGCGACTGAAGGTCGGCCTCCATCATGGCGCCTTCTTCTTTCCGGAATTTTCTGAGCTGTTCGAGCGCCTGATTCAGCACGCCGCACACAGCCACCCATTCCTGTTCATCCATTTCTGAAATCGGGGATGCGATGACATTTGGTATGCGCAGGATGGCCGACAGAATATCCTGTTGCGGGAGGCCAAGGTCGGCAGATATTCTGGACAGCTCCCGGTAATATCCGCGTATCAGGGATTCGTTCAGACTGACATTTGCACCGCCGTCGGCATTCTGAACGTCAATAATCAGATCAATCTTGCCTCTTTCTGCGTGATCCGTGATAATTTTTCTTAACTCAACCTCTTTCTCCCGGTAGTCGCCAGGCAGCTTGAGCTTGATATCGGTGACTTTGGAGTTCAGGGTCCGCACTTCAACCAGAATGGTTTTGTCGCCGAAACTCCCGAGTGCCCGGCCGTAGCCGGTCATGGATAATAACATAGTTGGTTCCTGATTGGGAGCACTGCTGATATTTCAACCGTCATATATTATTTGCAGGCGGGGAAACCGGAGCGATCCAGTGAAAACAAACAGTATCCATCAGGAGCATACCAGCGTGCCTGACAGGTTTCTGTTGGAAATACAAAGGTAGAAAAAGAGCGCGTTTGTTAAGCGTTTGATCACAAATTTCAAAAAAAACTTTGCCAGTTTTGGAATAATTGCGAGTTTGCAGCCTGAAACAGTACAACGGTATAGGTAATACTACTCCCAAACAGTCATTTTTTTGACAAAACGCTTGTCGGACCGAAAAAAAATACGATCTTTGCACGCTCATTTTGAAAGATTATCAGTTTTTGTTATAAATCATTCAAAATCAATAAAGTAAACAATGAGAAAGGCTGACCTTGTGAATGCAATTTCCGAGAAGACCGGTATCGCCAAAGTGGACGTTCTCGTCACGCTGGAGGAGCTCTTCAAGGAAATCAAGACTACCATGACCGGCGGGGAGAATGTTTATATCCGTGGTTTCGGCTCCTTCGTGATCAAGCGGAGGGCCAGGAAGGTTGGTCGTAACATCAAGAAAGGGAAATCTATTGAGATTCCCGAGCATTTTATTCCGTCATTCAAGCCTGCCAAGGTTTTCGTGGAGCAGGTCAAATCGAATGTGAGTTCACTGCCCAGCGATGACGGTGAAGAATAAACTGACCCTCTCGTTCTTTACCCTTTAATAAGCACAAAACACTACCAGACATGTTTCAAAAAGCGCAAATCATTTCCCTGACTTCAGCCGCAGCTCTGTTCTGTGTGCTGTACTTCGGGTTTGAGATGCGCACATCACATAAAGAGTCTCCGGCACCTTCGGCCGGGCAGTCCGGCGGCGTTGCCGACGGACTGACACTAATTGCCAATGCCAGAAAATCTCTGTCGCCCGAACAGGCCGGCACACTTTCGACACTTGAGCAACAACTGGAGGGAGCTTCTGACGATGCCGCCCGCATCGCTCTTCGCAAGAAGATTTCCGCTTTCTGGTACGAATGCCGTCAGCTGATGGCTGCCGGTTACTATGCTGAAGAAGTGGCTGCCGCTGAAAAAACGGATTCTTCATGGTCTGTGGCGGGCGCTCTGTACTATACGGCACTGGTTCAGTCGCAGGATCCCGTTCAGAAAGCTGAAATTGCCGAAAAAGCAGTCAGGTGCTTCGAAAATGCTTCTTCCATCGCTGCAGACAATCCCGCTCACAGGGTAAATCTTGCACTGGTGTATGCCGAAAATCCGCCTGCAGACAACCCGATGAAGCCCGTACTCATGCTCAGGGAACTGGAGCAGCAGTACCCCGACAATCCATCGGTTTACAATGCGCTGGGCCGCCTCGCTATCAGAACCGGACAGTGGCAGCGGGCAGTTGACAGGCTCGAGAAGGCCTGGAGCCTCGACAAAAAGAATCCGAATACCCCATGCCTGCTGGCGAAAGCCTACGAGGGACTGGGTAATACAGAAAAAGCAAACGAGTTCGCAGCTGTTTGTAACAGCCGTTGAACTCTCAACTCATAACTCAATAACATTCAGTGCCGTATGCCTTGCGGAAAAAAACGTAAAAGACACAAAATCGCCACGCACAAGCGTAAGAAACGTCTCAGGAAGAATCGCCACAAGAAGAAGCGTTAATCATCTCCCTGTGAGCCCTGCGTACCAGTCACCCGGGCGTCGGGGTACGTGGTTGGCTCTATATGCCGAAAGAAACTTTCCGGAAGCCTCGTTGCTACCGGAAAGTTTTCGGTGTTATTGTATGGCGGAATGGCCCATGCCAGATTGCACTAACCAGCACACCTGCTATCGCCACCCTGCCTGAAAATAATCAGGTAGGCTGCCCGGAATAAATCTATGTCACGTGGATAAAGAACTGATAATCAACGCCACGGAAAACGGGGTTGAACTAGCCCTGATGGAAGGCGGCAAACTGGCCGAACTCCACCACCAGGAAACAAACAACAACTTCGCCGTAGGTGATATATTTATCGGGAAAATCAGGAAACTGATGCCCGGCCTCAATGCAGCTTTTGTGGATATAGGCCACAGAAAGGACGCTTTTTTGCACTATACCGACCTCGGACCAAAACTCAGGT
>CAILQK010000195.1 GCA_903836265.1 uncultured Bacteroidota bacterium | reverse complement strand
ATAGTCCGGAATCCTGTTTTACAGCGTGACAATTATCGGATTGTTACCAGGGAGTCCAATACAGGTATACCGGGGAAGGGGTACTGCTCACAGCAACAGAACAAAAAAGCCGACCGGAGTATCATTCCGGCCGGCTCATATATTTGGCTCCCATTTTATGCAGGCTGCTTGTATCACTGTTCGCCGGGCGACTGGAGTTTTTCGGCAACCAGCTGGCGGTAATGACCGGGTTTCAGGCCCGTCACCTCCTGAAAAACAGAGTAAAATGTGCTCCGGGAGCCGAAACCTGCATCCTGGGCGATAGACTCCGTCTTGATATGACTGTATGCCGGATCCCGGAATATCCGGATAGTGGCATCAATCCGGTATCTGTTTACAAGTGTATTGAAAGGAATCCCTTCCACCTCTTTCAGGGCGTTGATCAGCGCCCGGTAGGATACATCAAGCTGGTCAGCGATATCATTTACTTTCAGATCAGGATTCAGATAAGGCATTTCCCGGACAAACAATTCGTGCATTTTCTTCACCAGGGCCTGGGCGGCAGTGATTCTGTTTTCTGTTTGCAGCTCATCCAGTATTTCACGGGTTTGTCTGTACATCACCTGCGACTCCTCGTACCGGTCCAGTATCTGGCGGTAGGCATTCCAGCGTTCACGGGACAGGCGCGCATAGAAATAGGCAAAAACACCCATACTTGCGGCAAGCAACAGCAGAAGAGTGCCAATAATCATGGCATTTCGAAGATCCTGTTCGCGCTCCTGTACATCATCATGCAGGCGGCTTATTTCTGCCAGTTTCTTCTCCGACTGGAACTTTTGCTCCATTTTGTAAATTTCCAGCCTTTTTTCTGCGGAAGCGACAGAATCCTTGATTTCCATCAATTTCAGCAGAGACTGATTTGCTGCACTGCTTTTGCCGGATTTGATATCCATTTCATATCGCTCCTGCGCCAGGTCGAGCATCAATTCGCGGTCAGCCAGTTTTTCAGCCATATTCATAGCCTCTGAAAAGAGAGCGGCCGCCCTGTCGTACTGCCCGCTCCTTGACGCGGCAATAGCCTTTCCGGAGAGTGCCATCGCCACTCCTTTCTGCATTCCGATAGACCTGGAAATACTCAAAACACTGTCAAAACAGGCGTTGGCATCAGAAAAGTCACCGCGATCCATGCAGATGTTACCCAGATTGAACAAGGTCGGAAGGCGGTTGTGTACGTAAGGCATTTTTCTCTGCAAATCGAGCGCCTCCCGGTAATAGTAGAGGGAACTGTCGGGATTGGCATACCGATATTGCACGCCCAGATTGATCAGCGCACTGGCAATATTACCTTTATCATTTGCCTTGCGGGCAAATTCAAGCGCCTTGAAATCGTAAGCCAGCGACTCCTCTTTGCTGCCAAGCGCCGAGAACGTGGTCGCAATCGTCATGCACAACGGACTCAATGACGATGAATTCCTGTTATACAATATCTCGTAGGCTTCCAGCGAAACCTTCAGTGCTTCCTTGTACTTGCCCTGATCATTCAGTACGCTCCCGAGGATAATCCGGGAATCGGCCCCCCGCATGCTGTTGCCGATAGAATCAAACAGCGCAATTGATCTGTTCAGGTAATCAATCGCTCTTTCATATTCTGCCAGTACAACAAGTGCCCTGCCTGTCTCTGTATATGCCCGGGCCTCATGGAAAGGCGATGAGGCCTTCACCGCTTTTTCCACAGACAAGTTAAAATCGCGAAGGGCAAGATATATGCTGTCTCTCCTGTACCAGCCCAAACCATTCATATAGTACAGGTTGCTCAGAGTTGTGTCGGTCAGGGATTTTTCCCGTGCCAGCTGATTGGCTTTTTCCAGAAAAATCCAGCCCGAATCGGGTGTCACTCTGAAACCGCTGAATGCCTGTCCCAGCAATTTGTTTACATTCTGTTCGGTTTCTCCGGAGCCGGAACCGGGTAGCGAATACTCGCACCGGGAGAGCAGGAGTACACAGACGAAAGCCGATAAAATGGAGCAAAATCTCATAGAAAAGGGGCAATTTTCAGAGGCATTGTTTCTGTGCACAAAAGTAGGAGAATGATTTTGCAAACTTCGAATTTTATCACAGCAGGGCTTTGATTCTGATTAAAAAGGCAATCAATGTCGGTAAAATACATCTGTTATAACGAATCGCCCGAATGACAAGGGCCGCCCCGCCATCGCGGAGCAGCCCTGTCCTCGTCGTAATCCTGAAAAAAAATACAAAAATGAATTGTCAACTGTTCCGGCTTGTACAATAATTCTCATCAAATTTTGAACTGGCCCGAATACATGGACAAACTCTGCATGAGCTTCGAATAAACTGCAGGATTTCGACAAATTTGACGATAATGTGCAACTTTCCCCTGTAAAAATTGTATCTTTGCTTCGATGTCACGAAAAGCAGTCACGTATGGCAGTCGCCCCGCATCGGGCTTCCTGACCTTCCTCCTCCTCGGCTTCTGGCTGATGAAGGCACTGCACCCCCTGCTCGAGCATCACCATTCTCACGAGGATCACCCGGTGTGTACCGCTGCCGAACGCGACAGGAGCGTACATCACCTGCACGACGAACGATACGCAACCGACGAATGTTCTGTATGTGCATTTGTACTCTCCACCCAGGAATGTGCTCCGTCTGTCTCCGGCTTCGTAATCTGCCATGTTCCTTCAACAGAGAGTACCACGCTCAATACAATCTCCTGTTACTTTTCAGCCAGTTACGAAACTGCCTGCCCGAGGGGCCCACCTGCCTGCTGATTCCCCTGTATCACTCTCCGTCCCGCAGGACGTTACTTTTTCTTATCAGGAATACATCCAGGCATGTCATTCAGACACAACGCCGTGCTGACGGCCGCCTGCCTCCTCGGCAGTATGGTATCCGTGCGCGCACAACACTGTCACTCGGTTCTCCGGGGACATATCACCGAGGGTATCCGGCGGGAACCACTCGCCTATGCCAGCGTTTTTGTCAGGGAAGCCGGGAAATCAACGCTTTCCGACGAATCCGGATATTTCGAAGTAACTGACCTCTGTGAAGACTCCTCCTACACAGTGGAAGTCAGCCACGTGGAATGTGCTCATCTGGTACAAATCGTTCGCGTACATGAGAATGCCACTTTCGACTTCAATCTGGATCACGATGCCGTGCTGAAAGAAGTAATCATTGTTGAAAAAGCTCTCGCGCCTGCGCCTGCACAGGCGCAGGCAACGGTCAGCCAGATTGATCTCGATGCCACCCGCGGCGCCAGTCTGGCCGAAACACTCCGGAAACTGCCGGGGGTTTCGGTACTCTCCACGGGTGCTACCATCGGGAAACCGGTTATTCAGGGACTTCATTCCAACCGGATTGCCATTGTCAATAACAATGTGGTGCTCGAAGGGCAACAGTGGGGTCGCGAGCATGCCCCGGAAATTGACCCCTTCTCGGCCGGAAAAATAATGGTCATCAAGGGGGCTGCCGGCGTCAGGTACGGACCCGGCGCCATGGGTGGAGCAGTTATTCTGGAACCCGAACCACTCAGGAAACAGCCCGGTCTGGGAGGATGGATTTCCGCTGCCGGAAACTCCAATGCCCGGGGCGGGGTGCTGTCGGGCGCCGCCGACTGGCACCACCCGCGCGCTCCGCTGGCCCTGCGCGCACAGGCGACACTCAAGAGAAGCGGAAATCTGAGGGCGCCCGATTACTTCCTGCACAATACCGGACTGGCGGAGTACGATCTGGCGGTTTCCGCAGGCTGGAGAAAAAACCGGTGGGAGTTCGAGTCAGGCATTTCATCTTTCAACCTTCAAACAGGTATCCTTCGCTCGGCTCACGTGGGAAATCTGACCGATCTCCAGCTCGCTATTGCTTCAGATATACCGCTCAACAATCAGAACCGGTTTACGTACGCCATAGACAGACCATTCCAGCAGGCCAGTCACCTGACGGTACGCAACAAGGCGGTGCAGAGGATTGACGATACATGGAAACTGACCGGCCAACACGTTTTTCAGTACAACCGGCGCCGTGAATACGATGTAGTCAGATCTTCGGGCAGCGCCAGTATGCGTCCGCAACTCTCTTTCCAGCTCTGGACCAACACGCTCGATGCCGCTGTCGAACACCAGCCCGTCCGGCACTGGCAGGGCGGCATCGGCGTTCAGGCCATACAGCAAACCAACTTCGTGGGCCGCGGCGGTCTCATACCCGACTATAACGCTCTCGGCGGATCGGTATGGCTTATGGAACGGCGGCGCCGCTACCCGCAACCGTGGGAGTTCGAACTGGGCGCCCGATACGATTACAGGCACACATCGGCCACCTCGACCGGCTCGCTGAACAACATTGACACCCTGGTACACTTTGGAAACGCCTCGGGAACCGCTGGAGTCATTTACCACTTCAACAGGTACTGCTCGGTGACCTTCAATTCCGGACTGGCGTGGCGCCCCCCGCATGTCAACGAATTGTTCGCCCGCGGTGTACACCACGGCGCCGGCACCTTTGAGCAGGGGAATCCGGACCTGATCTCCGAAAAAGCCTGGAACAACAACCTCAGCTTCCGGCTGAGCAGCGATGACTGGAACATCAACCTGTCGGCGTTCAGCAACAGAATCCGTGATTTTATCTATCTCGATCCGCAAAACACCTTCGTCCTCACCGTACGCGGCGCATTCCCTGCCTATTTCTACAGGCAGGCCGATGCAGTATTGAATGGTCTGGACGGGAGCGCCTCCATACCGCTGGGAAAGTCGCTGCACTTCGAGCCCGGATTCTCGATCATTCGCGGCAGAAGAACAACCGATGCCCCCGCCGGCGACTGGCTCCCGTTCATGCCGGCCGACAGGTACCAGTATGCCATGCGCTGGACGAAATCCGGCAGCGACAAACGGGAGTCATACATACGGATTGGGGGTACGACCGTGCTGAATCAAACCCGTATCCCGGCAGCCGGACTCCTTAAGCCGGCGCCGGCAGTATATACCCTGGTGAACCTCGACGGAACCCTGCAACTGAAAGCCGGTGAGAACCCCCTGGAACTTGGTGTCACGGTTTCAAACCTGCTCAACACCAGATATCGCGATTACATGAACTTTTTCAGGTTTTATGCTGATGAACCCGGCATAAACATTTCACTCCGACTCAAACTGATCATTTAACAATCAATTAAAATTCAATTCACTATGAAAATCAAAGTTTCATCGTTCGCATCACTTGTACTCCTGCTTTCAGGCATGTTTGCACTCGGGAGCTGTGAAAAGCACGACCACACTGAACAGGAAAACATCACCACCATCAAATTGCTGGTAACCGGCCCGGGTTTCGACGAGGTATTCACCTGGAATGACGCTGATGGCCCCGGCGGCAATGCACCGGTAATTGATGAAATCGCACTGCCGGCCTCCACCACCGGACTGCAGTGCGCCATCGTGGTTTCCGACGAAAGCCAGTCGCCCGCCGTGGATTACACCAATGAAATTACTGCAGAAAATGCAGACCACCTGTTTATCTGGAATATCACCGGCGGTGCTTCCCTGACCATTTCAGGTGCTGACCAGGATAAATATGGCAAGCCTTTCAGCCAGGTTACCAACTGGGTTACCGGACAGGCCTCCACCGGATTCCTGAATGTGAAACTGTACCATGAACCCACCGACAAAACCAATAGCGCCAATCCGGGCGGAGAGGTGGACTTCGACATTGCGTTCCCGGTCAAAATCCAGTAACTTTGCAGGATAAAAGCCGTTTATGCCATTTTTTGAACACATTCAGCATAAAATCCAGTCGTGGGAGCAGGTATCCCGCACAGCAGCTTCCTGGCGCGCCACCGGCGACCGGATTGTTTTCACCAATGGTTGTTTCGATATTCTGCACTACGGACATATTCACTATCTGTCGGCCGCCCGCGACCTGGGCGACCGGCTGATAGTGGGTATGAACAGCGGGCAGTCGGTCAGCAGACTGAAAGGCCCCTCCCGCCCCATCAATGACGAGATGACCCGAACCCACCTGCTGGCATCCCTGCTCTTCGTGGATGCAGTTGTCATTTTTGAGCAAGACACCCCGCTGGAACTGATCCGGCTCATTCAGCCCGATGTACTGGTAAAAGGAGGCGACTGGAAACCCGAACAGATAGTAGGCTCTGCAGACGTACTTGCCCGCGGCGGCCAGGTGTACTCACTTCCATTTGTGGATGGCTATTCCACGACGGGGATTGAGCGGAGAATCAGGGATGGGGTGTGAGGGTGAGGGTGAGGGTGAGGGTGTGAGAGTGTGGGTGTGAGAGTGTGGGTGTGAGTGTGTGGGTGTGAGAGTGTGGGTGTGAGTGTGTGAGAGTGTGGGTGTGAGTGTGTGGGTGTGAGTGTGTGGGT
>CAILQK010000194.1 GCA_903836265.1 uncultured Bacteroidota bacterium | reverse complement strand
TCTCCCGAATATGGCAGACGGCACCGACAGCCGGATCAGGTCTGACGCGACTTTGGGTATTCCAAGCACGCTGCGGGCGTACCGGTCGTGCGGCTGGTGCGGGAACACGTCCCACGATTGTTTCTTTTTTCGCATTTAGGGGCATTTGAAGCGTGATATGATTAATTCACTTCAAAATTAAACCCTTTTTTTGAGAAAAGCAAATCGGAGGAGTTTCAGTTTACCAGAAAAAAATATTTGGCAAGGGTTTTCTGGTACAGAAATCATAAAAAAAGCCGCTCCGGATAACCGGAGCGGCTTTTTGGGATATTAATGAGGAAGAATAATTACTGATCAACGCGACCATCACCAGTCAGTTTTCCTTCTTTCATTGCTTTTTTCATTTCAGCTTTCTTTTCGGCAGTCATCACCTTTGTATCGGGCGCCTGTGGCTGTGCAGCCGCCGGGTTGCGGGGCTGAGCAACTGCGTCAGGCTTTTCGGTGAGCATTTTTTGTGGCTGAGGAGAATCCGCACTTTTAATCACACCCAGATTACTGCCATTACCCAGATTGTTATAGGTAGGGCCTTCCACTTCAATACGGTTGGTGCGCTCGCGCAGTTGCATACCGCTTGTCTGGTTACCGCTGCTGTGACCACCCAGAATCGGAGCGATGGTGAGGCCCACGAGGCATGTCAGTTTTATCAGGATATTCATGGACGGACCTGAAGTATCCTTGAACGGATCACCTACTGTATCACCGGTAACAGCCGCCTTGTGCGGATCAGAACCTTTATAGTAGGTCTGTCCGTTAATGTCAACGCCCTTTTCAAACGATTTTTTGGCATTGTCCCATGCCCCACCTGCGTTCGACTGGAAGATCGCCCACATAACACCGCTGACTGTTACACCAGCCATATATCCGCCGAGTGCCTCAGGTCCCATCAGGAAACCTACCAGAATTGGCGTAACGATGGTGATGAGGCCCGGAGGGAGCATCTCGCGCAGGGCGGCCTTGGTGGAAATTTCCACACAGCGAGCATAATCGGCTTTGCCGGTACCTTCCAGCAGGCCAGGGATTTCGCGGAACTGCCTGCGAACTTCCTGTACCATATCCATGGCCGCACGGCCTACACTCTGCATGGCAAATGCACTGAATACAACAGGAATCATACCACCAAGGAACAGAGCGGCAAGTACTTTGGCCTTGAAAATATTGATACCTTCGATACCGGTGAAGTCAACATAGGCCGCGAATAGCGCAAGTGCTGTCAGCGCTGCAGAAGCGATTGCGAAACCTTTACCGATAGCTGCTGTGGTATTGCCCACTGAGTCGAGTACGTCGGTTTTTTCGCGCACATCTTTTGGCAGTTCGCTCATCTCGGCGATACCACCTGCATTGTCGGCAATTGGCCCGAAAGCATCAATGGCGAGCTGCATGGCAGTAGTAGCCATCATGGCTGAGGCTGCGATAGCCACACCATAGAAACCTGCCAGCGTATAGGCACCCCAGATAGCAGCGGAGAACATCACGATAGGCATCCAGGTTGACATCATTCCCGTCGCCAGGCCCGCGATCACGTTGGTGGCAGAACCGGTAGCCGACTGCCTTACGATATCCAGTACCGGCTTTTTACCCAGTCCGGTATAGTATTCAGTAATGGCTGAAATCAGGGCTCCTACCACGAGACCAATCATGGTGGCATTGAATACATTGGTGCTGGTAACCGCGAGAGATCCCTGACCGAAGAAAGACATGGTCATGCGCTCGGGGAGCATCCAGTTGATGATCGGATAGCAGACAGCAGCCGTGAGGATAATACTCGTCCAGTTGCCGCGGTTCAGCGCGCCCTGAACAGTATCGGCGGTGGCAGCGGCGCCATCCTTGATCCGTACGAGCCACATACCAACAATAGAGAGCAGAATACCCACGCCGGCAATAACTACCGGAAGCAGAATAGGACCGATGCCACCGAAGGCATCCTGAATACCGCCCGAGTCGCGGATAACAGAGTTTCCGAGCACCATAGCTGCAAGAACGGTAGCCACATAGGAACCAAAAAGGTCGGCACCCATACCAGCTACATCACCCACATTATCGCCCACGTTATCTGCAATGGTGGCCGGGTTGCGCGGATCATCTTCCGGGATACCTGCTTCCACCTTGCCCACGAGGTCGGCACCCACGTCGGCAGCCTTAGTATAGATACCTCCGCCCACGCGTGCGAAAAGTGCAATGGATTCGGCACCCACAGAGAAACCTGCCAGCACCTCCAGTACGCGAGACATAACCACGTGACCGCCGGTACTGTAGTCACCGTTCATGAAATAAACATAAAATACAGCGAAAAGTGCGCTGAGCCCAAGAACAGCCAGACCAGCTACGCCCAGACCCATTACTGCACCGCCGTTGAAAGACACCTTCAGTGCATTGGAGAGGCTGGTACGCGCGGCCTGCGTGGTGCGTACGTTGGCCTGGGTAGCAATACGCATGCCGAAGAAACCTGCCAGTACAGAGAAAAGAGCACCGATAACGAAAGCCACAACAATCAGTGGATGGCTCGTTTCAACGCGCGTGCTCAGCCAGCCGAGCAGTGCGCCTGCCACTACCACGTAGATAGCGAGGATGCGGTATTCAGCTTTCAGGAACGCCATGGCGCCGTTGGCGATGTTGGCAGCAATACCCTGCATCTTGCTGTCGCCAGCGTCCTGCCTGGTAACCCATTTCTGGAGAAAGAACATGTAAACGAGGCCAATCACCCCGAAAATCGGTAGAAAGTAAACCAGAGAGTTCATCCGGTAAAGATTTAGTTTGATAGTGAAAACGGTTGCAGAAGCCGGAAAAGCCGGTAAAAATGATGGCCGTCCGTCAAAGCGGCGGCAAAAGTAAGACGATTTAACGGAATTTGAAGTAAAAAAGGGTGGAATTGCTGAACAGTGTACTATTCGCAGGCAAATAGTGCCTTTGTGTGATATCTCCGGAGGCCGTTTGAGGTATTCCGAAGCATTAGCTCCTGTTTCCCGGATAATTCCCGTGGGGCGGATCCTACCGCGTCAGGGGTATTGTTTTTGTGCGTTTACGGCTGGTTTGGCTGGCGGGAAGTCGTGATTTTTTGTTGATATTATTGTTAATTATATTCAGCGTACTAGTTTAAATGGTCAACTGCTCATTCCTGTGTACCATCTACTCATAAACAATACATTTTCGGATTTCGGATTTCCGGTTGTTTTTCACTATGGATAGCTTTGTGACGCAGATTATCGGAAAAGATCTGCATGACAATTCGGTTTGCGAGTTGTATTTGCGATGATCCCGCAGGTTGAATGATCTGTCCGGGTTTGTAATAAATGTTTACTTACAGAAGCCTCAGTGAAACTGCACAAGATGAGCATAAAAACAAACATTGCGATTTGTCTGACACTGTTTTTGGGTTTCAGAATTTCAGCTTCAGTCATTCCCGAGCATGGCAAGTGTATCGTAAATGATGCAAACCTGACTACCGAAGGTGATACATTGCATTATTTTGAACCAGATCCTGTAACCCTGGTTTGCCGTGCCAAAACAGGTTCGGTCGAATACCGTAATTTTATGTGTCATAATCTTGGTGCAGCAAATACGGGTGCTGATCCGTTTACGCCGGGCTGGGCTGTCAATGGAGGTTATTGGCAATGGGGCAGGAAAGACCAGGCATCAAACGGGCCCGGAGGCCCGGAGGCATACCGGGCGAATGAAAGTCAGCCGCCTGTCTGGAACAACCTTACAACCGGTACAGACTGGGGTGATTATGGAAGGATGGCCGGGGACCCTTGTCCTGCAGGTTTCAGCATACCAACCAAAGCGGAATGGAATGCCGTTCTTGAATACAATACGATCACTTTCGTTGGTTCGTGGCTGGATGTTTTTACCAACTATACATCTGCCATCCGTATAGGCAATGAGCTGCTGTTGCCCGCAGCCGGTTACAGATACCACAGCAACGGGTTGCTGATGTTGCGCGGGATAGCAGGACTGTATGCAAGCAGATCTGAAGACGCAGATGGCAGGGCATGGTATCTTTTCTTCTCCAGGGATGTAGCTTATACACTGGCAGATCAGAAAAACACGGGCGTGTCTGTTCGTTGTACGGAACTTCCCGGTGTCGTGTCTGCTCTTTCCGGAAACCTCGCAACGGTAACGGGAAAACTGGCTGCGTCGGTACCGGCGAATGGCACAAATATAAGTCTTCCATACAGCAGTGGCAACGGGGGGGCATACGGCGGACTGTCAATACCCTCTGCGGGTGTTACCGGCCTGGTTGCCACGTTACCTGCAGGTTCATTCAACTTTGGAAACGGAAGTCTGAATTTCACGGTAACAGGCACCCCCAAAAGTGCTGGAACTGCGATTTTCACCGTCAATACCGGTGGCAAAACATGTCAACTGGATATGCCTGTATCGCTTCCGGCGTGCCGTGCCAAAATCAGTGCGTCCGAGACAAGGAATTTCATGTGCCATAATCTGGGGGTATCCGGAACAACTACAGCTCCGTTTTCTCCGGGCTGGGAGGTGAACGGGGCTTACTGGCAATGGGGCCGACAAAGCAGGCTGACCAGTGGCCCTGCCGGCCCCGCTGCCGAGCAGGCCAATGCCGGCGCCGCAGCAGTATGGAACAATTCACCCGCGTCCGATAATGCCTGGACTGACGGGAATAAAACTGTTAATGATCCATGCCCGGGAGGGTTTATTGTACCATCCAGAACCCAATGGAACGCAGTACTGGCCAATAACAAGCTGACTTCAGTGGGAACCTGGACGGCCAGTTCCACCAATTACAGCAGTGGTGTACGAATTGGCAACGAACTGATGTTACCTGCCGCGGGAATCAGAATGGCCGAAAGTAATGGGGGACTGTCGGTACGTGGTTTCAGTGTACAATACTGGAGCAGTACGGGTTTCAGCGGATCAGCAAATTCCTGGTGCCTGGATGTCCCGGCCGGTACTGGTACAGGCTCCACCAGGCTGATCGACAGGAGAAATGGACTGCCTGTCCGGTGTATGGAACACGCAGGCAGCATAGGAGCTGTCAATTGTGCAGCCGTCACCCTGACAGGTACATTTACAGCAGGCTCCCCGGCTCCTGCATCGGCCAGCCTGAGTATCCCGTACACGGGTGGTAACGGTGGTGCGACAGGTGAAATTTCTGTTCCTTCAACCACAGTTACGGGACTCGTTGCTACACTGGCACCGGGAAGTCTTGCCATTGGTTCCGGGCGCCTTGTCTTCTCAATTCAGGGAACACCCCAGGCCACAGGAAAGGCCAATTTCAACATCAGGGTTGGCGGGAAAAGTTGTAATGTGTCTGTTACAGTCACAGCAGCCTCCATTGGCGAATTACGCTGTGATCAGGCAAATGTAACAGGAACCCTTGTAGCCGGCCTCACAGCCTCCGGCGCAACTGTCAGTATCCCCTATACTGGCGGCAGGGGAGGGATATATGTGGGCCAGTCAGTTCAGTCAACCGGCGTAACAGGTCTGACAGCCACCCTGACAGGCGGCAAACTTGCTGACGGACCGGGAGAATTGGTGTATAATATAGCAGGCAAGCCATCGGCAGCAGGGACTGCCTCTTTTGCGCTGTCTGTCGGCGGAAAATCCTGTTCGGCAAGTGTACCTGTATCGGCGCAGGATTGCAGGGCTAAAATAAACGCCAAAGATTTCAGTTCATTCATGTGTCATAACCTCGGCGTCGTAAACACAGGCGCCGATCCCTTTACGCCCGGATGGGAAATCAACGGAGGGTACTGGCAGTGGGGACGTCAGTTTCAGGCGGCTGCAGCGCCATCCGCGCCCGGTCCGATGCAGCCTGAAGATGGTATTCAAGATACCTGGCTCAATATCGGCGCTTCTGATGGCGAGTGGTCAGATGCCACAAAAAGTACAAGCGACCCGTGTCCGCCGGGTTACAGTGTGCCCACAAAGGCCCAGTGGGATGCTGTCTTTTCCAATAATACCATCACTGATGTTGGAACGTGGGCAGCAAGTGCAACGAACTATTCAGCAGGAAAGAGAATCGGAAGCAGTCTGATGCTACCGGCTGCAGGCAGACGAAGTTTGTCAGATGGCATATTGACTTATCGCGGCAGTCAGGGGCTGTACCTGAGCAAAACGGAAAAAGAGGCCGGTATGGCATGGAACCTTTACTTTGCCAAAGGTGAGGCATTCACAACGCCGGTACCCAGAACCACAGGTGCATCTGTAAGGTGTATCGAACATTCGGGCACAGCTGCCGTCATCTCGTGTGGCGAAATCAAAAGCTCGGGGGGGGCTGTCGCGGGTGTGCCTGCTTCGGAATTGTATCTGACAGTACCCTATACTGGTGGAAACGGCGGAGCATTCGGTACTCAGATAATCAACTCAGGCGGAGTTGAAGGTCTTGTTGCTACTCGCAGGCCGGGCAGTTACAGTACAGGAGACGGAATCCTCTATTATGTGGTGGAGGGTACTCCTGCCCGTGAGGGAGTCGCCACTTTTGTTTTCAAAAATGGCAGTCAAACCTGCAGTTTTGACCTGGTTGTCGGAACAGGAACTGTTGACTCTTTTTACTGCGAACAGGCAGAAGTTAGCGGTTATCTGATGTTTGAAACTGAAACTTCCATGACAATCAGGATACCCTACACCGGTGGTAACGGAGGTACTTATGCAGCCCAGAAGGATATTTCGTTGTACACCGAAGGTATTTACGCAGAGCTGGCTGCAGGCAATTTTTCAAAGGGTTCGGGTTCGCTGCTTGTCAGGGTGTATGGTACCCCTGTTCCGTCGGTAACCCCCGGCCTCAGGATCCAGACCGGTGGTAAAACATGTCTCGTCAATCTTTCTCTGAAACAGGCCGGTGTGGAGCGGATCAACTGTGAAGCAGCCAGAGTAAATGGTATGCTTGTCGCCGGAAAGCCTGCTCGCGGGATCACTGTTGATATCCCCTACAAAGGCGGTAACGGCGGTGTATATCACGGCCACATACAGAATGGAAAAGGTGTGGAGGGTGTCGTTTTTTCAATCGGTGAGGGCAGGTATGCAGGTGACGGGATACTCAGATATACCGTCAGTGGTACACCCGAACGGCAGGGTGTGGTGGAATTCAGGGCCATTCACAACGGAGGTACATGCAGGATGTCAGTAAATGTTGCGCCGGCTTCAGTCGCCGGAATTGAATGTACTGATACCAGACAGAGTGGTATGCTGGTCAAAGGCGTCGAGGCAAAAGAAGTCAGAATTTATGTGCCCTACTCCGGTGGAAATGGCGGGAAACCCGAACAGTCCGCTGTGCTGTCTGGCGGGGTTGCCGGTCTCACAGCGAAACTTGAAACAGAATTACTGGCAGACGGATCAGGTACGCTCGTTTACGCAATATCGGGTAAACCGGCAGGTGCCGGCAAGGCAACTTTCAATATCAATACAGGAGGAAAATCGTGCATTCTGGAAATTTTCGTACTCAACAGTCCTTGCAGAGCCCGAACAAGTTCCTCGGAATATGTCGGTTTCCTTTGTCACAATCTCGGAGTTGCCAATCCGGGCGCCGATCCGTTTGTGCCCGGCTGGGAGGTGAATGGCAGCTACTGGCAATGGGGGCGCCGCGAATCCTGTGCACCGGGCCCCGCAGGTGCAGATGCCGGTCGTGCCAATGCAGCCATCACCGGAAACTGGAATACAGCCTGGATATCAGACAGTGAGTGGGATATTCCATCGGGTGTCCCCGCCGATCCGTGTCCTGATGGTTTCAGCGTTCCAACCAAAGCCCAGTGGGACGCCATTATGGCCAATAATACGCGCACAAACAGGGGTACCTGGTCAGACAGTCCCTTCAACTATGGCGCCGGCACCATGATTGGCAGCGAACTGATGCTTCCTGCAGCAGGCGCCAGAAACAGCACGGATGGAGCCCTGAATATGCGCGGAAAAAAAGGTGTCTATATGAGCAGAACCCGCGACGGAGCTGACAAGGCCTGGTTTCTCGGTCTGTCTGAAACAAATGCAGCAACTGAATCCGACAACAGGTCACAGGGTGTTTCTGTGCGATGCATGGAACTACCCGCTGCAATTGGCGATCTTTACTGTGGAAGCGAGGAGACAGAAGGAAAAATCGTTGCCGGTCAGCCGGCAGGCGAGGGCGTGTCAGCAAGTATTTTCTACACGGGCGGAAACGGCGGCTCGTACCCTTCGGCCACGGTAAATTCAACGGGGGTAACCGGACTCGTTGCCACGCTTCCCGCCGGGCGTCTGGCCAGTGGCTTCGGCTATCTCACATTCAGGATAAGCGGCACCGCGCAGTCTGTCGGAAAGGCCGTTTTCCGCATTGAAATGAACGGTCAGTTCTGTCTCGTCAGCCTGGATGTCAACCCGCCCGATCAACCCGATTGTAAAGCCAGAATCAGTCCGACTGAATTCATCCCGTTCATGTGTCATAATCTCGGCGTAACCAATTTGCTGGCTGATCCGTTCTCGCCCGGCTGGGAGTTGAACGGTTCCTACTGGCAATGGGGTAAAAAACTGCCCTCCGCCGACGGCCCCAACGGTCCGGGTGAGCTCAACTCGAACAGCGACCCGGTTTCCGGGTGGTGGAGCAACACCCCGGCCCCGAAAGGTGCATGGACAGACAACTCCAGGTCCGACAATGATCCGTGCCCGCCCGGATACAGGGTGCCCACCCGGTTACAATGGAAAGCTGTATGGGAAAATAATTCGAGAACAGATGTGGGCAGTTGGGGAGCCGGCGCAACCAATTACGGTTTTGGTAAAAAAATCGGTGATTACCTCTTCCTGCCGGCAGCAGGTTACAGAGAGTTAAATTCCGGGAAACTCGAAGTGCGCGGAATTAACGGCGCTTACTGGAGCAGTACTGAAAGTCCTTCCAGTGCCGGATGGTGCTACTCCGTTTTATTTTGTAACGGCGCCAACTGTGGTACATACAGTACACTCATCGAAAAAAACTTCGGACTCTCGGTAAGGTGTATTGCAGAGAAACCAACAGGAGTTGTCAATGATCTTCTGTGTACCAAAAGTACTATCACCGGATTGCCGACCGTCGGTGAGGCTGCAGCAGGTATGATGATCTCCATACCCTACACAGGCGGGAATGGCGGTACATACCGCGCCATCAAAATCAATTCCAGGCTGGTGCGTGGGCTTGTCGCCGAAGCACCGGCAGGTACACTGGCCAGCGGCTCGGGATCCATTCAGCTGAAACTGAGCGGTATTCCTCTCGAATCAGGAACCGCGGCGTTTGATCTCGAAATAGGCGGAAAGAAATGTGCCGCCGGTTTTTTTGTGGCTGGAAGAAGTTGCGGAGCCAGAATATCGCCCAGAATGTACCAGAATTTCATGTGCTCCAACCTGGGAGCCACTGCCGACTGGACAGATCCTTCCGGGGAGGAAGGCTGGAAGAGTACGGGAAATTACTGGCAGTGGGGACAAAAATCGCAGGCCGCAGCAGGCCCGAAAGGTCCCGGAACTTCAGAGCCAAATACAAATGCCGCCCCGGTTGCAGGATGGAATCTCGCTCCGGCTGCAAATGATGCATGGTCGGATAACAGCAAAACAGCAAATGACCCCTGCCCCGAATATTACAGGATTCCGTCAAGGACAGACTGGAACAATGTGCTGGCCAACAATGAAGTGAAAAATGTTGGTTCATGGTCAAACAGTGCGTCCAATTATTCCTCGGGTAAACAAATCGGAAATTCGCTTTTCCTGCCCAGTTCCGGACTTCGAAGCAACTCGGATGGCAGCCTGAACGGCCGTGGAGAAAGTGGAAATTACTGGAGTTCAACAGCAGCCGGTGCCGGTTCGTCGTGGTACCTGAGTCTCGGCAGTAATGCTTCCGGTACTTTCTCCACAACACGTACTGCCGGTATGTCTGTGCGTTGTATGAAAGTTAACCCGCCAAACACAACCACTTTCGGGGGGCACAACATGACAGATTCACCCGAAGTGGGCGCTCCCTTTACTTCATCCGGAACTGCAGGTATCCCCTACACAAACGGACAGGGAGAATCCTACGCGGGACAGGTGGTACCCTCTGCCGGCGTGGGGGGGCTTACCGCTATTATTACCCCTGGTACGCTTGCCACGGGATCGGGTACCATACCAATACAGATCGTCGGTGTGCCAACAAGTACCGGTATTGCAGAATTCACCTTTGTTTTTGGAGGTGTGCCTTATACAGTTCCTGTCAGTGTAGGTAACGGCGATAACGTCAATTTCATTCATTCTTGTTCTGCCAGAGAAGTGACAGGTCAACTTGTGGAGAAAGTAGAATCATCCGGTGTGACCGTAAAGATTCCGTATAGTGTATCAAAGAGCCGGGCATACAGTGGCCGTACGGTCAGATCAACCGGAGTAACTGGCCTCACTGCCACACTGCCTCCGGGTTTTATCAATCCCGGAAGCGGTACCCTTGCGATTGATATCACGGGTACGCCTCAATCTTTTGGATATGCATACTTTGATTTCAGTCTGCTCAATAGCATCTGTTCCATACAGTTGTATGTAGAAAGAGGAAATATTGAAAAATTCAGGTGTGATGAAGTGAAGGTATCGGGAAGTGTAAACAGAAGAACTCCAGTCTCGGATATAACCATCACGGCGCCCTACGAAGGAGGAAACGGAGGGTTTTACCATGAATTTTCACAGCCATTAGAAGGTGTTTCTGGCCTTTACGCCGTATTAAAGGCTGGTCAACTGGCAAACGGAGAGGGTGTACTGACGTTCTCGGTAGAGGGTACCCCCATGAGCGCCGGTGTGGCAACATTCAACCTGGGCTGGTTGATCGGGCCATCCTGTTATGTCAGTCTGAATGTCGGACAGACAACGCCGCCCTGTGTATGTCGTGCCAGGATCAGTGAAACTGAATACCGTAATTTTATGTGTCATAATCTTGGTGCAGCGGATACGGGTGCTGATCCGTTTACCCCCGGATGGGCGATTACAGGAGGATACTGGTTTGTAGGACGGAAAGATCCTGCTGCCGGGGGGCCGTCGGGCCCCGATGCCTCTCAGGCAAATGCAGGAGCTGTAGCAGGCTGGTCATATAATCCGGGTTACTGGACTGGATCCTTCCCCGGCAAGGATAAAAGTGATCCCTGTCCGGATGGCTACAGAGTACCCGAGCTCGAAGAATGGGAAAAAATACTGAGATATAACGTGATAAAGACTGCAGGAACCTGGAGTTCCGATCCCGTCAACTACATGGCGGGAATAGAAATCGGTTCCAGTCTGATGCTCCCGGCAGCCGGATACAGACTTATTGGCAACGGAACTGTCGGGGAAAGAGGTAACAGAGGGTGTTACCTGGTTCGGAGCAGTAATTTTAAAATGGTAGTTTTTCTCAAAGACTCATATTTTTATCCGTTACCAGCATTTTTCATCAGTAACGGGGATTTTAACTGGAAAGATACGGCAGGAGTATCTGTCCGCTGTATAGAGGAATAACAACCCTGGCCAGAAAGAGATTAGTTTGACGAGGGCAGTGCCGGTCTGCGATGGCAGATCGGCCTGCCAGTCGGATTTGCAGGTAAAAAAAGCTGTATTTATTTTGTCGGGTACTTTAATTCACTTCCCTGGTGAATTATTTTCAGAATTGTCCGTGTGAAGCTGTAATTTTGCTTTTGTATATGCTGTTTGTTCGTTCATGTCCGTCAGTATATACCCGGTTTTCTGCTGTGTCAGAAAAGTTCACTCTCATCCACCGCCTTATGCCTAAAGCAAGTCTTCCCCTCATTTTACTGCTGAGTACACTCTTCTCATTATCCAGCGCAATTCACGCCCAGCCATGGCTCGCCCCAACCGAAGAAGGCGCCAATTTCTTCGAAATCCGGGAATCATTCAATAAATACTGGGAGGGTAAAACAATTGAAAAAGGCAAAGGCTTCAAGGTTTTCAAACGCTGGGAACACTACTGGGAATATCGCGTCAATCCCGATGGTACCTTCCCCTCGCCGGAACTTATGCTGGCAGGTCTGGAGGAATACAACCAGCTGGTGAATGCAAGTGCCAGCAAAGGGAGTTCAATGGCTGCATGGACGGCCATGGGGCCCACCACTACTCCCGGAGGGTATGCCGGACTGGGCCGGATAAATGCCATCGCTTTTCATCCCACCAACTCCAGTATTATCTGGGTGGGCTCCCCGAGCGGCGGTCTGTGGAAAACGACCGACGGAGGCGCTACCTGGAGTACCGGGTACGACAATTTTTCAGTACTGGGTGTTTCAAGCATCCTTGTTACGCCATCGAACCCTGATATCATGTATGTGGCTACCGGCGATGGCGATGCAGGCGATACCCGCTCAATAGGTGTGTACAAATCTACAGATGGAGGCGTTACATGGAATGCCACAGGCCTGACGTTCACGCTGGCAAGTTACAAGCTGATCCGCAAGCTTCTGATGGATCCGAACGATGAATCTCATATCCTGGCAGCCACGAGCGATGGTCTTTATCGCACTACAAACTCGGGTACAACCTGGACAAAAGTGGTAAATGCCAACTTTTATGATGTTGAGGCCCAGTCTGGCCCCAATGCCAATAATTTCTACGCATGCACCGGGAAAGACCTGTACAGAAGTACAAATAACGGAGCCAACTGGACGCTGGTACAAACTGTCAATAACTCCGGCCGTATCGCTATCGGCGTTTCTCCAGCCGATTCGACGGTCGTTGTGGCCCTTTGTTCCAAAAACTCGGACAGCGGGTTTCTGGGTTTCTATCGCTCAACCAACAGCGGCCTGACTTATACCCTGCAATCCGATACCCCCAATCTGCTCGGATGGTCTGCAACAGGTGCAGATACAGGCGGTCAGGGATGGTATGACCTTGTTGTGGCAGTTGACCCAACCAATGCCAGTACTGTTTATATCGGTGGGGTAAATGTCTGGAAATCTACAGATGCCGGCGTTACCTGGACGGTCAAGGCCACCTGGAACGGAGCCGGCGGCGTACAGGAAGTACATGCAGACCACCACGCCATGGAATGGCAAAACAACACAACCCTCTACGATGGCAATGATGGCGGTATCTATAAAACTGTCAATGGCGGCAATGCCTGGACGCACCACACCAATGGCATGCAGATCAGCCAGATGTACCGACTCGGGGTCGCCCAGACAACCAGTGCAGTTATTGCAGGTCTCCAGGATAACGGAACCAAACTGCGCAGCGCAAACGGTACCTGGTCAGATGAAATCGGGGGTGACGGGATGGAGTGTGCCATTGACTACTCCAATGCACAATATATGTATGGCGAACTTTACTACGGCGATCTTTTCAGAAGTTCCAATGGAGGAGCCTCATGGACAGATATAGATCCAGGCGGTCAGGATGGTACCGGAGCATGGGTCACACCTTATCTGATTTCATCAAATGATCCTCTGACATTATATATAGGCTATAATGATGTATTTAAAACTGTTGACAGAGGAAATACCTGGACTCAGATATCCAACAATCTCTCACCCTCAAACGATCTTACAGTTCTCGCAGATGCACCCTCGGATGCAAATACAATTTACGCAGGAAGGAGCGCGGCCCTGTACAGAACTACAAATGGCGGTACAACCTGGACTGCCATGACGATCCCGGCCGGCGCGGGAGATCTTACTTATCTGTGTGTAAATCCGACGGATGCAAATGTTATCTACGCCAGTATGTCCAACTATACCGCCGGTAACAAGGTTTACAAATCAACGAACGGCGGTACCACATGGACCAATATTTCCGGTACTTTGCCCAACCTTCCTGCCAATTGTATTATTTTTCAGAAAGGTTCGCCCGAAGGTCTTTACGTGGGTATGGATGCAGGTGTCTATTACAGAGACAACACGACCAATGCCTGGGCGCTGGTAGGTACTGGCATGCCAAATGTTATTATCAGTGAACTTGATATCAGGTACAGTACCGGTAAACTTCGCGCTGCTACTTACGGTCGCGGATTATGGGAAACGGATATTATCTGCGTGGCACCTGTCATCACTGCACCTACTGTCACACAACCTACTTGCCCGGTACCAACCGGAACAATCGTGGTGAACGCCACCGGTAATGGTACTCTCGAGTACAGCGTAAACGGAGGAGCGAACTGGCAGACAAGCAGCACGTTCTCGAATCTCGCAACAGGTAACTATAATATTTCTGTGCGATTGCAGGTGTCTCCAACATGCTCTGCAGTTTATTCCGGCAATCCGGTTGCTATTGTCGCTCCCACGCCCCCAACAGCTTTCAACGTAACCGGAGGTGGAGCGTACTGCAGCGGAGGAGCCGGCGTGCCCGTCGGCCTGAGCAACTCCCAAACTGGTGTAAACTATCAGTTGAGACTCAATGGCAACAACACGGGGGCTCCGGTAAGCGGAACCGGCGCAGCTATCTCTTTCGGAAATCAAACTGCCGCAGGAGTATATACTGTTGTTGGAACCAGCACCACCAACAGTTGCACTACCACCATGAACGGTTCTGCTACCGTTACTGTGAACTCTCTTCCGACCGCTTCAATAGCTGTCACGGAGACCTCCGGCAATACAAGCAACGACGGTATCATCTGCACGGGTGCGAGCGCGAACCTGACAGCGAGCGGTGGCGGCACATACCTGTGGGATAACGGTTCAACGTCAGCGAGCATCAGCGTATCGCCGACAGCCACGACTACCTACACGGTTACAGTCACGAACACGAACGGCTGCACAGCGACTTCCAGTACTACGATCACGGTGAACTCTCTTCCGACTGCTTCGATAGCTGTCACGGAAACTTCCGGCAATACAAGCAATGACGGTATCATCTGTGCAGGCGCGAGCGCGAATCTGACGGCGAGCGGCGGCGGCACGTACCTGTGGGATAACGGTTCAACATCAGCGAGTATCAGCGTAACTCCGTCAGCTACGACTACCTATACGGTGACTGTCACGAACACGAACGGCTGCACGGCGACTTCCAGCACTACGATCACGGTGAACTCGCTTCCGACCGCTTCAATAGCTGTCGCGGAGACCTCCGGCACGATGAATAATGACGGCATCATTGAACAAGGTGCGAGCGCGAACCTGACAGCGAGCGGTGGCAGTACCTACTTGTGGAATACTGGGGCAGTAACAGCGGTGATAACTGTAACACCGTCGGTAACCACAACTTACAGCGTAACTGTAACAAGTTCCGGCGGTTGTACGGCAGTCACCAGTGTGGTTATTACCGTTGTTCCGCCACAGACACTGGTGCTTTCTGTCGCAGAGACATCCGGTATTTCAAACAATGACGGAGTTATTTGCAGCGGTGCAAATGCAGTCCTTAACGCCAGTGGCGGTGGTACATACTTGTGGAGTACCGGTGCAACTACGGCTTCAATAACAGTAACACCAACTGTCAGCACTACCTACTCCGTCACTTCCACCAATTCGGGCGGCGGCACACAAACTGCATCTGTGCTGATTACTGTAAATACGCTTCCTGTTGCGACAATAAACACAGTTGAATCTTCGGGTGTTCCGAATGACGGAACCGTATGTACCGGTACCAGCGCGACTCTGACGGCTGCCGGAGGCAGCAATTACCTCTGGAGTAATGGAAATTCGGCAGCATCCATTTCAGTTGCTCCGGCTGTAACAACAACTTACACCGTTACTGTTACAGATTCCAACGTCTGCAGTGCCACCCGCAGCAGTGTTGTCACGGTAATCAGTCAGCCGGTTCTGTTGTCACTGTCCGCCGTATGTGGCTCTGCGGGATCCCAGATAACCATTACCGGCAGCAATTTCGTCACTGTGTCACAGGTTAAACTGAATGGTACACTTTGTCCAAACTTTACTGTTGTGAGCTCTACACAGATAAATGTTACAATGCCCTTTGGTGGCAGTGTCATGAATGCAAGTGTAACGAACTCCTGTGGTACCGGCAATTTCCAGGCAAACCCCCAGATATCATCTTTCAGTCCTGCGAACGGACCAGCTGGCAGTCTGATAACCATAAACGGTTCAAATCTGGGCTGTTTGCAGTCAGTTTCAGTGGGTGGCGTTCCCCAGATTATTCTTTCCAATACAAACAGTACTGCTGTTATATTCCTGATGCCCGGAACCCCGAATGGTGTCATATCTGCGGTATCTGCAAACGGTTCAGCCAGCTCGTCGGGCAGTTTTACTGTTACAGCAACCCCTTACCCTTATCTACAGCAAGGTTCAAAGCTTGTGGGAACAGGAGCTGCAGGAACAGCCCAGCAGGGGATGACTGTTGCTTTAAGTGCTGATGGAAATACGGCTATCGTGGGTGGCCCGACCGACAATTCCAATGCAGGTGCGGCCTGGATCTATGTACGCAACGGATCAACCTGGTCACAACAGGGCAGCAAACTAGTGGGAACAGGTGCAACCGGGGCTGCCAAACAGGGTACTTCTGTTGCTATCAGCGCTGATGGCAATACAGCAGTACTGGGTGGCCCGACAGATAACATGGGAGCCGGTGCCGTTTGGGTATTCACCCGGACAGGCAGTGTCTGGTCGCAGCAGGGTACAAAGCTGGTTGGTACAGGTGGAACTGGCGCTGCCCAGAGAGGTACTTCTGTTTCGGTGAGTGCTGACGGAAATACCATCGCAACCGGGGGTTTGGCCGATAACTCATTCGCCGGAGCCGTCTGGATATTTACCAGAACTGCCGGCGTATGGTCGCAGCAGGGCTCAAAGTTGGTCGGTACCGGCGCAACCGGTGCAGCCCGACAGGGCGCTTCAGTGTCGCTCAGTTCAGACGGAAAGACGCTGATTACTGGCGGATATAACGATTCAAACAGAAAGGGCGCTGCCTGGGTGTTCACGCAAAACAGTGGCGTTTGGACTCAGCAGGGCTCCAAACTCACAGGCGCCGGATCCTCTTCCGACGCTTATCAGGGCTGGTCTGTGTCTGTTTCCGCCAATGGAAATACAGCTGCAATTGGTGGAGCAAACGACAGCTCGCTGAAGGGCGCAGTCTGGATATTTACCCGAACAAGTGGTGTGTGGTCGCAGCAGGGCAACAAACTTGTTGGTACCGCCGCTGTTGGCTCGGCTCGCCAGGGCAGCGCCGTCGCCTTGAGTGCTGACGGTAACACCCTTGTTGAGGGAGGTTTTGGCGACAACTCAAACAGGGGTGCGATGTGGGTATTCACCCGGAACGGAAGTGCCTGGACCCAGCAGGGCAGCAAGGTAACCGGAAGCGGAGCTGTCGGATCAGCAAAACAGGGAACCTCTGTCGCACTCAGTTCAACGGGTACCACTGCAGCGCTCGGTGGCCCAACTGATGCCTCAAATGCCGGTGCCGCCTGGATGTTCTTCTCCTCGGCTTCACTCCTGCCAACAAAGAGCGATACCCGCGAAGATGAAGTCTCAGTTGTCACAAATGAATTCCGGCTGTATCAGAACAGTCCCAACCCGTTCACCAGTCGTACCAGTATCAGTTTCTCGCTTCCCGAAGCCTGCACTGCAGAATGGCAGATCACCGACATGAGCGGAAGGGTAGTGCTGTCGCTCAAACGCGAATATGCGGCAGGTGATAATGTTGAATTGTTTGACCTCAGTGGTTACAACGGAGTTTACTGGTATTCACTCAGAACATCCTTTGGGGTGAAGACCAGAAAAATGGTAATAACGGAGTAATCAGCAGATACTGGTCGCATCCAAAGCCTGTTCAGAGGAAATCTGAACAGGCTTTTTTTTGATATTTTGAATTTGAGATTAAACCATAAGAGTAATATCGCATCAAATAGTACGGACTGTCCCTGTAACCGCGTGCATTGCGGTCAGATACTGGTTATAAGTCGTGTGGATTGCAGCCATTTTATCTTTTATCTTCGTCCGTATGCAGCAATTTATCACTCGCAGTTGGATGCACGCATGCATTCTACTGCTTGTCCAATCTCTCTGTGCCCGCCATGGTTGCGCGCAGTCCTGGTTGAAACCACAGATCAAAGAATCAAATGCCGACTATCGAGTACAAAAATTGCACGGCAGCAGAGGAAAAAGTCGTCATGATTCATCGGCATCGGAAAATGACTCATTGATATCTGTCGAAAGGTATTATCTCGGACTTTCCTGCCTGCTCGATGCCAGGATACGGAAGGCCGGCAAGCAATTCAAGGATGCTCTGGACTCCGAATTTGCAAGAAAAAATACCCTTTTTCGCGAAAAATGTCTGAGCAAACTGGCTCTGGTACTGGAAAACCAACACCATATTGCTGAGGCTGAGGAGGCCTGCCTGACCTCTGCAAGTATGGCAGAAGCCAGAGGCGACTCCACTTCGATGATGTATTATTTGCTTGCACTGTACAAGGCTGAAAGAAAAGAGGGAAACAGCAAAAGGGCTCCCGGTGACCTGGAAAGACTGTCCGCTTATTTCAAGCGCAATCATTGGCAGCTTGCCGAAATTGCCTGTCAGCAGGAACTCGCTGCATGCTGTTTGAAGATCGGCGACAAAGCCGGCTTTGAATCCCATATTCTGGAGGCAGAACTCTCCTGCAGGAAACTTGAATCTCCACAGGTCACAGCGTTTGTCAACCTGGTCAAGGTGGAGGGGTTACTCAAATTTGGAGACTGTCATGCTGCGCTCGGTCTCATCCGGGAATCACTCGAGTTATGCAGGCAGCACAATTTCCCGGAACTGTATGCTGCTTTCGGAGTGCTCGAAGCCGAGTATCTGGTCAAAACAAATGCTCCCCATAACGAAATCAGCCTCTCGTTCGATGCAGCTCTCGCCCGGGCGCAAAGTATGGGATTGGATCGGCTGTGTGCTTCAGTCAAATTGAGACAAATGGAGTTGGCGGACTCATCCGTGTCAGAGGACAAGATGATTATGCCAGGTGATTTGTTGTCGGGACTTGACTACTTTGAGACAAGTTTGATATCAGATGAACTGAAGCAAATCAGGGATAAATCAGATGCTGAAGTGAGTAGCGTATTTGGCCGGCCTGCACTGGCGAGCGTGATATCAGTCTGGTTATTGTTGCTTTTTTCTTCAATTTTTGCCTCGGTTCTGAGTCTCCAACTTGGAAACATTGTTCCCGGTTTATCCGGTGATTCAAGCGGTGTTGCTGTACCTGATAATGATGAAGATGAGAAACTGCTCAATCTGTACCAGGCAATACTGGAAAGGATGGAAACAGAAAAGCCGTTCCTTGATATGAATTTCAGTATTTCCTCTCTGGGTGTGTTGATGAATCGAAGTGAACGTTATCTGTCCCTTGCAATAAACAAGGCAGGCAAGACCAATTTTAACAGACTGGTCATCCGGTTCAGGGTAGATGAGGCGTGCAGTCTGATCAGAAAATACGAAAAATCAATAACTATGAATGAAGTGGCGGAGATGTCGGGTTTCGCTAACAGAATGTCATTTACCAGAAGATTCAAGGAAATTACCGGCATGTCGCCAACCGAGTATCTTGATAATATTCAGGTCAAATAGCCTTTTTTGAGGTAATTACAAGGTTTTTGCGTCTTTTTTTACATACTGATTAAAGTGTTACATCAGTTGATCCTGGATTTTTGCGCCGCACTTTTTCCTTTGTGCCCTAAAATTCCTTGCTCATGAAATTAATCAGACAATTCTTTTTCATTGTTCCCATTCTCCTGATCACCAGTGGCAGCGCGCTGGCGCAGTTTTCGGGCGGCGCTGGTACCGTGGCGGATCCTTATCAGATAGGTACACTGGCAGATCTTGTCACGCTGTCTGCCAACAATACTTACGTCAACAATCATTTCATTCAGACCGCCGACATTGATGCGAGTTCTTCCAGCACGCTGAACAGCGGACAGGGTTTCCGCGGCATCGGCACACCATCTGCCAGGTTTACCGGTACCTATGATGGTAACAATAAAACTATTACCGGTTTGTTTATCAACAGGCCGACTACCTCTTCGATGGGCTTGTTCCGTTCGACGTCCGGCGCCACGATCAAAAACCTGACCCTGGCTAACGTGAATATCACAGCCAATGATAACACGGCCGCGGTGGTAGGATGGGCCCTTGGATCCACACTCATACAAAATGTCAGGGTAACCGGCACTTCATCCATAACTGCCAATGCTACAGACGGTGGCGGTATTGCCGGTGAAGCAGAAAACTCGACATTGACCGGATGTTATGTGTCTGCTACTGTGACCGGAGTAAACAATACCGGAGGCCTGATCGGATTCTGCTGTATCAGTGGTACATCAACTACAATCTCCGAATGTTACACCAATGGTACTGTCACCAGTACCGGAAGTAATGTTGGCGGACTGATTGGTACCAATGAACAAACGGTGGCCAACTGCTACAGTACAGTTGCCGTTACAGCAGGTACAAATGTTGGTGGAGCCATAGGCAGTAATACCGGTACAGTTAACTACTGCTTCAGCAAGGGAGCCTTGACAGGTACCGCTCCGGTTGGTGGATTTGTCGGTACCAATACCGGCACTGTGACATCCTGTTTCTGGGATACACAAACTTCAGGCGTGTCCACCTCTGCCGCAGGAACAGGCAAATCCACCCTTTTCATGCAGTCTCCCTGTACCTATGAATCAGCTGGCTGGGACTTCTCCGGAGAAACAGATAATGGTTCTTCCAATTTCTGGACGATCAACACAACTGATAACGGTGGATATCCTGCCCTGTCCTCACAGGGATATACCAATGCATTCAACTGTGCCGATCCATTCATAACGAAGTGGTCTTTCAATGCCGTTACGTCGTCTGTTCAGTTCAAGGCACAGACCGCGGTCGGCCCCGTGCTGTACACCTGGTCTGCCACGCCGTCAGGCAATAGCGGTTTCGGTTCCTTCACGAATACAACTGGAGGTACGGTTTCTCTTTCGAGTCTGACTATTGCTGCAGGCGACGAGGTTACGATAACTATGGAGGCGCACAATCTGCGGCGCTTCTACATGGATGGTGGCCCTGATAAAAACAAGATTATCGGTGTGGCGCAATGGGGAGGTGTCAAATGGTCAAGCATGAACAGCACGCTGATGGGTTGCCGCAACCTGACTGTAACTGCTTCAGACGTCCCCGATTTGTCCAATGTAACCGACATGACCGAGATGTTCAATAGTTCGAACTTCAACAGTCCGATTGGCAACTGGGATGTGAGCAACATCAGCAGTATGGCCCGTATGTTTTCTGTCAGTTCATTCAATCAGTCGCTTGGCGACTGGACACTCAAGGCGGGAGTTGACCTGACCACCTTCCTGGATAACAGCGATATGGATTGCGTGAACTATTCGCAGACCCTGATTGGCTGGGCCGCAAACCCCAACACACCGTCCGGGCTGACAATGAGCGCCACCGGTATTTCTTACGGAACATCTGCAACCGATGCCCGCACTGCCCTTACCGGCACAAAGGGCTGGACAATCTCCGGGGATATTGCGGGAAGTGCGCATTGCCTCCCCTGTCCGGTATTCTCGGGCCCTCCGCCGGAGGTAACTATTGTGAACAGTGTATGCAGCAGTGGTTGTATGCCTGCAGGCGGCAGTATTACCGCCCCGTCATCTCCATGCCCTCCGGGCTCATCCATTCAGTACAAACTCGACAACGGGTCATTCAGTTCCACCATTCCTGTGTACGATCAGGACGGACCACCCCAAACCATCAAAACCCGCTGTGAGTGCGACTCATATCCCAATGTGGAAGGCCCGGCCTCTTCTGGTGTAACCACCGCTCCCGGAATCTGCACTCCGCCGGTACCTGTCATTGCCACAACAGAAACTTCGGGTGTCACAAATAACGATGGCACCATCTGTGTCGGAGCTGGTATCAATGTATCGGCATCAGGTGGTACAGGTTATGCCTGGTCCAATGGTCTGACTACCGCTTCTTTCGATCTGAAACCCTATTGCTCCGGATCGTATGAAGTGACGGTATCTGATATCAATGACTGTACCCAGACGGCTGTTGCATCCTATGTGGTTAACCTGGAACCGGAGATTACATCGGTCAATCCTGTTTCCGGTCCGTCAGGTACATCAATTACCATCACCGGAGCGAATTTCACAGATGTTACAAGTGTGAAATTCAATGGCGTGAATGCAACATCGTTTAATGTAAACAGCAACAGTCAGGTGGTGGCTGTCCTCCCCGCTTCAGGCGCTATCAGTTCACTGGAACTGGCAGCGTTGTGCGGAGTGCGTACCGTACAGTTCTCTTCGCCTGTAATATCTTCTTTCACTCCTGCTTCCGGCCCTGTCGGTACAGTCATCACATTGAATGGCAGTAATCTGGACAATATTCAATCTGCCACGGTTGGCGGAACAGGAGCGGTGATTCTGTCAAAGACAAGTACCACTGCGTCAATTTCTGTGATGCCGGGCTCTGCCACAGGCTCGGTTTCTGTTATGTCTGTGGCAGGTTCGGGGAATTCGTCCGGCAATTTCACCGTTGATAATACCCCATACCCATACTATCAAACAGGTGGCAAAAAGACCAACAGCATCGCAGCGTCGCAGCAGGGTGCATCTGTAGCGATCAGTGCCGACGGGAATACGGTTGTTGTCGGGGCGCCCGGCGACGGCAGCAATACGGGTGCAGCTTTCGTTTATGTTCGTACAGGAAATACGTGGGTACAACAGGGCAGCAAACTTGCAGGAGCCGGTTTTGTTGGAGCATCGCGACAGGGTGCAGCTGTAGCCATCAGTGCCGACGGCAATACCATCGCTGTCGGTGGTCCACAGGACAATTCAGGTAAAGGCGCTGTCTGGGTATATACCAGAACCGCTGCTGTATGGACCCTCCAGGGCAGCAAACTGGTTGGTCTTGATCAGGCAGGTGCTTCCCAGCAGGGGGTGGCTCTGGCACTGAGCAATGATGGAAACAGGCTCGCCGTGGGTGCAGTTGGAGATGACAACTATGCCGGGGCCGTGTGGCTATTCGCACGTTTTGATGGTGAATGGTATCAGTTGGGTAACAAAATCACAAATACAGCAGATGCTGTGGGAAAATCGAGATTCGGAGCATCAGTAGCATTTTCCGGAGATGGAGGTACACTTCTGGTGGGTGCCCCGTCTGACAACAACCGGAAGGGAGCTGTCTGGGTTTTCTCTGTGAGTGATTGTCAGTGGAGTCAGCAGGGTCCCAAACTCGTTGGATCGGGTGCATCAAGCCAGATGTGGCAGGGTTCTTCGGTTTCTGTCAGCGATGACGGGAATACAGCCCTGGCAGGTGGCTCTGTCAGCAACAATCTGCAGGGCTCAGCCTGGATTTTCACCCGTACATCCGGTACATGGAGTGAAGAGGCTGTACTCACAGGCAACTGGCTGTCAGGAACTTCCCGGCAGGGATCTTCCGCTTCTGTCAGCGCAGATGGCAATACGGCCGTTGTAGGCGGATTGGGCGACAACCAGAACAGGGGCGCCATGTGGGTGTACAAACGCACTGGTGGCAGCTGGACGCAAATGGGAGGCAAACTCACAGGCACAGGCGCTGTCGGCGCTGCTGCACAGGGTACCTCACTGGCAATCAGCGCGGATGGCAAAACAACTGTCATCGGAGGTCCGGCTGATGCCGGCAGCAAGGGAGCCTTCTGGCTGTTCTCGGATACGCAGCTGTCTATGCGGTCAGAATCGGCTGCTTTTGTACCCGAAGAGCCCGAAAATTTCAGGGTTCAGCAGAATATACCCAACCCTTTCAGTGATCGTACCAGCGTTTCCTTCACGATTCCCGAAGCCTGCACAGCCGAATGGCAAATCACTGACATGAGCGGAAGGGTAGTGCTGTCGCTCAAACGTGAATATACGGCGGGTGATAATGTTGAAGTGTTTGATCTCGGTGGCTACAGCGGAATTTTCTGGTATTCACTGAAGACACCGTTTGGGGTGAAAACGAGAAAAATGATAATTGTAAAGTAATATAATATGCAGGTGACCCCGACAGCACGCCCGGTTGCTGTCGGGGTCTCGTGTTTTTGTTACACTCCTTTTTGACCTGAGCAACTTACCGCGCCAGTAAAAATCGAAAGTACCGATATATAACAGAGAACCATACAAGCCTGCTCCGGAAGTCATCTTTTCTGTTCAGGAGAAATATATCTGTCAATGACTCAAGATTACGACCGGTCAGAGTGCCAGGCTCAAATAATTCTCCAGCCTATCCTCATCGGTACTCAGTGATGACCATTTTACCCGATCTCTTTTGTCTCACAGTTGTCCTCTTTCTTTTTTTCCTCCGGGCAGGGACTCTCGGGTTCCGGTCATAATTTGTATGTCCGAAATAAATTAAATGGTTTTTTAGCCAAGTATAAACTTCGGGAGTGTTTTTTTTCACTGGCTATTGACAAAGGGAACTGGAAAGGGTACACATACTCAGTCAGGAT
>CAILQK010000193.1 GCA_903836265.1 uncultured Bacteroidota bacterium | reverse complement strand
GCTTCGCGCTCATTCATCATCTTGCGGATATTGATAAGAGCGTAGCGCATACGGCCCAGGGCGGTATTGATACTTACGCGGGTGAGCGATGCAATTTCTTTGAAACTCATATCGGCGTAATGGCGGAGAATAACCACCTCGCGCTGTTCGGGCGGGAGAGAATCAACCATTCTGCGGATGTGATTATGGGTTTCAGAGCGTATGATATGCGTATCTGCGCCGTCATTATCGGTACGGAGCACGTCGAAGATGTCAAAATCTTCGGACGGATTGATGTGCGCGCGGCGTTTGTTGCGCCGGTGGTAGTCAACACACATATTGTATGCAATGCGCATGGCCCATTGCACAAACTTCCCTTCGTGGTTGTATTTTCCCCGACGGAGCGTGTCAATGATTTTGATGAAGACCTCCTGAAAGATATCCTCAGCGAGAGCTCGATCTTTGACGAAAAGATAGATGGAGGTGTAAATTTTGGCCTTGTAGCGAGAGAGTAGAACCTCGAAAGCCTGTTCATCACCGTCCATGTAACGGGCGATCAATTCATGATCGTGGAGCATCGACACAACTTGCATAAGCAAAAAATTTTGCTGTGAACCAGTTAAACAAAAATCTAAGTGGTGTACAAGTTTGACTCGATACGCAGTGATGAATTTTGTGAGAAATGAATATGCTTTCGCAATTGAATCGGTCAAATGTAGGGCGATTATTCAAAACAGCAAAAACATTTACCATTTTTTAACATTTTTTTTCTGACAATAGAGGCAACCGCATAAAATATCGGATGAATATTTTTTAATTTCATTATTTTTGCCCCCGAATCAAAACATAATTGCGCGCAACAATTCACCTTTTTTCGCCTCCAATTTATGTCGTACCTTCCGGCCCCGGTTGAATCTGAGGGTTTTGCGCTGCCGGTGTTGTTTCCGGCGGGACAGGTTCTGACAAACATACTATGGAAATTTTAATTGTTTTAGTACTCATTGTCCTGCACGGCTTCCTTGTGCTGGGAGAAATTGCTCTTTTGACTGCCAAGCGTTCGCGGCTGGAGGGAGAGCGGCTGAAGGGCAACAGAAATGCGGCAATTGCCATCGGACTGCTCGACAATATTGACCAGTATCTTTCGGCCATGCAGATCGGGATTACCCTGATTTCGATCATCGAGGGTGCCTACGCCGGTGTAGCTATTTCTCACCAGCTGGAGCCAATTCTGGCGATGATTCCATCTGTTGCGCCGTATGCCGACCAGATTGCACTGACTGTTGTGGTAACACTCATTACCTACCTCTCGCTGATTGTCGGCGAACTTGCCCCCAAGTACATAGGTATTCAGTATGCGGAGTCACTGGCGCTGACATTTGCTCCGGCGATGGATCTGACCACCCGTGTCACTGGTCCGATATCGAGATTCCTGAGCTGGTCAACCAAAATGTTCATGCGGATGCTGTTCATCAAGCCAAACGACCAGCAGAGTATTTCGGAAGACGAGATCAAGTTGATGGTCAAAATGGCCAGGCAACAGGGGGTACTGGAGGCCAAGGAGAGTGAGTTCATCCAGAATATACTTCGATTTGCCGACCGGGACGCCTACACAATTATGACCCACCGCAATTCGGTTGAGTGGCTCGATATCAACGCCTCTTCCGAAGAGAACGAGCGAATTATACAGGAGAGCGGTTACACCAAGTTCCTGGTTTGCGACGATACCATCGAGAATATTCTGGGTGTAGTGAAGTTGCGCGATTATGTTGACAACAGACAAAAATCCGGATTCAGCCTCCGGAACATACTGACTCAGCCACTTTTTGTGCCGGAAACGATGAACGCGCTGAAAATTCTGGAGCGGTTCAGAAAAGCAAGAAACTACTTTGCGGTGGTGGTTGATGAATACGGCTCTACCCAGGGTATCATAACGCTGCACGATCTGACAGAAAATATATTCGGCACGTTGCCCGACATGGACGATATAACGGATCCGGATATTGTGACTCGCGAAGATGGCAGTCTTCTCGTTGACGGAACCATTCCGATTGATGAGTTGCGGGAGACTGTAAACCTGAAGGCATTCGACTTTGAAGATGCCGACTATTCAACGCTGGCCGGATTCATCCTGTATCAGCTGAGCGAGATACCCACGGTAGGCGATCATTTTGAAACGGAAGGTTACCGATTCGAGATAATGGATATGGACAAAAGCAAGATAGACAAGGTACTTATCATGCGTCTGCCGACAGAAGGAGGACTTGACTGAGCCTGAATTTGACCAGTCGAAAGCGAGAAACAACAAGTGCAGAAAGAAAACAGCAGCAGTAATTCAGGGAGAAGAAGTCACCGTGTCGAGTTGTTCGTTGCGGTTGTTGGTTGCTCTTTGAAACTCGATTAAAAGACCAACAACGAACAACTCCGGGCAATTGCCATTTGAGGCGTCAGGCGGCCAGTTCCTCCACAATATTGGAGATGTGACCGAGCCTGCTTTTGTCGAGAGAGTAGTAAATGAACTTGCCGTTACGCTCTGTCTGTACCACACCGGCACGGCGCAGGATAGCCAGATGCTGGCTTGCGACACTCTGTTCGAGGCGCAATTTCACGTAAATGTCGGTTACTGTCATTTTTTTGTTCTCTTCGAGCAAATCTATCATGCGCTGTCTCAACTTGTGGTTGATGGCACGCAAAACAGACGCCGCCTTTTTGAGCTCTATGTAGTCCAAAAGGGCATCTGCCTTCCCGTTTCGCAGGAAGACGGTTTCAGATTTTGTCTTCTTCATACTGATTGTTTTGATTATTGAACACTGGCTGTTTTCTAAAACAGGATACCACCAAAATTATGCCAGTTTAATTAGGAAAAAAGTGAATAACAATTATTCAATCAGTGTAAAGCAATTACAATCAACATTTAACATGCAAAAAGTATCCTCAAATTAAAAAAATACTTAACTACTCATAATACATCTGAACAAATTCTGCATGCGCGTGAGTCCGGTTCGGAGCATATCCATCAAAACGGCGTCTGCTTGCTGACTGTGATATTGGGCGGTTTCATGTAGAAGGGCTCATAATATGCCACGTCCTGAAACTCGCCTGCCAGATAACTTTTCAGGACAATTTCTCCGGCATGTGCAGCCGAGCACCTGATCATTTCGGGGAATTCCGGATTTCCTTCGAAGTACTGGCCCTCAATCTTCCGGCTTCCATTTCCGACGACTATTAGCTGCCGTTCATACGCATCGGGCACCAGTCGGGCACAGTAGTCCCAAACGGAACCTTCATCAAGGATGAACGGTTGTGCGGGCAGGAGCAGCTCAAGTTTTTCGTCGTACAAGGCCATCCAAACTTCCTGTCGGCGGGCATCAAGTGCCGGCAGCAGCAGCAGTTTCCGGGTGTCCGGCATTCCCCTGGCGGCCGATGCCAGCGCAAGAAGGGTATCAAATACGATGAGCGGCTTGTCGAGGGCGTAACACAGGCCTTTTGCCACTGAAGTACCCACTCTGAGCGATGTGTATGCTCCGGGTCCGCCACTTGCAGCCACTGCATCGAGGTCTGCGAAGTCAAGAGACGCCTTCTTCATGCATTCGCTTGCCAGCAGCGTAAGTTCGGCTGCATGACTGGTGCAGTGCTGATTTTCGGAAAGTGCGACGATGTGATTTTCAGAAAAAACTGCCACAGAGCAGACCTCTGTGGCAGTTTCAACAACCAATATATTGGGCATATTCAGAAATGCTGTTTTTTCCCGGTTGAATCGGCAGCCGTGAAGTACATCACTTTGGTGAGCCACCTGGAAGTATCCTGCTCTGTCGCGGGATCAGTCATGTAGCTTTCAATCACCAGAGAACTTTGCCTGAGGTTATAGGCGGCACAATACTTTTCGACAGCGGTATGGGCCAGATGAATACTGTCGTAGGCACCATAGAAAGAGACAACGAGTGCCTTTCCTGCCGGAGCCTTGAACAGGGAAAAGTCTTTGGGAGCCTTTACCACCTCCTCTTTCACGGGAATACCGACAGCCATTTCAGACACGCCGGCAGTCTGGTCAAGCGACCAGTAGATGCCGGCGGGGGGGCCAGTGACCGTAAGCTTTTCTTCCGCTGCCTCACCCATTACCCTCATCAGGCCGGGGCCAAAGAAGAGCTGGATACTGTCGAGTTTAACTGTTCCTTTGGTACAAAAGTAGTTTGTCGCCGGTATATCTTCCTCGACAATCTCGTACCCGTTATACTTTTTATGTGCAATACTCTCGCAGCGGCGCTTCAGGAAAGCCAATCCGCGTTCGTAATCAGTACCCATTGCCTTGTCAATATCGGTGAACATGGCCCACACATTGACGGGGAACGGGAGGTGCGGGTCAAAGCCCCACGACACTTTTGTTTTGAGGGTATCACCTGTTACATTGAAAAAGGCAGGAATAGTTGACTCAAACGGCTCTATGAACTGGAGTTCCAGATCAATCCGGTCGGCAGAAAGTGCTTTCAGCAATTCTTTTCCTTTTCCGACATTTTCGTTTCCCGCCCAGGAATAGGCCGAGCCAACTTCCCCGTCGGCACCTTCATAGGTTACTGTTACATTCGGATCAAGTTTAAGCCACGGCGACCACTCATTAAAATTTTTAAAGAACCTGATCTGATCATAAACCAGCGCTTTGGGCGCATCTATTTCGATACTTCGTTCGATATGATAGGTTTTTTTGGCAAAAATACCGAGCACACCGATCAGCGCAGCGAGACCGAGAACGAAATAAAGGAGATATTTGATAAATTTCATGGCAGTGAATTTTGTTTCGGTTGGAGTATTCATCCGTGCCTGATCCGGGAGGCATTTCAAAATAACAACACAAAAGTCTGAAAAACGGGGTATCCGATCACTCTGACATATATTTTTTATACGAAACCGGAAAATTTCAGGTCGAATCAGATCAGAAAAGTGCCAGTTGCTCTTCACCCGGCAGCAGTCTGAAACTTTTTCTGTGCCAGGGACTCGGTCCAAAGCAGCGGATAGCCTCGCGGTGCGCTTCTGTTGGGTAGCCTTTATTTTCAACCCAGCCGTACTCAGGGCACTGTGCATGCAACCTGCGCATTGCCTCGTCGCGCCACGTTTTGGCCAGTACAGAAGCTGCTGCAACAGAGGCATACTTTCCGTCACCTTTTACCACGCACTCGTGGGGGAGATTTCTGTAGGCACTGAACCTGTTCCCATCCACAACAATAAAGGCAGGAGTCAGCCTGGACAGTCCGTCGAGGGCTCTGTGCATTGCCAGAAAAGAAGCTTTCAGAATATTGATCTGGTCAATTTCAGCCGCGCTGACCTCTGCAACAGCCCAGTCGGCGGCTTCTTTCTCTATGACTTCACGCAGCAACTCACGGCGGGCCTCCGTGAGTTTTTTGGAGTCGTTGAGAAGCGGGTGATGGAACCCTGCGGGCAGGATGACCGCTGCGGCAAAAACGGGGCCGGCCAGACATCCGCGACCTGCCTCGTCACATCCTGCTTCAGTGAATTGTGTCTGGTAGTGAAGAATCATGGTCAGTGTACGAGCAGTTTCCAGATTCCTGCGAGTATCAGAATCAGCCCGGAGATGATTCCGGCATTGTGTTCCAGTTTGTGCCAGTTGCCAAGGCTGAGGCCATGCCATACGAGCCATACCCATGCTGCCATGCCGGCTACCGTGGTTACATAGTAAAAAACACTCAGCGTCAGCACCACTGCTGCACCGTGGGTACCTGCCATCAGAAAGAAGGCGCCTATTTCCAGGCAGGGAGAAAGAAACATCGCCAAAGCCAGCGCAGCCACAAGCTCTCGTTCACCCAGATTCTCACGCACGGGCGCATGCAGGTGAAAGTGACGATGATAATAGTGCCTCCAGATAAAAAAAAGTCCCAGGCCGATGAGCAGCACCGGAGCGGCGACGGATGAAAAAACATCCATCCATTCGCTCATTGTCCAGCCCAGAACGCTCAGGGCCAGTCCAATCAGAACAGTACTGATGGCATGGGCACTACCTGCCAGGATCGTGATACGAACAGCTTTGGACGCGCTCCAGCCGTTTTTCTTGCCGATTGCAACAATCGGAAGCCAGTGATTGGGTATGGCCGCGTGTAGCAGGCTGACAGACAGACTTGCGGCAAGGACTTCGTACATAACAATTTATCAGACAGATTCAGCTTGATGGTTGGGCAAAGATAATCTGTCTGGCGTACCTTTCGCCCTTCCAAACCTGTATTCACCGTGAGAATTGCCTTTGACGCCAAAAGATACTTCAACAACGCCACCGGGCTGGGATTTTACAGCCGGACGCTTGTGAACGGGCTGCGGGCCTTTTTCCCGGAGAACGAGTATCTTTTGTACACTCCCTATATCAGAAGAAATTATGCTGCGGATGTTACCGGCGCACGGTTTCCGGAGAGTTTGCCCGGCAAACTGATTCACCCGCTGTGGCGCAGCAAACTGGTAACCTCCCAACTGAGACGCGACGGGATACAGGTTTACCACGGGCTGAGTCACGAGCTGCCTTCAGGCCTCTCCCGCGCGGGAATCAGAAGTGTGGTTTCCATGCATGACCTCATTTTCATGCGCTATCCGGAGCTGTATCCGGTGCTAGACCGCTTTTTTTACCAAAAAAAATACAGGAGAGCGGTACAGGAGGCAGATTTGGCAGTTGCCATCAGCGAACAGACCAGACGCGACCTGATTGACTATTTCGAAGTACCGGCATGGAAGATACGTGTCGTCGGACAGTCCTGCGATCCCGCATTCGGCGAGTACAGTCTCAGCGCCATTCCCGGTGCGAACAGCGTTCCTCTTCCCGCCGACATCCGGGTTCCCGAAAGTGGATTTGTAATTGCCGCCGGCAGTCTCACGCCGCGTAAAAACTGGGATGGCCTTGTCAGAGCACTGTCTGTCACCAGAGAAAGAGGTTATGACATACCATTAGTAGCGGTTGGCACGGGAAACAGCAAATATGCGCGCTCCCTGCCGGCCCTCGCTGCGAGTCTCGGTGTATCTGTTGTGTGGATTAACCGGCATATTCCGTCGCGGGAACTGGCAGCCCTTTACAGAAGAGCCTCAGCCCTGGTTTATCCGTCCCTTTTTGAAGGATTTGGCATTCCGATACTGGAAGCCCTGACAACAGGGATACCGGTCGTAACCAGTACCGGCAGTTGTTTCGGAGAGGCCGGCGGAGCAGCAGCTCTGTACGCCGATCCCCGGTCGGCAGAAGATCTGGCTGACAAGATAATACAGGTACTGGACACACGGACACGGGACAGGCTCCTGGAGCATGCGCCGCTTCAGGTCAGAAAGTTTGATTTGAAGCACATCTGCAATACCTGGAACGAACTCTACAAAGAGCTGGCCGGCTTATAGCCCCCGACAGACATTACACCGGTCTGAACAGCCGGGTTTCAATAATTGCCTTTGACGATTTTTCTGAGCAGCATACCACTTTCGCCGGGAATTTCGAGGGAAAGTGTATAAATACCCGGAATCAGTGCCGGCACCTGGACAGAAACCGTCTGTGTACCTGACAAGACGCTGACTGGCTGAACCAGCGAAGGTGCACCGAGCATATCCCGCAGAATCAGTTTTGCCTGAAAGGGCCTCCTGCTTTCGAATTTTACAGTAAGTACGTCATTGAAGGGAGAGGGGCTTACCAGAACTCCACTCACCTCACTGATCAGCCGGATATCAGACTGTTCAGGACAGGAAAGATTGCCTCGTCTGATCTGTCCGCGAATTTCACCCTCCGGCCATGTTTCTGTGCGGAGTACCATATACATGCCTCCATTTTCGATGGTCACACCATGTGTTGCGAGGATTTCGGCCTCACCGGGAATAACCGGTTTCTGTACGGTGAGCGGGTAGAGTGCGTCTCCGTTTTGTCCGGGGTCTGCCTGACAGATGAATCCGTCTGTCACGTTACTGGTCAGCTTGTCGTAAATCAGTTTGTAATTGATGTAACAGTTTGCCTGATCAACCGAAGCCATGGCAACCCCGTACCCGCTGGAGCTGACAGGGGGCACCACCTGATTGCCACACAAATCGAAGGCATATCCTTTCCGGAGGCTGTTTTTCATTTGTCCGCGAATTTCACCGGCAGGTTTGGCAGCGGTGGGTACATTGACATACAGATTTCCCTCTGCAAAAGCAGTCAAACGGTCGGCATCAAGCGGATAAGTCTTGCTGTAAACACCCGGTGTTGAAGTGGGTTCGAGCGTTTCAAGCAGTATTCCCATTGTACCGGGGGTTCCCTTTCTGATTTCTACGGCAACGGGAGTAATCATGCTGATATAGACATCAGATGTAAGGCTGTCGAGGGTTGCGTTGAGTACGTTATGACTGAAGCCAAATCCGGTGGAGGGAGTGGATGGAACGGCCTGGGCCGAATTTACAGGCGCAAAAGAGGTAAAATACCCGAGGAATCCAACCTGTCCGCGCAGTTCACCGTTGGGGTAGGCGGCAGTATTTACCTGAATGTAGTATTTGCCTTCCCGGGCATTGCGAAAGAAGTCGGCAGGCAGTTCGCTCAACTCAATCTTTTCCTGGATAAAATTGAGAAAAAACTGGGTGAGGCTGTGTATCAGGATACCATTTTCGCCGGGAGAACCGGAGTAAATACCAGCCCCGGTGATTGGTCCGCTGAGGCCATCCACCAGCAGAGCCACGACCACATCATCCGATCCGGTTGGAAAGTGTATTCCGCCGAAACCGAAACCGGAAGAACTGGCTGCAGGAACCACTTCAGCCCCGGTGAGCACTGTACGGTAGTCCAGATCTGTTTCGCAGACAAACTGGCCCCTGATTTCGCCGCCCGGATTGGCATTGGTACTGACGGTGGCATAAACACGGTCGGGCAGCAGATTCTGAAGCAGCGTTGCGGGCACTTCCACTTCTCCATACAGTCTTCTGAAGTTCAGCAGGGGCATGAGATCAACAATCAGGTCGCCGGTTTCACCTGTTTTGCCAATATGAAGCGATACATCGGTGATATCTCCTTCCATGTCAACGAAAAGACCGGTGACCGACACCTTTGTCCTGTCGGGGCTGTACATAATGGTGATCAGTCCGCGGGCAGGCGTACCGACAGCCGGAATTTGTTCTGCGCCCTTCAGTTCGGCATGAAAGATGAGATGAGGCAGCTGGGCTGATACTTTCGGGGCGATGAGGAGCAGGGCAAAAAAAAGAGGTAACAAGTATTTCATAACGGCGGTAGAATGAATCAGTGAGCTTCGAGCCAGTTGTTGCCCACTCCGATTTCGACCAGTACAGGTACTTTCAGGTTGGGCATTGCAGTGGTCATTTTTTCAAAAACAAGCGATTTGACAACATCGAGTTCGTCTTTTCTGACATCGAACAGCAATTCGTCGTGCACCTGCAGAATCATTTTTGAGCGGAGACCGCTTCTGACAATGGCCTCGCGGATATGGATCATGGCCAGTTTGATCAGATCGGCAGCCGAGCCCTGAATGGGCGTATTGACGGCCATGCGTTCGCTCATGGATCGCATCATGCCATTGGCAGAATTGATATCGCGAAGGTACCGTCTCCTGCCGAGCATTGTTTCTACATATCCCTGTTTTCTGGCCTTTTCGACAATTCCTGTCATATACTGGCGCAATCCGGGGTATTGAGCGAAGTAATTTTCGATCAGTTCCTTTGCTTCAGTTCGTTTGATACCGAGTTGCTGACTCAGATTTGTTGCTCCCGCTCCGTAAGTGATACTGAAATTAACCGTTTTGGCGGCCCTTCGCTGATCAGATGTTACCTGTTCGATAGGAACACCAAATACCCGTGATGCCGTTGCATTGTGAATATCGAGGCCTTTCTGAAATGCCTCGATCATCGCTTCATCTCCGCTAATTTCGGCAATCAGGCGCAGTTCGATCTGGGAATAGTCGGCAGACATCAGCAAATGATTTTCATCGCACGGAACAAATGCCTCCCGCACCTTTCTGCCCTCGGCAGTACGGATGGGTATATTCTGCAGGTTCGGGCCCTGGCTGCTCAGCCTGCCGGAAGCCACCAGGGCCTGGTTGAACGATGTATGGACACGACCCGTCCGGGGGTTGATCAGTGCCGGCAGAGCATCCACGTACGTTGATTTAAGCTTCATCAGGGTTCTGTGCTGGAGGATATCGCTGCAAACAGTATTCGCGGATGCCAGTTCCGACAGAATTTCCTCGTCGGTGGAGTACTGTCCCGATTTCATCTTTTTTCCGGGATAGGGCAGTTTGAGGTGATCGAAGAGAACTTCACCCACCTGTTTGGGGCTGGCAATATTGAACTGGAAGCCCACCTCGTCGAGAATTTTTTTCTCCAGTCCGAGTATTTGTTCTGCTATTTCCTTTGAATAATCCCTGAGGAAATCGGGATCAATACGCACTCCGGCGTGTTCAATATCGGCAAGCACCCTCACGAGTGGTGTTTCCACTTCCCGGAACAACCTGGCCAGCGCTTCGCCGCCCTCTTCCAGTTTGGGCAGGAGCACATCCCGGAGGCGCAGCGTGATATCGGCGTCTTCAGCTGCATATTCTTTTATCTGATCGAGCGGAACATCGCGCATACTGCGCTGGCGGGGTCCTTTGGGGCCAATCAGTTCCTCGATTTTAACAGGTGAGTAGTTGAGAAGGGTTTCTGCCATATAGTTCATATTATGGCGGAGTTCGGGTTCGAGAAGATAATGGGCCAGCATTGTATCCCAATAAAGACCATTCAGTTCACATCCGTAATTTTTGAGTACAATGGCATCATACTTGATATTCTGGCCGATTTTTTCGATCGATTCGTCCTCGAACAGGGGTCTGAATTCATCTACAATCTTTTGTGCATCAGCACGTTCGGACGGTACGGGCACATACCAGGCTTCATGGGGAGCGACACAGAAAGACAGTCCCACCAGGTCGGCCTGCGTTGCATCCAGCGCCGTAGTTTCAGAGTCGAAGCAGAAATACCGTCCGGTTCCGAGCCTGCTTATCAGTTCCCTGCGCTTTTCGGGTGTGTCGGCAAGATGGTAAACATGACTTGTATTATGGATATTATGCGTGCCTCTGGTGGCATTTCCTGTATCTGGCGGGAGCGGCGACGACGGAGCGGGAGCCGGCGCGTCGTCATCGCCGAACAGGCTCCCCTGTGCGGAGGCCGGCGATTTTGATTTGGGTTTGTCTGATTTGCCGGCAGAAGACCGGGCTGTGTTGCCCGCCAGCTCACTTTTCAGAATGGTATCGGCCAGACTTTTAAATTCAAGTTCGCGGAAAATTTCCACCAGTTCTTCCCTTTTGAAGGGTTCAATTTCAAATGCCCGTTCGTCGAACTGGATGGGGACGTTCACATCAATTGTGGCGAGCCACCTGGACATTTCCGCCTTGTCGGTATTATTCGACACAATTTCCTGTTGTTTGCCTTTCAGTTTGTCACTATTGGCAAGCAAATTATCGAGTGAGCCGAATTCGGCGAGCAGTTTGGCGGCTGTTTTTTCGCCAATACCGGGGAGACCCGGAATATTGTCGACAGCATCACCCATGAGCGCCAGCATATCAATGACCTGCTCTACCCTGCTGATACCCCATCGTTCGCAAACCTCCCGGGGCCCCTGAATTTCAACTTCATTGCCTGCCCTGCCCGGCTTGTAGAGGAAGATATGTTCACTTGCCAGCTGGCCATAATCTTTGTCTGGAGTAACCATATATGTGGTGTATCCTGCCCTTTCTGCCTGTTTGGCCAGTGTACCGATTACATCATCCGCTTCATAGTTGGGAACAGTCAGTACAGGAATATTCATTGCCCGCACAATTTTCTCCACCCATGGTATTCCGAAAGTGATATCCTCGGGCTGAGCCTCGCGATTTGCCTTGTAGAATTCGTATTTTTCGTGCCTGAACGTGCCTCCTTTGGGATCAAATACCACAGCTATATGGCTTGGTTTTTCACTCTGCATCAAATCCCAGAGAAATCTGACGAAACCCTGAACAGCAGACACATTCCAGCCCTTTGAGTTGATCAGCGGGCGGGAAATGAATGCAAAGTGCGCCCTGTAAACAAGCGCGTGACCATCGAGCAGAAACAGTTTTTTGTCAGTCATATCATGTATGTCCGGTCAGTCAGGACACCTGCAAATATATGTTATCCTGCGTAATCGCCTATTTATACCCGACAATCACCTTAAAATTTGTACCTTTGGGCCGATGTGTATTCTTTATTTCCACACAGTCGGGCCGGTTTGGCATCTGACGAATTTTTAATCCCTCTGACTTTTACCATCAACCGTTTTCGAATTTAAAGTGAAAAGAGTTCAAATCGCTGCCGTAATTGCGGCAGGGCCAGAAGATAATCTGCTGATTCTTGCAGAGAAAGACGGACTGGACCGGCTGAAAGAATGGTTGACTGTCCATGAGTATGACTACCTTCGTCAGGGAGCTTCCCTGGGAACGGGTCATTTTTTCTTCGCGAGAGGGAGCAGTGCCGTTTTTGTAAAAATTCTGAAACAGGAGCATGACGAGCACGCAGCGCGTGAAGATGCCCGTCTGGCGGGTAATGACATGCTGAAAGAACTTCGGCATTACAAAACAGATACTGTCACCATTCGGAACGCCTGCACTACCGACCGCAGTCTGGATTTTGCGGAAGGGATGGCTTTGGGGAGTTACCAGTTTCTCAAATATTTTTCGGATCCCACGAAAAGAGAAAAACCCTTGCGTGAGATACGGATTGAGGGCAGCAACGTGTCTGAAGAGTTGAATATACTTCTCGATGCTGTTTTTATGGCGCGCGATCTGGTAAATGAGCCGTGGTCGCACCTGAATACCCTTCAGTTTGCCGGGGCCGTTGTGGAAGCCGGAGAAAAAGCCGGGTTTTCCGTAGATATTCTGGAAAAGGAAAAGATTGCCGCGCTAAAAATGGGCGGATTACTCGCTGTAAACAAAGCCAGCAGTGTACCACCCCGCTTCTGCATACTGGAATGGAAGCCTGCCGGCGCCGGTAACGAAAAACCTGTAGTCCTGATAGGCAAGGGCGTGGTTTATGATACAGGCGGACTGAGCCTGAAACCTTCAGACGGGATGGACTACATGAAGTGCGATATGGCAGGTGCAGCCACTGTCGCAGGAGTAATATCGGCTGTTGCGCGGATGCAGATACCCCTGCACGTGATTGGCCTGATACCCGTTACCGACAACAAGATTGGCGAGAATGCCATAGCGCCGGGAGATGTAATAACCATGTCGTCAGGTACCACTGTTGAAGTAGTCAACACAGATGCCGAGGGTCGTCTGATACTCGCGGATGCGCTGTATTTTGCCCGGCAGTATGAACCGGCTTTGGTCATAGACATTGCCACGCTGACGGGTTCGGCAGTAAGGGCTCTGGGCAATCAGGTAATCTGCTATATGGGCACGGCATCGAAAAAGACAAAGTCGGAGCTGGAGAAAAGCGGCTTTCATACGTACGAACGGCTTGTGGAGCTACCCCTCTGGAGAGAATTTGGCGACGACCTGAAAAGCCATATTGCCGATTTGAAAAATGTAGGATCAAGTAATGCCGGAATGATTGCAGCAGGCAAATTTCTCGAACATTTCACCAAATTTCCGTGGTTGCACCTTGACATTGCCGGCCCTGCCTATCTTCGCACCGCAAACGGATACCG
>CAILQK010000192.1 GCA_903836265.1 uncultured Bacteroidota bacterium | reverse complement strand
CCAGTTCTGACCGTTGTTCAGGCCCGATGACTGCCAGTCAACATAATAGCGCGTATTCTGACTATGGCATACAGCAGTGTAAAGGAAAAACAGAATCGTTGTCCTGAGCATATTTTTTCGATTTTGAAGTTAATACAGAGTTGTTTCCGGACGTCCGGCCACAACAGTTTTGTTTACGAGCTTGTTCAGGATTCTATCGCCGGGTCAAAAACGGCTCATTTTTCGCCACTTTTCACCTTTTTTCAGTTGCGTAGCACCGGCTATGCGCCTTCAGAAACGCAAAAACTGACAAAAATGAACCTGTTTTTGCCATCGGCAGAGAATCCTGAACAAGCTCTAGGACTTTCCTGTTTCGAATCAAACAGAATCAATCCCTGACAAGTCTCAGCGTTTTGCTGCCCAGGCAAGTGCCGAACTGTACAAAATATACGCCGGAAGGCAGTGACGGTACATCTTTGAAACTGTGATAACCCGTTTCCAGATACCGGGTGTCCGACCATTGAATGCGTCCGTACAAGTCAGAGATAACTATCCTGCAGGCAGAAGGGCGGGGCAGTGACAACTCCAGTCTGAAACGACTGCTGGCAGGGTTCGGATAAATACCTGCCTCCCATTGTTCAGGATACCCGGCTGATCTCTGAAGCACCGGTTTTATCAGTGTTGATGGCACCTGTTGAAGTACAAAACCGGAAGCTGTACCGTCGGAATCAAATGCAGCAGAGGATATGTTTCCTGTTGCCAGTTGAATGTCCGGGGCGGCAATTTCAGACTGTGAATTAAACTGGAGGTAGAACAGGGGGGTACCGGCAGGAAACTGCCGGTTTATCCCCGTGCCGTCATACCAAAGTACCCGTACCTCTCCAGGTTCCGATTCATGCCAGTCTCTACCCTGATACTCCTGCAAATCATCCGGCCAGCGCACTCCGGTCAGGAGAAAACGGGAGGTGTCATAGCGAAGTGACAACTGCCATGCCGTTCTGTTCAAATCTTCCGCAGCAAATATCGGAACTTCGATTTGTGAACTGTTTGTACCAGTTCTGGTTTGTTCACCAGTGGCAAGGAAGCTGTGTGTTGAAGGCTCCGATCGCAGTACGGCAGACTCGTTTACATCGCCGATCTTGATACCGTAAAAAGATACCTGGTTGGTGGGAGGAGGAATGGTAAAACGAATTTCTTCAGGAATTAGTGGCATCCAGGGGTTGGTCGGATTTGTGAAAACGAAGTTGCGGGGAACAAATCGCCATGAAGTATTATTGGGCACGCTATCATAAATCCCAAGTATGAGCTTTCTGAATTCGACAATGTCAAAGGTAGTAATAGAATTTGATTTGTTGGCATCTGCGGCAATCATCCTGTAGGGTGAGCCGAGTGGTTCAACTCCAAGAATATGTTTGGAAATCAATACCAGATCATACGTTGTGACACCGTTCAGATGGTCGTTGTTTTTAGACGGCCTGAAAGTCAGGGAATCTGCAGGACATGGACATATTGTTTCACTGTCATAATCATCGGCAGTACCCGACACAAAGCACGGCCCGGGATTTATTATGGAGTAATTGATGTCTCTCATAGGATTATCGTTATATACACTGTACACAAACAGCAGGCTGCGTGTGCAGATGTCATCACTGCCGATGTTTCTTTTAATTGCAGAACTGATTGAGGGGAGACAATATGTACTTGTTCCGTCTTTTCGAAGTGTGGCATCAATGATCTGTACTGATCTGATACAAAAATCCTGTCCCTGAAGTGCCAGTCGAAAAAAGTGGATAATGCCTGTGGCCGGATTAAGTTCAACATTTCTGCTGCCGTCAATTGACAAGTCAACACGGGTGTGTGTACTGTCCATACTGGTGGCTGCCGTACAAAAAGCCATACTGGAGCAGTAGGTGGAGAAACATCCGGCTGTGTCCAGATTTAACAACCCGGAATGTTCAATTAACAGGCTGACATTAACCTCCTCATAAGTTACCGTGCTACCAGTGTCTTCTATAAAAACATCCAGAAAGGCATTGTTACAGGGGATAAAAGCAGGAAGATTACTCGTCGCTTCGGCAACACTTATTTTGGTTAAAGAGCATTTATCGGGGCAGACACCAGCGTTCCAGGATATGGTATCAGGCAGGCCTGCACGGGGTTTACAACAGGTGCCGGAAAGCCTGACTCGTCTGAATTCGGTTATTGACAAATCAATTTTGGCACAATCAGACTCCAGTTCCGGGCCATTGGCAACTACATAGAATAAAGTATTTCCCGGAACAGGCAGGGTTGACTGGGAAACCGACAACTGTAAACCCTCCGTGTTGGCGTATATCCTGCGAAACTTTGCAGTGTCGGGCAGGTCTCCGTAATAAAGTATGTCATTTGCCGGAATTTTACCCCCTTCAATGAATATTTCTGCCATCGTCTGTTCGGTATGCAACTTCAGCAGCACATCCATTTCCTCGAGATTATACAGGGTGGGTGCCATGTCGGTTGAAGTTACTATCACAGGAATTCTTTTCCTTTTGGGGAACCCCGCTACGGGGGCATTCACAGCGTTGCCAATGCGAACCATCAGACTACTGGTACAATCGGCTGGTGTTTCAATCTGTTTTGTTGCCAGTATATTGTTGCAATAAAATATACTGCCATTACACAGAAACCCCGGAGTTGCGGGCAAAACAAAACTGAATGCTATCCCGCCCAGCGTTACCTGCTCGCCGGGAAACGGATCAACTGCAATGACAAACAGTAATTTCCGGTTACTCTGTAAAATCCAGTTGATATTGAGATCATTATTATCCACGACATGATAACTGAAGTTGTCATCAGCGTCAAGACTCAGTGTGGGGCTTGCCGGATCATTTGGATTATTAATATCAGGTGGAGAACATTGAAGTGAGCTGATCGGATTCAGCTTTGACAAGACCTTGCTTGTTGCAAGCAGATTTGGTGTCGCAACAAGTTGGCCCGTAACTGACATTTGTTTGAAACTTACACTTGCGTTCCCCCCTGTACCGGCTGCTTTGAGATAAAAGTAGAAATAAACGGGGGAACATTTGTCTCCGTCCATACAGCCCTGAGGCATTGAACCTTGCGGCTGTGGAACTTCGCAAACCTCAATGGATAACTGGTTGCACATAGAGGTTTGCGCAGAGAGCCATCCTGCGCCCGGGATGGAAAAAAAGAAAAACAAAAGTGCTCTTAGGAAAGTGGTAGTTCTGAAATACATACGAAAAAAATGTAGGTTAAAAGAAAATTCTCAGGAACAAAAGGATACAGCCGCCTGTAACAAATTCATTTTTGCCAGATTGCTACCTGACAAGAACTGCATATATTACAAAATATAAGAAGGTACATTAACAGTGTTTTCATTTGTTTAAACTGAGTTATTGCAAAGGTAAAAATATATTTGTCATTATTACAGTTTTTTTTGAATGTGG
>CAILQK010000191.1 GCA_903836265.1 uncultured Bacteroidota bacterium | reverse complement strand
CCGGTGGCACAGGGACAGTTACCTGACTGATACATGACACCGTGAGTGCGCCGTTGGCAGGCATCGTGAAGTCTTCCCGCTCAATGGTATATGTGTAAATCCAGTTGTGGGAATTTCCTTCACAATCGGTGTAAACCCAGGTATAGGTACGGGTGCCTTCGCAGCCGGTATAGGTACCACCCACTGACGGACCAACAGGGGTGATCGGGTTACCGCACTGGTCATTCACCGATGGTGGCACCGGTTGTATGGCATTCGCGATACAGGCAACTGTAGAAGTACCATTGGCAGGCATGTTCATTACAAAATCTTCCCGCTCGATGGTGTACGTATAGCCCCATGGATGCGTATTTCCCTCACAGTCTGTGTAAGTCCATGTATAGGTACGTGTACCCTCGCAAGATGTGTAGGTGCCACCTGTTACCGGTCCTGTCGGAGTGATGGCATTACCGCAATTATCTGTTACTGTCGGCGGTACAGGCGTGGTGGCCTGAGCAATACAGGGAACGGTTGAGCTGCCATCGGCAGGTACGGTAAAGTCGTTGCGCTCGATGGTGTATGTATAAACCCAGGGATGGCTGTTGCCTTCACAATCTGTGTAGGTCCATGTGTAAGTGCGGGTACCCTCACAGGATGTGTAGGTACCGCCCGTTACCGGACCTGTCGGGGTGATGGCATTGCCGCAATTGTCGGTCACCGTGGCAGGTGTCGGTTGTGTTGCCTGTGCAATACAGGCGACTGTGCTTCCCTGGTCGGCCGGCATCGTGAAATCCAGGCGCTCCAGCGTGCAGGTGTATGTCCAGGTATCGGCAGCCGCGTTACCGGAAATGTCCGTGTACGTGTACGTCCACGTGCGTGTGCCCTCGCAAACAAGTGGCGACGGGTTGTCAACCACGCTCACCAGCACACCTGCAACGGTAACATCGCAGTTGTCGGCAGCTGTTGGCACAGATGGCGTTACGACAGCTGAAAGACAGTTGACAGTAATGGTGGCATCAGCCGGTACTGCAGGCATTTCAGTATCATTGACAGTAACGGTGAACGAGCAGGTTTTCACTACCCCGCCCTGGTCGGTTACTGTCCAGCGGACACTTGTAACGCCCTTGTTGAAAGTTACGCCACTGAGGCTGCCGGAGCCTGCAGCAGCAGTTACACCAGTCAGCGTATAGTTTTGTGCAGCTGGCGGACAGTTATCTGTAATTGCCGGGTTCAAAGCACTGCCCGAAACAGTATATGTACAAGTACCGGCATCAGTACCGACTGTCGTATTGCCAGGGCAGGTAACAGTCAGCGGCTGGGCATCATTTACGAACACACTGAAAGAGCAGGTGGCCGTATTGCCTGAAGGATCATAAACCGTGTAGGTGACGGTTGAAAGACCGACGTTGAATGTCAGTTCGTTCGGGAACTCTGCACCAGACAGTGTGGTAACTCCGGTAACCGTATATGCCACCGATTCCACACCGCAGTTGTCGCTGGCGGAAGGTACCACCAGATTGAACTTTCCGGTGCAGACTCCGGCATCTGCATTGCCCAGTTTGTTCGTCGGGCAGCCGGTGATATTCGGATTTTGCAAATCGCTCACTGTAATGTTCACGGTACAGGTGCCGGTATTGTTCGCGCAGTCGAAAGCGCGGAAAGTCACAGTGGTATTGCCCACAGGATAGTTGCCAATCACAACATCGCCGATACGCGAAAGCACGATGCCGTTGCTGGTAACATAATCATCTGAAACCACAGCGCCGCAGTCATCAGCCCAGTATGGCACCGACAATGATTTGTTGATGATGCAGGCACTTTGTCCGGCCGGGAAATTATAGGATGCGCCACAT
>CAILQK010000190.1 GCA_903836265.1 uncultured Bacteroidota bacterium | reverse complement strand
GGGCGACCGAAGCGCAGGTACACCGGACCATAATATTCTGTAATGGCCAGTGTGGCCGCTTTGGTCTGGTTGTAGTCGCACGGATTGATAACCACCATGCCGGGCAGCATGCGCATCATGCCCACATCTTCAAGAATCTGGTGGGTAGCGCCGTCTTCACCCAGCGTAAGTCCCGCGTGTGAGGCGCATATTTTAACATTTTTATGGGAGTAAGCCACACTCTGGCGAATCTGATCATACACCCTGCCGGTAGAGAAGTTGGCGAAAGTACCTGTGAACGGAATCTTGCCGGCAGTTGCCAGTCCGGCGGCGATGCCGATCATATTGGCCTCGGCAATACCCACCTGAAAAAAACGCTCCGGGAACTCTTTTTTAAAGTGCTGCATCTGAAGCGATTCCAGCAGATCGGCGGTCAGACCAACAACCCTGGGGTTCTGCCGACCTGCTTCGAGAAGGCCCTGACCGAATCCGTCGCGGGTTGCGCGTGATCCGGAGGAAGTGATATCGTTGATATTCATTTTTCTGATATTACATGCAGGAGGAATTATTCACCTGCGTCAGAGAGTGATAGTTTTCGGATCAGAAGTCGCCCAGGGAAGTGACAGGGAGTTGCATCATGGCACTTTCGTATTGCTCCTGATTGGGGGCCTTGCCATGCCATTTATGAGTGCCGGCCATGAAATCCACGCCATGTCCCATTTCTGTTTTCATGAGGATGACAACCGGTTTTCCCTTTCCTGTGCGGCGTTTGGCTCGCTGGAGCATGGCAGCCACAGCTTCCAGCTTATTGCCTTCTTCCAGCATCAGCACATCCCATCCGAAAGCCTTCCATTTGGCGGGCAGATTGCCCAGAGAGATAACATCATCATTGGAGCCATCAATCTGCTGACCGTTCCAGTCAACAGTGACAATCAGGTTATCCACCCTGTGATGAGCGGCGAACATCATGGCTTCCCAGCATTGACCTTCCTGGAGTTCGCCATCGCCGCACAGGCAGAACACCCGTTGTTTGTCGCCATCGAGGCGCTTGGCGAGAGCAGCGCCGATAGCAGCTGACATACCCTGACCGAGCGATCCGCTGGCAATCCGGATACCGGGCAGGCCTTCGTGGGTAGCGGGATGGCCCTGCAGGCGGGAGTTCAGCTTTCGGAAAGTGGCCAGTTCCTGAACATCGAAGTAGCCATTTCGGGCCAGTACCGAGTACCAAACCGGAGAGATATGTCCATTTGAGAGAAAGAACATGTCCTGGCCTTTACCATCCATTTTAAACGGTTTGGCCTTGTGTTTCATTACCTTGCCGTAAAGGGACACGAAGTATTCCACGCAGCCCAGAGAGCCGCCGGGGTGACCGCTCTGGCAATTGTAAACGAGCCGCACGATGTCGCGACGTACCTGTGCAGCCTGTTCCTTGAGTTGGTCAAATTCTGCCATTATATATGTTTCAATGTGAAAATGCCTGTTGGCGCGTCAAAGGTAGTAAAGTATATACAAGATTATGCTGAAATACTTTGGGCGCCTCTTGACAGGGGCGCCCAAAGCTCAGGAAAACAGAAACAAAATGCCTTTTTGTTACGGGTTTGGAATAACCAGTATCTGACCAACCTTGATTTCGTCGGGATCGTCGAGCTGATCTCTGTTGGCATCAAATATCTGCTTGTACTTCATCATATCGTCGTAGTAATGCTTGGCGATTTTACTCAGGCTTTCACTCTTGGCAACGGTGTGTTTGGCGTAAATACCCGGATTGTCCACCTGGATGTCGGCTGCTATATCAACCGGAGAGGCGCCACCAGCTGCCTTGATGGCGTCCCATATCTGATCTTTGTCGTAGCCAAAGGATACATAACCCCAGATTCTGAGAATCCCGTCGGCGCCTTCTTCGATTCGGCTGTCACGCATGCCAAGTTTTCCACATACTGCGAGCGCACTCGCATACTTTTCTTTAAGTGCCATTTGATGATGTTTAAAATGATGAAAATTGGGAGGCAAAAATAACAAAAGGAAGATATCAGGCGTAATGGTATCGGGAGCCCGTACCAAATATTCATATAAAAGTAAAAACAGGTACATACAGCTGTAAAAAAGAAGTTGGCCAGACAGATTTCTCTCGTCTGACCAACCCTTTCAGGAGATTAACCGAAAAATTGGCGTGCCACTTTCGGACCGGGTGTGATGTCTTATGCTTCGCGTCCTATAGTTCAACGCCACGCCAGACAGGATTAACTGATTAAAATCAACTCAGGGGGGATTTCTTTTTGCTCTTCCGGGCAGGGTTGAACGAGCGCCCCAACTTTTAGGGGCGCTCGCAGCCCATGTGATTGAAAAGAGCAACTATTTCTTTATTTTGGAGGTTATTTTGCTGTTTTTCGGGGGAGGCATTTGATTGTGGAGTTGTTTTCAGTCCGGATCTTCTGGTGTGTTTTCTTCGGTAGCGTGGTTTTTTTTCAAACCACAGTATTCGCAGAGAAAAGCGGGGGATTAGATGAAGCGACCAAACGCTTTTCTCTGCGACTGTGGCTCGAAGTCTGCCGGCTGTCAGTATTCTGACTGTTACAGTTCTGATCAGCCGGCAGTGTCGTTGTCAATTGTTACTTCGATTGAATCATTTTGCGGGTTGCCGCGTCGTTATCGGTCTCTACTGTGTAGAAAAGCGTTCCGGTGGAGTTCAGCATGGCCCGGTCGAGTACGAAGTAGTTGTAACCCTTCGTGTACTCACCTCTCTGAGAGTAAACCAGGCGACCGGTTTCATC
>CAILQK010000189.1 GCA_903836265.1 uncultured Bacteroidota bacterium | reverse complement strand
GCGGCATTGGTGTCGTCACAGTCGGTGCCTGGTACCACATAGCCTGCCGGGACAGTGTCTGTGCAGGTGGTTAAGGTCGCGGCTGCATCGCCGTAACTGTCGCCGTCTGCATCTGCATAGTATGTTTTATATATGATCCCGTCATCGGTCAGGCCATTGCAGTTGTTGTCAATGCCATCGCAGAGTTCCGGCGCACCGGGGTAAATGGCCGCGTTGTTATCGGCACAGTCAGTACTCGTGGCTACATACCCTGCTGGTGCAATCCCGAGACAAGATGTGGCAGTATCTCTGGCATCACCGTAACCATCGCCATCTGCATCCAGGTAATAGGTGATAAAAACAATACCGTCATCAATCAGACCATTGCAGTTGTTATCCATGCCATCGCAGAACTCCGGTGCTCCCGGGAAAACGGCCGCGTTGTTGTCGGTGCAGTCGGAACTGCTGGCGACGTATCCCGGCGGTGGAGTAGCGGAGCATGTCAGGATTGAATCAGGGTTATTTCCAAAACCGTCGCCATCGCTGTCCCGGTACCAGGTAAAGTACTGGATCCCGTCGTCAATCAGTCCGTTACAGTTGTTGTCGATGTTGTCGCAGAACTCCGGTGCTCCCGGGAAAACGGCTGCGTTGTTGTCGTTACAGTCGTTTTGAGAAGTGAATCCATCGCCATCTGTGTCGGTGTACTGATATTCAATAACCAGCCTGCACCGTATCGGGTTTTTGAACAGTCTGATCCCGGGTACAGTTATCTTTCCTGCCAGGCCGGGTTGAGTTAAACCGCTTTGCAGTACTTTGTTATCCGATATACGCACAAGGCGCCACTGCAGACTGGTGCCGGTTGGAGGCCGGAAGAGTACAGGTTTCATGACAGAAACATCACAAATTGCCGAATCACCCGTGAAATTATCCACTGAAACCGGTGATTGTCCGGTCAGATAAAGGACACATGCCCAGCGATTGGAGGTATCGAGCAGGCTGTTTACATCCCATTCATAGTAGCCACCCCATGTTCCCCATGGTGTTCCATCATTCACATCACCATTCCCGAGTACAGGTTGTCTCCCGCCAGCAGAGAAGTTCTGATCATCATTGAAAAAACCCGGGTAAGACTGATTGGATCTGAATCTGGACTGAAATGCTGCGGCACATTTTTGTGTTCTGACCGGACTGACCCACTGCCCGATATCCGGACAGGTCGTCAGGGGATCGTCGGTTGTCCAGTCGGAAGCTGTGTGATCGCGGTTGTCCCAGTAAAGATGAATGCCGAGGCCCTTGTTATTAATGTCGTTGTAAAGCTGGATATGCTGTGCGCCCCATTCTGCGGCATCGTCGCACCGGCCCCTGTAGATACGGGTCAGGCAGTAGTCGCGACTTTCGGGAGATATACGAACCGCCGGATCAAAAAAATCATTGACTCCAAGAGTGATTCCGCCCGGCCCTTTTTCCGTGGTAATCAGGTTAGTCTGGGTATTGCCGAATAACCTTGATCCGGTTTCGGGGGTATAATGAGGCGGAACGAAAGCGGTTGCGGCGGAGAACCGTCCGGGCTTCCAGCGCGAAAGCAGCAGCGTACCTGTTCCTCCCATAGAGTTACCCATTACCGCAATACGGGTGGAATCAATATTATAGGGGGATGCCCGGACAAGCCAGTCGATGGTCCACATCAGGCGCCGGAGTGTATAGGGTACTACAACTGCATTGGCCGGGGCATTGGTGGCAATAGTAGCACTCAAACCTGTATGCCAGCCAAACCAGTTGCTGGGTCGGTCTTCGTTCACCACACCGTTGCCTGCCAGGAAAAGACGATCATCGAAGGCAATCGTTACGCCGTCAACCGGAACATTTCCGGTATTTCGATAGTGACCTGCATTAGGTGCATAGGCCCAGTAACTGCCCTGCTGGCCACCGCCATGCAGGCATACAACCGCTGGCAGAGAACCTGAAGGCAATCCGTTTTGCGGGTTGAAGACTGCAAAAACGTGCGGGGCTCCATTTTTTTCCCCGTTTGCCATTACCGGGAAGTCGGGTCTCGCGTCATTATAGTCATCCCTGCCATCTGCCCACATGGCAAATATGGTGTAAGGGAACCCCTGTCCGGTAACGCCGGAAAACTGGGTATGGCACTTGACAGGTTCTGTTAATGGATCATATCTGACGAATAAACGCTGTGATGTTCGGCTGGTAGCAGAAAGCTGAGTTTCATTATCCCTGTTTACGTAAAAATACACATTTGAGGTGTCGTGTGGCGTGTAAACAAACAATCCCTCATCGGCCGCCAGCTTGTAGGTGCCGCCATTTCCATCAGGAATGGTCCACCGGGCATCCGGTTGTGCGAGCCTGAGTCGCTTGCCACTCCACTCCGGCTCGAAAACCGAGCCAATCTTTAAAGCGCCGGCTACAGAAGATACCGGATTCGGGCTGCTGTAAATATTATATTTCAAGGGTGCCTGGGCATCGGTTTTCCATATGACAAACACTTGCCCGTTGGCGTTCCATGCCCGCACCGAGCCCGGGGCATCCAGAGAATCCCTGAAAACAGAGATGTTGAATGTGAGCCGGTTTACGGTGTAAATTCGCTCTTTCAACGGATTGTATATCAGTTCGCGGGCAGATGCCTGCGGTGGTAACTGAACGGTCGTTTCCAGCCACTCGGCTTTAAGACAAAATGCCGGGAGTAACAGGAAAATGCGGAGAAAAAATCGTATCAAGTTCATGCCATACTTTTTTTAATTACGAATAATCTTTTTGTAAATAACCTCCTGTTTCGGGGTTCTAAGCTGCAGGTAATATGTCCCGGTGGTGAGGTGCCTGATATCAACCGGGACATTCGGACCGGTATTTCCTGTCAGAATGGTTTTTCCTTCGCTGTCAAACAGGGTGAAACGGCATTCCCCGATAATTCCCTGCGTGAATATTTTGTCTGATGCAGGATTGGGATACACGCTTATGTCTTCGTAACTGTTTTCGGATATCCCGGAGGTCTGGAAACAGGAGGCGTCGTGCAGGTAGTGCCCCGAGGTATCAATAACAATACTGGTGTCGCCTGGCTGATAATTCGACAGATTCATGTATATCAGGAACATTTCATCCTCTGTCCCTTCTCCTCTGCTGACGTCCTTCGGCGGATTGTTGGGGTTGTGTGGATTGCTGTCTGTGTTATCGTAGGTGGCTTCACCATACAAAACACTGCCCGCAGGGATAAGTATGGGCTTCTGGAACTGGTAAAAATATTGCCAGTGAAAGTCCCATTCAGGAATATCTATCAGATGAATGGTATCATTGGTTGTGGTTACACAGTAGGCCCTGATGGATGTGCCTATCAGGTGCATATGCGGCATTATGCCTGTTAATGTCCTGTTTATGAGGTTATTTTGCTTGTTGTAAAAAGTCTTTACCGTATTGGCCGGTATGAATAATGGCCCGTTTGTGAGGGTGTTATGGTGATTCAGGGCCGCAATAGTGTTAACATCCCGCAGGGTGGATGGACCATACTTTATGCGAATCTGTGTACTGTCAACCTGACCGCTCACGCCTCCGGGATAGTGCATCTGTAATATTATACAGGTATTGGGTAACATCTGGGCTCCGAATCCGGGAGCAAAATTGAATGCCCCCTGCCCCGGTGTATATACGGTCAGCAGTTTGGAAGAAGGAGAGCCTGTGCCACCAAAGGCGGCATAGCCGGGCAGCGGATCGTTTTGGTCCAGGGTAAGCGGTTTTGTGGAGGTGTCCTGAAAGACCAGCGCATGATGCACGATTTCCCGGTTTCCCGGATATACTTCAATGCTTTTTATTGTTTGTTGCACTGAATTATTAACCGGTATCACAAACATTCTGTACACATCGGAGTTTGATGTTACCGTGTAAGGTGGAATCTGGCCAATAAAATCGGGATCAGAAAGCTGATAGCCAGAAGTATAGGTGGGAGGCGTCGGAATGTCGCTTGCAGAGCCAAAAGGAGCAAAGTTGTTGACCCAGTCCACAATATCGTCTATCTCATGTTCACTCAGTGTATTGGCGTGAGCATATTTCCTGTATCTCGTACTTGCGGGAAATGGAGGCATACTCTTTGCCTGAACAGAGGCCGCTATGGAATAACGATTCTGATAAACATCATCGTAAGTCATCAAAGAAAAGGGTGCTATCCCGTTTTCATTGTGACAACTTGTACAGTGTGAATAAATGATACAGGCTATTCCATCCGTCCAGGTCGGATTGTGAGCACCAAGCGGGTTCTGCAAAATCACTGTTGCAGTCAGGGCTAACAGTAAGCTCTTTGATTTCATGTCATTACAGTTTCCTGTATGACCTTGCTGTAACTGTCAGGTTTAACGGCCTGCTTCGCTCTGTTTGCCAGAAATGTACAAATAGTGCAAATTACAACCTGAACTTCAACCCCTGCGTAAGCGGGTGATAAAACATGGAGTCAATAGTCTGCTCAGACATCTGGATATTCCCCATTTTGAACAGATTTTTTGCCGTGACAATGCCAAATCCTTCCGACAGGTTGGTGTAAATCGGATATACCTCTGCTCCGGTGAGGCCCGAATTCGCCGAGGCTGTTATATTGAAATCGCGAATTTCCTTGCCACCACCCTCAAGGTATATGAATCCTTTCTCAAAGTAGCGGAAATTATTGGTGGGCGCCAGCTGTGAGGCCAGAAATTTGTAGAGTTGCGCACCCTGCAGCTCTGTAGTTCCCTTGTAAATACCCGGGCCGATCTGCTGCTCAAGCCTCTGAACGTTTTTGGCAGCATTCCACACAAGTGTATCGCGCAGCAGAACGGTTCCGTTGGGAGCCTCCTCACGGTAGGGAAGGACAAGTGTTATATCAAAGTAAACCCCGTTTATATCGGTACGCCAGTCAATAGTAGTGGTAGTGCTGTATGCGAACGACATCTTCCTGACGATATTGGTAGGATCCGGACGGGTGATGCTGAAATCCTTCGGTATGGTTGTTTCAGCGGTAATATCTTCACGACCGTCATTTCGCTTGACAACGAGCCTGTACGAACTGCCCGGAATCAGGAACCCCGGTTTTTTGACCTTGTAAAGCCAGTTGGGCTGTGACGCAAATGTTCCCTGGTCCCGTACATATCCTTCCAGATTGCCGTCAACACGGAAAAGTTGTGCGCGCGAGGTGCTGCCAACCTGCTCCAGCCACACACTGATGGCAGATTCCGGGTAATACAGCGAATCGGGTATCTGCGCTATTTCGAGCGCGCTTTTCTCCGGATCAAGAAATGCCTTTTCAACCCGAACGTAATGGGCAGTGTCCTTTGGTGACAAAATGGCGTAAACAATCGGCAACTCCTTCCACGGAGCAGCTACTTCAAATTCGTTGGAGCAGGCATTGATTACCAACGCCGCGAACAATACTGCAATTACTTTCCTCATCTTTTAATAATTCATGCAAAGGTAAGATTTAAAAGAAATCCGGACAGCCCAAAAAAACCGAACGTCAGATAATAGCAGGATACCGACACTTTGCCCCCTTTACCTTACTTTTGAGGCAAACGGAATCAAATTGATTATTTACGAAGACAACCACCTGCTCGCGCTGAACAAACCCGCCGGGTTGCTCGTTCAGGGCGACAAAACCGGCGACAGGACGCTGATTGACGCAGGCAAAGATTACCTCAGGGAGAAATACAACAAACCCGGTGCTGTTTTCCTGCATCCGGTGCACCGCATTGACCGCCCCGTGAGCGGAGCCGTACTGATGGCCCGAACCGACAAGGCCCTTGGCAGGCTCACGCAGATGTTTCGCGACAAAAAGGTGGTCAAAACTTATCTCGCACTGGTGATTAATGCACCGGAGCGACAGTCGGGAACACTGCGGCATTTTCTCCTGAAAGACGAGCAGAAAAATACGGTTGCTGCATACCAGACGCCTTACAGAGACGCAAAGGAGAGTATTACTACTTACAGAATCATAGGACAATACCAGCGTTTTGCACTTCTGGCCGTGCAGCCTGTTACCGGTCGGTCTCACCAGATACGCGCACAACTGTCTGCCATCGGATGTCCGATTGCAGGTGACCTGAAGTATGGAGCTTCTTCTGCATTGCCTGATGCATCCATCGGGTTGCACAGCTATACCATTGAATTGCTTCATCCTGTCAGACAAATTCCGTTGCTGATCAGGGCGTTGCCAACCGGCCCGGTATGGAGGGATCTGCCCGCAGACAGCTTGCCGGGTCTCAATCCCGACGACCCGCCAGCGTAGGGAGTCTTGTCATATTTTGGGTTTGGGCAGAGCGAGCGCCGACTCAACCTGTTTCCATACCAGGCTGGCCACCAGCTGGTTGCCTTTCGCGTTCAGATGCACCCCGTCGGTGGTGAGTATACTGCTGTAACGGTCGCTCTCGTTATTTTCCGCATTGTAGTCGGTAAACGCCTTGCGAAGGTCAGCCACCAGGCAACCCTTCTCCCGGGCCAGGTTTCTGATAATATCGGAATAAGTGTCCAGCTCCTTGTCCAGCGGATTCACACCGTTCTTTTTTTCGCCTATGCAGGCAGGCGTGCACATCACAACCCTGATACCGCGCTCATAAAAACGACTGATCAGTGCATCATAAAATTTTTTGAACTTGTCAGCGTCAGTGCCCGTTCCGTATGTCTGTTTGTGCCAAACATCGTTCACTCCCACATAAATCACAACAAGCTGGGGCTTTTGGGCCAGCACATCCGATTCCATCCGGAGATAAAGATCATATACTTTGTTTCCGCCGATGCCCGCGCCAATCAGTTCATATTTGTCAGACAAGTTGAGTGCGTTCAGCGAGTCGCGCATCTGGTCAATATAACCGCCTTTCTGTACGCCGGCCTCTGTTATACTGTCGCCAAAAAAAACTACCCTGGTTTTCTTTTTGTCTGATGTGAAAGACAGCATAGCGAGGGCCAGGAATGGAAGAACCAAAGATGTGATTTTCATAGAAACCCGGATTTCGGGGTTGCCGGTACCCGTTTGATAAATAAAAAAAGCCACAAACCTGTAAGCCGGATTCTGTACTCCCGATGAATCGGAAGCCTTTGTCATTTATCTGGCCCCGGCATCCCGGGGTCTGCGCTGCCTACCCCCCCTGCCTCCGGTTTCCCGGAGCTGCGCGAG
>CAILQK010000188.1 GCA_903836265.1 uncultured Bacteroidota bacterium | reverse complement strand
GGCTTCAACTCTACCAGTCCGGTGCGTTCGCTTCAGATTATTGACGGGGTTGACAACCAGGCTCCGGGACTGAACTTTTCACTGGGCAATTTTTTGGGTGCCAGCGACCTGGATGTGCTCAAGGTGGATCTGGTACAGGGTGCCAGTTCGGCATTTTACGGTCCGAATGCGTTCAACGGGGTTATTTCCATGGAAACAAAGAACCCTTTTGTTCACCGCGGATTGTCGGCCAGCGTAAAATACGGCAGCCGGAATCTGGCAGAAACCGCCATACGATGGGCAGAGGCTTTCAAAAACAAAAAAGGGGAGTTTGCTTCGGCTTTGAAAGTCAACCTGTTTTATCTGCGGGCCGATGACTGGGAGGCGCAGAACTATTCTCCGGTAGATGGCAGCGACTCGGGCGCCGACAATCCCGGACGCTTCGACGCTGTCAATATTTATGGCGACGAGTATTATTCGCTCAGCGATTTCTCCGATCCTGCAAATCTGTCGCAGAGCCGGGCCGGACTGGGAGTATTCCACCGCACGGGCTACAGAGAGGAAGATCTTGTTGACTACAATACGAAAAACCTGAAGGCAGGTTTGGCGTACCATATACGCACAAAGCCTTCGCTGGAGTACGATTCGCCCGAACTGATTATCGCATCCAGTTTCGGCAGCGGCACGACGGTGTATCAGGGCGACAAACGCTTCAGTCTGAGGGGTATCAAATTTTTCCAGAATCGCCTTGAGTTCAGGAAGAAGGACAAGTATTTCATCCGGATGTATGCCACCCATGAAGACGCCGGCCGCTCTTTCGACCCGTATTTCACTGCCCTGAGGCTGCAGAGTGCCGTGAAGAGCGATGAAATATGGTCGAAGAACTACAACCGCTACTGGGGAGACGAAATTTATCCGCAAATGCGTCAGGCCGGTTATCCCGATCCGCAGGTCATATTCGTGGATACTTTCCCTTTTGTGGTGCTGAACTATACCGCCAACGAGGAATGGATCAGGAACAATCAGGACAAACTGGCCGAGTGGCACCAGGTGGTGGAGCAGCTGGCCAATCAGGCCGATCCGCAGGAGGCCTCGACACGTGCGTTCCTCGTACCCGGTACTCCCGAGTTCCAGCAGGAGTTCGACAGAATCACTTCGCTCAAATCAACAGAAGGCGGTACCAGATTCTACGACAAGTCTGCTCTTTACCATGTGAACGGTGAACATCGTTTTACTCCGAAATGGACCGATGAGATACGGATTGGCGCTTCCGGCCGGTTATATACACCCAATTCCCAGGGAACCATCTTCAAGGATACTGCAGGTACAGCTCCCATCAGGAATATGGAGTTTGGTATATACGGGGGTATTGAGAAGAAATTTTTCGATGATCGCGTCATCACCAACCTGACCGCCCGGGTTGACAAAAACCAGAACTTCAACTGGGTGTCCACTCCTGCGGCTTCAGTAGTGTGGAAGCCCAAAGAGAATAACTACCTGCGCCTGTCATTCTCGTCGGCCGTCAGAAACCCGACGTTGACCGACCAGTATCTGAACCTGAACGTGGGCCGTGCCACCCTGCTGGGTAACCTGGAAGGGTTTTACGACCTGATTACCGTGGAGTCATTCAGGAAATATCTCGACGACTACACCCCGGTGGTTCGTTTTGATGCCGCGCCGATTCAGCCTGAAAAGGTAAAAACATTTGAAGCAGGTTACCGGACAACCCTGTTTGATCGCTTGTATGTTGACGCCGGCTACTATTTCAGTATTTATAACGATTTTATCGGTTATAATATCGGTATTGACTCCGATTTTGATCCGCAAACCGGGTTCCCGATCAATACCAGGGTGTACAGGGTGGCTGCCAACTCGACGAATGAGGTAACCACACAGGGACTGGCCGTGGGCCTGAACTATTATTTTTCAAAGTATTACATGCTGGCGGGCAATTACTCCTGGAATCGCCTGAACAAGACCTTTGCCGACGATCCTATAATCCCGGCGTTCAATACACCCGAGCACAAATACAACATCAGCCTCTCTGGCAGAGATGTGCCGGTAAACCTCGGTTTTGCCCGTTTGAAAAAAACAGGCTTCAATATCACCTACAAATGGATAGAGGGTTTCACCTTTGAGGGTTCTCCGCAGTTCACGGGCAGGATACCTACCTACGATTTGCTGGATGCACAGGTGAATGCCACCTTCGATAAAATCAACACGACCATAAAAATCGGTGCGTCCAATATTCTGAACAATCAGGTGGCCCAGACTTACGGCGGGCCGCGAATCGGAACCATGGCTTATGCCACTATTCTGTACGATTTTTCAAAAAAATGATTCTCCTTTCTCGCAATTGATTTATAAACCAACCACTTTTATCATGAAGCAATTCAAACTACTCCTGTTTTTTTGCCTCGCATTTGTTGTATCGGCAAGCGCACAGCGCCGCTATTTCGATGAGGTGTTCTCCAGCGTCAAGGTGACGGAGTCAGTTACTTATGGCGTAAATGCCACAGTACTCTATCTGTCTCCCCCGCCGAATGGCCTGGGCCAGGCAGTTCCTGAAGCCCTTCGCTGCGATATTTATGAGCCGGAAGGCGATACAGAAGCAGCTCGTCCGCTGGTCATCATGCTGCACTCCGGCAACTTCCTGCCCCCGCTGGTAAATGGCGGCTGCACAGGTACCAGAAAAGACGCCTCGGATGTGGAGATGGCCAAACGTCTCGCCAGAATGGGCTACGTTGTTGCCTGCGCCGACTACCGCCTGGGCTGGAACCCTATCGCCGGAACACAAACAGAGCGCGTTTACACGCTCATCAATGCAGCTTACCGCGGTGTACAGGACTCCCGTACCTGCGTTCGTTTCTTCCGCAAATCAGTGGCTGAATCGGGCAACCCTTTCAAAATTGACACGGACAAAATCACCATGTGGGGTATTGGTACCGGTGGCTATATCTCGCTGGCATCGGCCACGCTCGACACCATCACCGATACATACATTCCCAAGTTCCTGACTCCACAGGGCCCGATGGTTATCGAACTGCTGAGCGGCGATATCAACGGCACCAAAGTGGGTCGCAACCCGGGTATCCCGGGCCTGCCTTACCCGGCAGGTGACACGCTGTGCTACCCGAATCACGTTGGCTACAGCTCCGATTTCGCACTGGGTGTGAATCTGGGTGGCGCCCTTGGTGATTCAAGCTGGATTGATTCCGGCGATCTGCCGTTTATCTCTTTCCACAACCCGAGCGACCCGTTTGCTCCCTGCAATATCGGCATAGTACTCGGTCCGCCGCCGCTGAACCTCCCGGTTGTGGAAGTTTCCGGCAGCTGC
>CAILQK010000187.1 GCA_903836265.1 uncultured Bacteroidota bacterium | reverse complement strand
CCGCTGCGGTATTTCAACGACAAATGGCTCTTCAATCCGGAAGATATCAGCTGCGTCATTCTGAGTCATGCCCACATTGATCATACCGGCCGGGTCCCCAAACTCGTGGCCGATGGTTTCAGTGGAAAAATTTACGCCACACACGCCACGCGCGACCTCTGCGCTATCATGCTGCTCGACAGCGCCAAAATTCAGACTGGTGATGCCGAACGGCATAACCGGCATCTGCACGGCCATGAACAGCCTGAACAGCCGCTCTACACCATGGAGGATGTGCGCCAGACGATGCGACAGTACGTGGGCTATAACTATGAACAGTGGTTTCATATCCACCCGAATGTCCGTGTGCTGTTTCGTGATATGGGACATATTCTCGGCAGCGCAAGTGTCACGCTCGAAATAACCGAAAACGGCAGGAAAACCATGGTCGGCTTCACCGGCGATATCGGTCGCCCCGACAGGCCCATACTCGGCGACCCGATGCAGATGCCCGAACTCGACTACCTGATCTGTGAAAGCACTTATGGCGACCGAGACCATGAAACGGCGCCGCAGGAACTCGATCAGTTTGTTCAGGTGATCAGACATACCTGTATCGAAAAAAAAGGCAAGGTCATTATACCTGCCTTCTCCGTCGGGCGTACCCAGGAAATCGTCTATATGCTCGACAAGTTGCAGAACGACGGCCGCCTCCCATGGGTACCTGTTTATGTGGACAGTCCCCTCGCGGTGAATGCCACAGAGGTGTTTATTCGCCACCCGGAATGCTTCGACAGTGAATTGCACGAGTACATGACCGAAGACCCCAATCCGTTTGGCTGGAATAATCTGTACTATGTGCGCGACAGCCAGAACTCCCGCCAGCTTAACCGGATGCGAAAGCCGGCCATCATTATTGCCGCCTCGGGTATGATGAATGCCGGTCGTATCAGGCACCACTTGCTGAACAATATCGAAAATCACAGAAATACCTTCCTGATTGTAGGCTACTGCGCTCCCAATACACCCGGAGGCAGGCTCCGCGATGGCGCCAAAAGCCTCACAGTGATGGGCCAGTTCAAACAGGTGCTCGCCGATGTGGTGATAATGGATTCATTCTCCGCACACGGCGACAGAAATGAGATGCTTCAGGTGATAGCCAATCAGAAAAAATCACTGAAAAAAATCTTCCTGACTCACGGCACACTCGACCGGCAGGAAAAATGGCGCAGTTTCCTTGTCGAAAACGGATTCCAGTCGGTTGATATCCCTGCTTTGGGGGAAGAGTTCGAGTTGTAGTGTCTCCGTCATGAAAAACGCTCCCCATTATTCCGATACCGACCTGGCCGGCCTGTTTGAAGTCGCACCCGAATTCATCCACAGGCTGCGGGAGAAGATGAAATAGTCAAACCCGGATCTTGCAATTCTGAAAAAAAAGGGTTACTTTTGAAATAACACTCAAAACACCCCTTCAGAATGCAAAAGAAAAAGAACCGGAAACCGACCGGCCCCAATAATCCGCACGATAAAATTGCGCGTCATTTTCTTCAATACCCGGATGTAGCCGTTGGTCTGGTACACTACTCAGTTCCGGAAACCATGATTGGCCGGATAGACATGCACTCGCTGGCCCCCGGGAAGGAATCTTTCGTGGATCATCACCTTGCGGCTCACATACTCGATATATGCTACACCGGCTGCCTGAAAGACGGTACGAATCTCCGGATCAGTTTCCTGTTCGAGCACAAGAGTTCCCGGACAGGCTCATCTGTATATTTTCAATTGAGGCGGTATATAGTACAGGTAAATCAGATGGAAATGCAGCAGGGCCTGAAACCTTCCATGGTGATTCCCATTCTGCTTTATCATGGTACCGTTCCGTTCAGGAAGGAATCGCTGAGTGACCTGTTTCCCGGCTACAGTGAGGAATTTGCGCCTGTGATTCCGGATTTCGATTACTATGTGGTGGATGTAAATGAAATTTCGGAAGAGAGCCTGGATAATCTCCAGTCTGCTCTTCTGCTGAACTTTCTGCGGGTTCTCATGGGAGGTATCAATCCGGATAAAATTGCCGCTGTGTGGGATAATTTCCTTATTTTTGTTTCGGGAATGCCAAACCCCGGCCAGACACTTGACTTGCTGCAGGCTGTCATGGCATACTTCCAGCGTGTTTCACCCGAATTCAAACAAACATATCAGGACATGGGCTACCAATATGAATATGTCACACCTGAAGAGTTGCAGGTAAAGGCCTTTTTCGACAATTACGTCATTCCCCGGGTAAAAAAACTGCAGGAGGAAGAGCGCGAACGGCTGCGGGAAGATAGTATCAAAGAAGGTATCAATGCAGGACGTAACGAGGGACTGGAAAGAACTATTATTACCTTCATGAAAAACGCTCCCCATTATTCCGATACCGACCTGGCCGGCCTGTTTGAAGTCGCACCCGAATTCATCCACAGGCTGCGGGAGAAGATGAAATCCTGAGCCCGGGGAACTTTTTTTGCTGACATTTCGTTGCTGTTTATATGAAATCAATACATCTGCTCCTGCCAGCTCTGCTGCTCTGGCAATGCTCTTCCGACAAGGAAGACGTCACCACTGATATCAATAAAGATGGATCAGTGGAAGTGCTTGTCTCTACCACCAACACGCCCGATTACACCCTGCTCACTACTACTCACAAGGTGTGGGTAAAGGGCGTACTGGCTAAAACTGTCTCCAGAACAGACACCATTCCTGCGCTGGAAGTAGAAACAAAGGATGAGACAGGCAATGCCATAGCCCCCAAACAGCGCGATTATGAATTTTTCATTACTGTAAAATAACAGCCAGTCATGAAAAAATCGAAAATAGTCACGCTCGTGCTGATTACAGCTGCACTGGCCAGCTGCGCCAAAGAGGAAAAAAAACAGGGTGAAAAAAAGGTCTATATGCGCTCGGATACCACCGCCCGCTATTCCAGAACCGGATTTTTCCCCTATTATCTGGCTTTCCGTGCCTACGGCGACTACAGAAATGGTATCTTCTCACGCAGAGGTTACTATTCGGGTGGTATTAACCGTCAGTCAAACGTCGGTATGAATCCGGTCAAATCCGGTATCATCCGGGGCGGATTTGGCGGCAGAACCTCGGGTTTTTCTTCCTGATATGGTCAGACATCAGATTACTCCACGGTTCAACTGGCAGGACAGGGTCGAGCAACTCGGCTTCGGGTTTCACACCACCGAAGATCTCTACTGGGATGAAAGTGCCTG
>CAILQK010000186.1 GCA_903836265.1 uncultured Bacteroidota bacterium | reverse complement strand
GTCAATATGTGCTCTGCATCGGCTTCGCGGTCGGTGACAGTGAACGCGCTTCCGACGCCTTCTGTCAGTGCGACGGAGGCCTTCGGCGTAACTGCCAACGACGGTACAATATGCGCGGGCAACAGCGTGACTTTGACCACATCGGGCGGTACCTATCTGTGGAACGGCAACCAGACTACTGCTGCCATTTCTGTGACTCCGTCATCTACGACCACCTATACAGTAACAGTTACAAATGCGAATATTTGTTCAGCTACTGCAACCCGAACTGTGACGGTGAATGCGCTTCCGACGCCGGGTATCAGTATTTTGGAAGCGTTTGGCGCTACCCCCAATGACGGCATAATCTGTGCGGGCAACAATGCGACCCTGACCACTTCGGGCGGTACATATCTGTGGGATGGCATGCAGACAACTGCGTCCGTCACTGTGATGCCGGCCTCCACGACGACCTACACCGTGACGGTGACAAATGCCAATATCTGTTCGGCTACCGCCACATCCACTATTACTGTAAACGGTTTACCGACTTTTTCCATTGGGGTAAGTGAGTCAACCGGAGTAGCGGCCAACGATGGTACTATCTGTTACGGTACCGGCGTTACACTGACTTCATCCGGAGGTAGCGCGTACATCTGGAGCAACGCTCAGAGTACGGCAGGAATAACTGTAAGTCCGACATCAACAACCACCTATTCGGTTACCGTTACAACCGGCAGCATCTGTTCCTCCACTTCATCCGTTACCATTTCGGTAACCCCGCAGTTCACTCCGGTGGTGAGCGTGACAGAGAATTCGGGCGCTTCTGTGAACGACGGAGCGATATGTGCCGGTTCCGGGGTATCCGTTGCCTTGTCGGGCGGATATGCCTATCTGTGGAACGACGGATCAACGTCTGCGTCGCGTGAACTCAAGCCGGCCTGTACAACCACTTATAATCTGACTACCACCGATGCTTTCAGTTGTGCATCGCCCTCAAACTTTACCATTACAGTGGGCTACCAGCCCCGTATTACCCAGGTAACTCCATTGACTGGCACTACCGGTGCCCTGATACATGTATATGGTACCAACCTGGACAATATCACGGGAATAAAATTCAACGGTCAATCCGGAACTGGACTGAATATACTTGATGCCACACATGCGACGGCCATGCTGCCCGGGGGTATGAGTATTCAGCAGGTGGAGGTTCTTTCGCCTTGTGGAAATGACAATGTACTCACGAATGCGCCAACTGTATCGTCGGTGAGTCCGCAGGAGGGCAGTACAGGTACGCTGGTTACCCTGACAGGTACTTATCTGGACGAGCTGGTATCTGTCACGGTCGGGGGTGTTCCTGCGGTCATTATCTCACAGACACCGACAGTAGCGCGCATCATCGTGATGCCCGGCTCGGTAACCGGGGCTATAACGGTATCCACTTCTGCGGTTACCGTTACAGCATCCAGCGGATTCACGGTAAATCCGACGCCCTATCCGTATTTCCAGCAGAGTGCCAAATTCAGCAATTCGGTCGCAAATGCCCTGCAGGGTGCTTCGGTATCAGTAAGTGCTGATGGTTCTACGGCTATTGTCGGTGGGCCTGGCGATGGAAACGGTGTTGGAGCTGCGTGGATTTACACAAAATCCGGCAATACGTGGGTTCAGCAGTCGAAACTGGTGGGCGATGATGCTGCAGGGGCTTCGCGTCAGGGTACATCTGTTGCACTGAGTTCTGATGGCAACACAGCTGTAGTGGGAGGCGCGGGCGACAACTCGGGTGCTGGTGCAGTCTGGGTATTCTCGAGAAGTGGAACCAGCTGGTCGCAGCAGGGTCCCAAGCTGGCGGGATCTGGCGCGACTGGAGCCGCCCAGCAGGGCAGTGCGGTGGCGATCAGCGGAAATGGAAACGTCATTGCTTCCGGTGGCCCTGCCGACAACAACTATGCGGGTGCGGTCTGGATGTTCAGTCGTTATGGTACATCATGGGCCCAGCCGGGCGACAAATACATTGGTCCCGGCGCTATCGGGAAAGCCCGTCAGGGCGCCTCGGTGGCACTGAATGAAGACGGTACGCGCCTCATTTCTGGTGGTTATCAGGACAATAACCGCCAGGGCGCGGCGTGGATATTCTATCAGAGTGGCAGTTGCGGAGGTATCACACCCCAGGTATCCAAATTGACTGGTACGGGAGGTTCATCCCAGTCGTGGCAGGGTTATTCGGTATCGCTGAGTGCCGATGGCAACACTGCCCTGGTGGGTGGTCCCAATGACGTTGCACTGTCGGGAGCTGCCTGGTTATACACCTATAACGGAAGTGCATGGATACAGCAGGCCCGCCTGTCGGGTACAGGAGCCGCGGGTGCTGCTCGTCAGGGTTTTTCAGTTGCCCTGAGTGCGGATGGCGCCACTGTGCTGGTTGGAGGTCTGGCAGACGACTCGAATCGCGGAGCCATGTGGGTATTCAGAAAGGGCAGTTCTGTGTGGACACAGCAGGGCGCCAAAATCAAGGGGTCAAATGCCACGGGTGCTGCCAAACAGGGTTCGTCGGTTTCACTGAGTGAAAACGGTGCGGCAGCGGCGATAGGAGGCCCGGCAGATGCTGTCAGTAAAGGAGCCTTCTGGGTATTCGTGCCGAACACGGCCCTTGCACCGGAAAATGGAGATGATCGCATGCCTGAGGATATATATGCCGGTTCGGATGATTTCCGGCTTGGCCAGAGCATACCCAACCCTTCGGGTGGCCAGACGGTGATACCGTTCTACCTGCCGGAAGGCTGCATGGCAGAATGGGAAATAACGGATGTCAGCGGCCGGATCGTAAAATTCTTCAGGCGCGAGTATCCGGGAGGAGACAACCTGGAGTCTTTCGATCTGAAGGGTTTTGAAGGTGTATTGTACTACCGTCTGAAGACGCCGTTCGGGTGTCAGTCGCGCAATATGCTGATTGTCAGATAATCCATTAACCAACAATCAAGAACGACAAAAAATATTGCTATGCAAAAGAACACCCGTTTTTTTCAGGCTGTGATGATACACCTGCTCGCTGCCATGCCCTTCATGGCGGGCGGACAGGTAGTGGTGGGCAGCGGCACTCCGGATGGATCGGCAGTGCTGGAGGTGCAGGGGAATACCCGTGGCGTACTGCTGCCGCGCATGACGACCACCCAGCGCAATGCCATTTCCGCGCCGGCCAACGGACTGATCATATACAATACAACAACGAACTGTATGGAGGTGAACGTGGGCACCACTGCCAGTCCGGACTGGTCAGCTGCAGGCTGCAGGGCTGGCACGGCTGCTTCGCTCAATTGCAGTGGTGCTACACAGACCGGCAACCTTATTACGAACAACATTGCGAGCGGTGTGACCATCAGTGTGCCCTATACCGGGGGCAACGATGGTGCTTACGATGCTCAGTCCATTGTGTCTTATGAAGTAACCGGCCTCACAGCCACGCTGGCCGCCGGCACATTCTCCAGCAGTGGCGGCAACCTGGTTTTTTCCATTTCAGGTACGCCCACCCGCGACGGGACTGCCTATTTCCCGCTGATATTGGGCGGACAGACCTGCAACCTGGCTGCGACAGTGGTAACAACCAGCGTGACAGCCCTGAATTGTTCGTCTGCCACAGCCTCCGGTATAATCCGTACGGGACAGAGCAGCAGCGGTATCACCGTCAGTGTTCCCTACACTGGTGGTAACGGGGGCGCTTTCAATAGCCAGACGCTCACATCCACCGGCGTCACGGGCCTTACGGCCACGCTGTCGGCGGGTAACCTCGCGGTGGGAGCCGGTTCTCTCTCCTTCGCCCTGTCGGGCACGCCCTCCGGCTCGGGAGCAGCCATATTTGCCCTGACAATCGGGGGGCAGTCGTGCAGTCTGGCCGTAAATACCGGGTGTGGCGCATTTACAGCCCCCGGGGTATGGAAGGAATTCGACTGCTATAATCTGGGATCGAACAGTACCAGTGTTGACCCGCTGACGCCGGGCTGGCAAATAAACGGCGGCTACTGGCAGTGGGGCGTTGCAACGCAGTCTGCAGCGGGCCCTTCCGGCCCCGGTTCGGGTCAGACAAATGAAGGTGCCGTGACAAACTGGAACCTGTTTGCTCAGCCGGATTTTTCGTGGCAGGATGCTTCCAAGGCAACTTATGACCCTTGTCCTGTGGGATTCAAAGTACCTACCCGTACGCAGTGGGAGGGTGTAATTGCCAACAACACCTATTCCGATCTGGGAACGTGGACAGACAGTTTCACCAATTACAGTTCCGGAAAAAAAATCGGTACAAGGCTGATGCTGCCTGCAGCTGGTCTGAGGAACTATACTACAGGCGCCCTGGGGTCGCGGGGTGCCTGGGGTTACTACTGGAGTTCTACACCGATAGCGAGTTCATCAGATGCAAGGAGTATCAATTTTGTTTCCGGAACTGCTGTTTCTTCTGCCTTTTCGGATCGCAGGTGGGGCTTTTCCGTTCGCTGTATCAAGGAATAAACCAGACCTCACTCAATCAAATCCGTCAACTTCAAATTTTCAAATATTTGAAATGCACGATAAAATGAATCAATCTGCATCAAAATATACCCTTGTACTGCTCTTCATCGGATTCATTTCCCTGCAGTCGGTTTCCGTGTTCAGCCAGGTGGTAGTGGGCGGAGAAACCCCCGATCCATCAGCCGCGCTGGATATTCAGGGCGCCGGAATGGGCTTCCTTTTTCCGAAACTGACCACTGCCGAGCGGAATGCCATTTCATCTCCGGCAACCGGACTGATCATATACAATACGACCACCCTGTGTCTGGAGGTAAATACAGGAACTCCTTCCTCACCGGAATGGGTTCGATCTTCCTGCAATCCGGGTGTGGTTTCTTCCATAGACTGTGCAGGCAGTACTTTCACAGGTACGCTCATGCGCGATGCCAATACTTCAGGGGCGAGCCTGAGCGTACCCTACACTGGTGGTAACGGCTACTGGTTTATTGGCCAGTCGGTGACGTCCACGGGTGTCACGGGCCTCACCGCCACCGCGCAGCCGGTTTTGCTGGCGAATGGTTCAGGCAGTATTACATACAATATAACAGGCACCCCGGCTTCACTGGGTACTGCCACCTTTGCCCTGTCGGCAGGCGGACAAACCTGTAATGTGTCATTATCCGTTACCAGCTTTCTGGGTCTGGCCTCGACGGTTTCCTGCTCGGGCGCCACGCTCACGGGTACCCTGTGGTCGGGTGTGCCCGCCAGCAGTGTGAGTGTGAGCGTACCTTACACCGGTGGCAATGGCGGCGCCTATCCTGCACAGACGATCAGCTCCACAGGCGTCACAGGCCTCACGGCCACCATCGCTGCGGGAACGCTGGCCAATGGATCGGGCAGCCTTGTTTATACCATCAGCGGCACGCCGGCGAGCGGAGGAACAGCCACCTTTCCGCTCAACGTTGGAGGAAGAACCTGCAACGTAACCGTTTCGGTGGGTACAGCCACTGTCACTGCGCTGAACTGCAGCACCGCCACGGTGTCGGGCTCCATCAGACAGAACCAGAATAATACGGGTATTACAGTGGCTGTTCCCTATACCGGAGGAAACGGTGGGGCATACAGTGCCCAGTCAATCTCGTCCACGGGTGTTACAGGAATGACCCTTGCGTTGTCGGCCGGCAACCTGGCGAGCGGTTCGGGATCACTCTCGTACGCGCTCACGGGCACGCCCTCGGGTACGGGCGCGGCGGTATTCGCCCTGAGTATCGGCGGTCAGTCCTGCACCCTGAGCGTACAAACCGGCTGCGGTGCTTACGTAGCTGCCGGCACGTGGAAAGAATTCAGTTGCTACAATCTCGGATCGGCCAACACCAGCGCCAATCCGTTTACCCCGAGCTGGGAGGTCAACGGCGGCTACTGGCAGTGGGGTCGTGTGGCACAGGCAGCTGCGGGACCAACCGGCCCCGGTTCAGGACAGGCGAACGATGGCAACGTGACCGGCTGGAACAACAGTGACCCCGGTTCAGGAAGGTTGCTTGATGCTTCCAAAACGGCCAATGACCCGTGCCCGGTTGGCTACCGGATACCAACCAACGCACAATGGACTGGTGTGGTGAACTACAATACGCCTGTCTCACTGGGTACCTGGACGAACAGCAGTACGAATTACAGTGCAGGCAAGATGGTTGGCGGCCAGTTGATGCTGCCTCCGGCTGGT
>CAILQK010000185.1 GCA_903836265.1 uncultured Bacteroidota bacterium | reverse complement strand
TCTCCGATCCGGCTGAAACCTGCCCATTTGGCAATCACCGGAATATAACGATGCATCTCACCATATACTTCGATCGTTTTTACCACGTCGTTTCTGTACGCCTTGAGTCCACAGTTGAAGTCGTGCAGATGGATACCGCTCATCCAGCGGGTAACTGCATTGAAGAGTTTGGTGGGCAGGGTTTTGCTTGCCGGGTCATGGCGCACTTTCTTCCATCCGCTGACGAGATCATACCTGTCTTCCCGAATCATTCGGCACAGTTCCGGTATTTCATCGGGACTGTCCTGCAGGTCGGCATCCATGGTGATAACCACCTCGCCGGATGCTGTCTGAAATCCTGTATGCAGTGCGGCTGATTTGCCGTAATTTCTCCTGAATTTGATGCCTCTTACGGCAGAATTCTGTTTGTTCAGTTGCTGAATAATACTCCAGGATTTGTCGGTACTTCCGTCATCAACCAGAATGAGTTCGTAGCTCAGTCTGTTCGATTCGCATACGCGTCGTACCCAGGCCTCCAGTTCCGGCAGGCTTTCCTCTTCATTTTTCAGCGGGACAACAATTGATACATCCATAGTTTTGCGTCATTACAAATCAAATCTGCTCAATGGCATCGAGCGGGCCGGTTTTTCGAGCGGATTATCCGGATCTCTTTCAGCAAATACCGGCAGCAGATCAGGAGAATCTTTCGTGATGGTCAGCGCATTTTTTGGCCCCGATTTTTTCTCTTTCAACATGGCTGACCAGCGGTTGAACAACTGCTCCTGTTGTTCGGTATCCAGGTGCGGATTTTCACTGTAAAATCCTTTCAGTTCCCTTTGTCGCTTTGCCTCGAACAATGAAACGGCACAAGCCACTGAAATATTGAGGCTCTCTGCAAATCCTGCCTGAGGAATATTGAAATTTCCGTCGCACATGGCAATTGCTTCTTCACTGACGCCCTCATCCTCATTGCCGAACAGCAGGGCTGTCGGCTGTGTCAGATCCAGTGCGTACAGCGACTGACTTTCTGCTCCGAGTCCTGTTGAGAGGATGCGACCGTATCGCGTGCGCACGCGGGAGAAGCATTCCTCAAGGTTCTCGAACAGATAAACGTCTGTCCATTTGAAGGCGCCGCCCGAGGTGCGTTTCCCCAGGCGGAGCCCGCGCTTGTCGAGATATTTTCTGGTGTAAACCACAAATACCTCGCGTACACCCACTGCATCGCACGAGCGAAGTGCTGCGCTGATATTCAGCGGGTCAAAAATATTCTCCAGTATGATGGTCAGGTCGGGCTGCGACTGCCTGATGACCGATCGTATTTTTTGTTCTCTCGAAATATTCATTATCGTATAACAGTCACATCACCGGCAAAGATCTCTGTTTCCCCGCTGAAATATTCCACTTCTATTACATAGACGAATACCCCGGGATTCACGTACTCACCCCTTTGTGTTCCTTTCCATCCCGAACGGGTATCGTTCGGCAGGAAATTGTTGTTCTCGAATACCAGTTCTCCCCATCTGTCAAATATACGCATGTACCTGACTCTGGCTACTTCCGGTCCACCGAAAACGGTAAACGCATCGTTGAGTTCGGGCGAGTCGGGTTTGATGGCATTGGGCAGATAAACCCTTGGTTTTCTCTTCACACCCACAAATATTTCATCCCGCGCTTCACATCCCTGCTCGTCCCTGATATACAGCGCGTAAGTGATGGACGACGGCGGACCAGCCTTGGTATAAAATGAATCAGGCTGTGCCAGGAAGGATACAGGCGACCAGACAAAAGTGTCAAGTTTTGGCGAGTTGATCACAGGCACCAGATATATACTGTCGCCAAACTGTATGGTTGTATCGGGCCCCAGATTCACCGAAAGCTGGAGCGGCGAAAGGATGGTTTCCGTTGTTTCCAGCATACATCCATTCTGATCCTCTATTTCCAGTGTATAATCGCCACTGCGCAATCCCTGAATTACAAACGGGAATATTTCCGTAAATCCCTGGCTGGTACCGTTGAGTGTTACACTGTAAGGCCCCGGCCCCCCTGTTATTCCGCTGATTGAAATGGAGCCATTGTCCTGGCCAAAGCAAACAGGGCGACTCAGAGAGGTGTTGACACCAAGTACCGGAGGTGCATTCAGCTGTACAGACTGGTTCCACCGGCAGCCGAGTGCGTCTGTCAGTGTGACATCATAGCCGCCGGCGCCCAGACCGGTTTGTGAAAGCCCGGTGTTGCCGTTCGACCAGACGGCTGTAAATGGCGCTGTTCCGCTCTGGGGAGCAATCGTGATGCTTCCGTCGTTGTCGCTGGCGCAGCTTACGTTAAAGCCGTTGTAGCTTGACAGGGTAGCGCTGGCTGAAACTGTATTGACTGTCACAGCAGCTCCTGCGCCGATGGATGGCGTACAGCTGTTGCCCTGCGGCTGCAGTACTGCAATCTGATATGTGGAGGTAGCTGAAGGGGTTACCGGGAATGTCTGGCCGTTTACCGCGTTGCTCAGCGTGATGGGTTGTGCACCTCCTGAGATAATCACATTGAAAGAGGGGGCTCCACTCAGGTTGAGCGTGAGCTGAGCTGAGGCTCCGGCACATATCGTGGTGGCGCCACTGAGCGAACCTGTGGGTACCGGAAGCAGTGTGACCTGTCCCTGCCCGCTCACCGTTCCCGGACAGAAAGCATCGGATATGCTGACGAGCGTGACAGTCAGGTTCTGCTGAACTCCGGTCAGCGGTAATTGTACACTGTTGCTGCCCGACGACTGGGTGGTCTGGGTTACTCCATTTACAGCATACTGATACTGGAAAGGCGCCTGCCCGGCGAAATCAACCTGCAATTGAGCACCGGAGCCCGGACAAACGGCTGATGTGCCGCTCAGTACCGCTGTGGGTGCAGCCCTGAAAATAACAGGGACACCTGAAGAAAATGCAACGCACGGGTCACCAAAATCAACATTGCCGTTTGGCAGCGGGTTGCCAACAGCCGCAACAATGTAGTAGGTAGTACCGGCACTCATAACACCCGGCTGGAAGGAAAACTGGGGTTGTGAACCTTGTGCCAGTACGCCTGCCGGCAGCAGGGCCGGGTCGGTACACAACAGATAGCGAAGCGCGTCGTTCTGGTCGAGGGTAGCGCTGCCGCTCTGCTGGGCAGAGACCGAGCCGCCCGGCAGACATGCATTCTGCGGATTGGCCAGCGTGCCGGCATTGCTGGTACACAGACAGTTGGGTTGTCCGCTGACGGTTGTCGAGCAGCCGATGGCATCTCTGATTACCACGGTGTAGGGCTGGGCGCCCGGATATGCCTGGGACGCAAACACAGAATCTGTTACCGTTCCGATCAGACCGGTTACCGTAAAGTTGTTGGCGGCACTGCCGTTATTGATGCTGAACGTGAGCGTGTAAGTCTCGTTGAACAGATTGCAGTTTTCAAGCAGATTGAAGACCTGTGGAATCGGATTGACCTGAACCTGCGCAAATCCGTTGGTGTTTCCTGCGCAGGTACCTGCGCCTGTAACAGAAACCAGCGTATAAACAGTACTGGATGCCGGTGTGACCGCGAGCTGGTACGGGTTTTGGGTAATATTGTTTACCTGCTGGGTGATTGTGCCGTTGCTGTATGTCAGCGTGAAGGGACCATTGCCTGAAAGTGTAACAGGCAGGGAAATGACCGAACCGGCACATATTGTACCACCGCCCGCTATTGCTGCTGTCACCGGTGGTCTCCAGGTTACGGCAGGTCCGACTGCGACTGACAGGCACGGATCTGTCAGATTGATGGTGCCTCCCGCTGCGCTGTTACCTGCAACTGCCATCACCTGATAGGTGGTACCATAAAACATGGAAGCAGCATCAAAGGCAAACGAGGGCGTATTGCTGGTGGCAATCACATTCCATGTTGCCGGATTCGTACCCACGGTGAGATAGTACAGAAGCAGATCCTGATTGGGTTCCAGTACCGTACCGGTTGCTGCCGGGAAGCTGGCAATATCATACGAACAAAGCGTCAGGTTGCCCGGAGCCATGGTGCCAACATCGGTGATACAGCTGCACTCGGCCTCTTCTGCGTAGCTGAAGGTGCCGCAGTTCCATATATCTTTCACGACAAATGAATAGTTCGGCTGGGAAATGGGCCTCGGGTCGCTGATGAATTGTCCGGTGACAGGGTTGTATGTTCCCGGAAGATTTTGTATGTTGATGGTTGACAGGTCGCCCGCACTTACCGTGAATTCAACCGTGTAAGTCTGATTGACAAGATCGCAGTTTTCAACTATATTGATCACCTGTGGTGCAGGGTGCACATTAACTGTTGCCTGACCACTGACCGTTCCCGGGCATCCCGAGGCATCGGAAACAGATGTCAGTACAATCGTTGCGGTCTGTTGCAGCTGTGCATTGATGCTGAACAGGTTGTTGGTCGGATTGACCGTATATGATGTTCCGTTACTGGTGTAGGTCAGTGTGTAACCCGGCGATCCGGTCAGTGTTACAAGCAGCGACTGTGCGCCGCCCGGACAAATATTGAACGTGCCGCTGGTCATGGTGGCAGTCGGACTGTTTCTCCACACGAAAGGTGTACCGTTTGCGACCGACAGGCAGGGGTCGTTCAGATCAATCTGTCCATTCCCGTTCGGGTTACCCACAACAGACGAGATGTAATATGTCTGTCCCACCTGCATACCAGCTCCGAACGTGAAATCGGGCGTGCTGCTCCAGGCGAGAATGGTTCCGACAGGAATGCCCGGGTTTGTGTGCATGATATAAAGCAGTGTATCCCCGGGCTCGAGGATAACACCCTGTGCAGGAGACAAATTCAGTGTGGAACTGGTGCAGGCATTCAGATTGTTCTGTGGCATAGTGCCGGCTTCCGAATCGCAACTGCATGTCTGAATCCCCTGAATAGTATCACTGCCGCAATTGTTTGCATCTGTCAGAACTCCAAAATAGGGGGTACCGGAAGGAATCGGCAGGGTAGTAAAGGAGGTACCGTTGAAAACAGCCAGCAGGTTCGACAAATTGTATGGGGGAGTACCTGTTACAGTAAAGTCAACGCTGTATGAGTTATTTGCATAATCACAGTTCACCGTAACCTGTCCGAAAGCCGGAAGGGGCAGCAGACTCACACTGGCTGTGCCCGTTGCCGTTCCCCCGCTGCAGAACTGGTCTGAAACCTGCGAAACTGTCACCGTTGTATTGGTAACAGGGAGGAATGTATAGTTGTATGAACTTCCGGTAATGCCGCTGATGACCGGCTGCGGTGCACCGTTAAGTACCGGGGTAAAAGAAAAAGGCGGGGTTCCGGTCAGACTGATACCGACAGTTGCGGAATCGCCCTGACAGACACTGATAGCGGTATTGCCCAGACTGGCGCCGGGCAAGGCGTTGAAAACTACCGGGGTTCCCTGCGAAACGGACAGACAAAGGTCGTTCAGGTCAACATTGCCACCGCCGTCAGGATCCCCCGAAATGGCCGAAATATAGTAGGTTGTACCTGTATTCATGCCGGGTCTCAGTGTGAACGAGGGTTGTGAATTCCATTCGTAAATTGTTCCCAGCGGCAGGGCCGGATTGCTGTGGAGAATATACATCAGCAAATCGTTGCCATCGTTGACGGCTCCGCCCAGATAGGTGGCTGTGACGGTATCGTTGGCGCATGCGCTCAGGGGCGCGAGGCTCATATTGCCGGCTTCAGTACTGCAATTACAGGTAGAGGGCCCGCTGACAGTGATATCCCCACAGTTTTTTGAATCCCGGAAAACAATATTGTATCCGTTGCCCTGCGGGATGGCGTTGCTGGTGAACTGATTTCCGGTGAATGTACCGCTGCCTGCCAGCAGCGTGTAGGGGGGCGAGCCACCCAGGATATCAAAACTTACAGTATAGGTTGACGTGCCCGGATCGCAGTTCAGGTCCAGACCGGCATAACTTGGCGCATAATTGACTGTAATTGTGGCACTTCCAACAGGCATACCCACGCATCCCGGAGATTCGATTTCTGTGAGCACATAAGTGGTGGTGGTACTCACATCTGCAGGGATCAGATACGGATCATCGGAGGTGAATACGGGTGGCTGCGCTACACCATTGATGGAATAACCAATGGTGAACGGACCGGAGCCTGTGAAGTCAACAATCACATTCGTATTGGCTGAATCACAAAAGGTGGCATCACCCGACATGATGGCTGTAGCTGGCACGAAGACCAGTACCAGCGCTACTCCGCTCACCGTGCCCGTGCAGTTGTTTCCGTCGGTCAGGCTCACCAGCCTGTAGGTGGTACCTACGGAAGGGCTGCTCTGAATGGTGTAAACGTTCTGGTTCGTGGTGATGGGTGCCTGTGGTATATTGTTGAGCGAGTGCACAAACGTGAACGGACCGGTGCCTGTGAAGGTAAATGTGACAGTGGTGCCCGAGCCTCCCTGACAGGTTTGACCGCCGCCGCTGACTACGCCCGAGGAGGGTTGTGCGATGGCTATTACGCCAACACCGGAAACAGGGCCGGCGCACCCGTTGCCTTCCATGGAAAGCAGCGTATATGTTGTAGTTACCGATGGCATTACCTGTATGGAGAATGGTGTTGAATTGGCCTGTATGG
>CAILQK010000184.1 GCA_903836265.1 uncultured Bacteroidota bacterium | reverse complement strand
CCGGGTTATTTGTTCGTGAATATGAGCACGGTGTCCCGGCAACCTTCGATACGGATATCCCAGTCTTTTACGATAGGGCCCTGGAGGAATCCGCCCTCCTGCTCCACCTTTACGTGGATGTCCTGATCGGCGTTGATCTCGAATTTCTCGTAGGAGCTCGCTTCAATAGTTCCCATATTTCCACCAATGGAAAATTTGCCGGGTTTGTCGGATGCGTTGACAAGCACAAGTGTAGCGCTGGTGCATTCGGGGAGTTTTTCCTTGCAGCAGGAAACGAACGCGACAGAGATGCAGAGAGCAAGAATGATAACTTTTTTCATGTTGAGTAATGATAGTTGAAGTGACAGTAAGGTGATTATCTTCAAGATTAGTAATTACACTATTAAAACGCGGCCATGGTTCTGTCTGTTACAAAGGGTTTGTTAATCAGCCGTTATCTATTTCTGAAGATTCTTCAAATCTGTTGCGGGTCAGGCTTCGCGGAACGGGAAAGCGCTGAACCGGTCCGGGCCCATCCCGCTCTTCCCCTCTCGCCCGATCCCGTCTCCCGGCGACTTCTTGTATATGGCCTTTACGGCTGTGCGCTGTTCAGCGTCACGGCTCCCATGAGCCGGTCGTAGCGGGATCCGAAGGGGTGGTACCAGACGAGCAGGGTGTAGAGGTTGCCGGTTTCGTACCAGTTGCCTTCGAGTCCGTCGGGGTCGGGTGCGCCCGTGCGATGGTCAAGCACCACGTACTGATAGTTGTAGTAGCCCTGTTTGAGCACAGTTTCGCAATAATAGGCGCGTGCTTCGTGGCTGTACTCCATCCTGAACTCGGGTTTCAGCTGCCAGTCGGTGAGTTCACCGAATATATACACGTCGGCTTCGTCTATGGGCATGTTCTGCGCGATGGAGAACAGTACTTTGGCGTAATCGCACTGCAGCAGGGTCTGGTTGGCGTTGTTGTTCTCTATGACGAACCGGCCATTGGCATCGGGCCGGAAGTCAACGGGCCGTGCAAATCTGGTTTCGTCGGTGCGGAGTGTCACTTCGATGAAATCTCCCCGGTCGCTGATGGTTTTGACCCTGTCTCCGCGGAAATCGAATGTCCTGATGTCAAAGAACCGGAACTCTTTGCCGGCCGGGAATATCACTACATCCTGATAATCGAAGGAAATACCGTCGGCCCGTTCAATATATGGTTTGAGGGGCCCGATGGCGTTGTCCCAGCGGCCGTTCTGCAGCACCATGGCGCTCACGTCGTTCTGTGCGTTGGAGATTCGGGCGTTTTTGGTCACTACCTTGAAGTCAATCTCGTGGTGTGTGTTGCTTTTTTCCACCATGACTGTCCTCGTCAGGTTTGCTTCAATGCGCCACTGTGGTTCCACAACCATGAAACGCCGCTCCAGCACCACTCTGTCATCTTCCTTGTCGGTGATCCGGAGCAGGTAGTTGCCTGATTTGCTCCACCTGACATTCTGGTTGGGCAACCGGAGAGTATAGTGTGTATATTGGGTTATGGTGTTGAATGAGGGTTCTATATTGGTAATCCTGTCTTCGGTAAATCCGTCAATATACTCGAGCTGGTCCAGTTCTGAAAACGACCAGTCGCGGTTGCAGTGCAGTATGGTATATGCATAATCCCTGAGCTCATCGCCCAGATGATCAAATTCCAGGTTGAGTACGCCCCCCGGCGCCCTGATATCCACGATGGGCATGGACAGGGGAGCGCCCATGACGGAGAGTTTCACGCTGCGCACCTGATCGTCGAGTATGCGATCTGTATTCTGGGCCTTCAGCGTGAAGACAAAAAACAGGAGGAGGGAAAGTGCTGATAACCGGTTCATTATTTGTCAGATCAGGATGTTGGATAGATGGTTCCGGCGCATTAATGGATAAACAGTCCGGCGCTCTGCGTACCGTATTCAGTAGTTATCTGTACCACAACAAGTCCGGTGAAACGGGTGGGCAATGTTTCGGATACAATGGTTTCTCCCGATCCATGGCTGAACAGCCGGCCATCTATCATTACGGTGGCACGCATGTACTGGTCGAGTGTATAGTTGACGGCAAGGCTGTCCCGGAAGCCCGGCTGGGAGAATGTAAATCTGATTTCATGCACAGCCCGGGCGCTGAAAAACTGGTCGCCAGGATCCCGGGCGTTCACAGAAGTGATCCGGAGCAGCAGAACAGGGAGCAGGTATTTGTACATGGTATTGTTGATTCGGTGCTGCGGCTCAGTCCCGCATACCCGGGCACCTGATCTGGCCGAAGTAGTAATTGATTCCCACGCCCAGAAACACATAGGTATCATTGCTTTTTCCGTTGCCGCGCTGGTGCCCGGCAACGCCCACAAAGGGTTCTTCGGAGCGGTCGGCGAGTGCGGCGGCTATTTCACCGCGGAGCGACCGCACGTCACGGATATCGGCATAGACGCCACTGACATCGTCGAGGTAGTCGGTGAACAGTTTTCTGGAACTCAGGTGCACATCAATGCTCCAGCGGTAGGAAAAGTCGTATTTCAGGCCTATCCCGTAGTTGAAGGCGAATTGCGTGGTGGTATATTCATCGCCCTGGAACTGTCCTTCCGTGCCCAGTTCGCGCAGGTTATACACTTCACCTTCATACTCTGTCTGCGGATTGAAATTGAAGAAAGTGGTACCGAGGAACATATAGGGGGAATAGTTCAGTTCCTTGCTTCCGTGCAGGTAGGGGAGGAAGTTGAATTCAAACTGTGACGAAAAGTCCACAATCCGGCTGGTAAAGTTCAGATTTCGACGCTGTTCATAGATATTCCTTGAGTCGGCGTCATTGGCGGTGATGGTGCCGATGGACGGTCCGAAGCTGAATGCAAGCCTGTCGTTCAGGTTATATCTGAAAAGGAGGCCGCCGGCGGGCAGGGTGCTGTTTACCCTCCAGTTTGTATTGAGATCACCGAAATAGTTGCAGCCGCCGCCCCAGCCGCCGATTTCCCAGCCGCGCATCTGTGCCTGCGAGGCCTGCAGCGACAGTCCGAAAACGAGTGTAATGAGCGAAATACGTCTGAAATTTGTCATAAAATCACAATTTTGAGGCACAAATGTACGGTTTTCCGGCTACACTTGTCTGAACATTCCCAAAACGCACAGATCGGACAGATGTTTTACTGACTGTCAAATATAGTAGTACTGATGCCAGCCGGCGATATTATTGACTTCCGATAGCGGGTATTTTCTTACCATTGCACCCAAAATGAATGTCATGGAAATAAACTGGGAAGGCGTGTATCCTGCACTTACAACGCCGTTTACTTCAGATGATGCCATTGACTACCCCGTTTTTGAGAAAAATCTGCATGCGCAGATGGAAGCCGGGGTACATGGTGTCATTCTCGGCGGCACGCTCGGGGAGGCGAGCAGCCTGCTCAACGAGGAAAAATATGATCTGGTGCGTTTCACTGTGGAAAAAACAGCCGGCCGTATTCCGGTGGTGATGAACATTGCTGAACAGACGACCAGAGGCGCCGCTGCGGCTGCCCGGGAGGCCGAACGCTGCGGTGCTTCCGGACTGATGCTGCTGCCGCCCATGCGCTACAACGCCGATTCCCGCGAGACGCTGGCCTATTTCAGGGCGGTGGCCGATGCCACTCCGCTGCCGGTGATGATTTACAACAATCCGGTGGACTACAAGATCATGGTAACACTTGATATGTTCGCCGCGATGGCTGAATGGCCCACGATACATGCTGTCAAGGAGAGCACCCGTGATGTTACCAATGTGACGCGGATGATCAACCGCTTCGGCGACCGGTTCAAAATATTGTGCGGGGTGGATACGCTGGCCCTGGAGAGTCTGCTTCTGGGGGCACACGGCTGGGTGGCTGGTCTTGTGGATGCCTTTCCGGCAGAGACGGTGGCTGTTTACCGGATGGCAAAAGAAGGCCGGGTTGCAGATGCTGCTGCTCTGTATCGCTGGTTCATGCCGTTGCTGGAGCTTGATATTCATCCGAAGCTGGTTCAGTATATCAAGCTGGCCGGGGTGGCTACCGGCCTCGGAACCGAGCACGTGCGCGCTCCCCGCCTGCCACTTGAGGGCGAAGAGCGGGACCGCGTGTGGAAAATTATTCAGGATGCCATTCGGGCACGCAAATCGTTGTCAATCGGGTAAGAACAATTCTTGCCTTCGTCGTTCACTCAAGCATCAAACACTATACCATGAAAAGGATTATCGCCCTTTTTTGCATCATAATTCCCGCCCTTGTACAGGGGCAGTCCGGCTCCCCGGAAAAAGTGGCGCCCGAGGTGCGCGCGGCCCTGAACCGGGGTGAAAAGCCTGCCCTGCTTGTTTCTTTCACGGAACAGGCCGACACGAGAGGCGCCCGCCTGATCAAAGGGAAAGAGGCCAAAGCCCGCTTTGTCTTCGACCGGTTGATGGCAACCGCGCAGCGCTCGCAGGCCCGCGCCATGGAACTGCTCAACGAGCACAATACCGGGGGCAATACCCTTTTTATCGCGAATGCATTGTCTGTTGATGCCGCTTCATCCGAACTTGTCAGGCAACTGGCTCTGTTGCCCGAGGTAAAACACATTTCTGCCGATCCGTGGATTTTCTTCCATGGCCCTGCCGAAACACAGGGCACTTCCGTTGCTGAAAGGAACGGCGTCGAGTGGGGTGTTGCGCACGTGCACGCGCCCGAGGTATGGAGTCTGGGTTTTTCGGGTCAGGGGATCACCGTGGGTGGCGCCGATACCGGTTACGAGTGGACACACCCTGCGCTCAAAGGCAAATACCGGGGTTGGGATGAAGCATCTGCTACCGCCGTACACCAGTACAACTGGCACGATGCCATCCATGAATACAGTCCGCTGAACCTTGATTCGATGGGCAATCCGGTAGGTACCAATCCCTGCGGACTAAGCGCCCAGGAGCCCTGCGACGATCATTTTCACGGTACCCATACCATGGGCACCATGACCGGAGATGACGGCTTCGGCAACCAGACCGGTGTGGCGCCAGGAGCGAAATGGGTGGGTTGCAGGAATATGGAAAGGGGCTGGGGGCGGCCTTCCTCCTACCTGGAATGCTTCCAGTGGTTCCTTGCACCTACGGATCTGGGCGGCCAGAATGCTGATCCGGCCAAAGCGCCGCATGTAATCAACAACTCATGGTACTGCGACTATGTGGAGGGATGTACCGATCTGACTGTCAGTGGAATACTGCATGATGCGGTGATCAATCTCAAGGCATCGGGCGTATTTGTGGTGGTGAGTAACGGTAACTTCGGTTCCGGTTGTGCCACCACGTATGGCCCGCCGGCCTATTTCGAGGAGAGTTTCAGTGTGGGCGCCATTCGCAGCAACGACACCATTGCCAACTTCAGCAGTCGCGGGCCAGTTACTATTGACGGCAGCAATCGCCTGAAGCCCAATATCAGTGCACCCGGAGTGGGAGTACGGTCCTCCACACTGGGAGGTCAGTACGGCAGCGCCAGCGGCACCAGCATGGCAGGCCCGCACGTGGCCGGTGTAGTTGCGCTTGTGTTGTCTGCCCGTCCCGATCTTGCCGGGGAAGTGGAGCTGCTGGAAGATTTTCTGGAAGAGACAGCATACCCGCTGTATGACTTTATTGATTGTGGTGATGTTTCGGGTACTGTTGTTCCCAACAACACATACGGATATGGCGGAGTGGATGCCCTGTCGGCAGTACAGAAGGCCCTTGCCTACACACCTTCATCAACAGAACAGCCAGTGGAACAGGGTGTGACAGCATTCGTTTCACCGAATCCGGCAACGGCAGACGCTCTGATGATGCTTCGGGGCCTTTCCGGAGAAACGACTGTTTTGCTGTACAATCAGGCGGGGCAGCAGATATATGCGCAACAGATTTCCGTTTCCGGTCAGGGAGTGGTCAGGCTCCCCCTGGCGCAGCAACTACCGGGTATATATTACTGGGAAGTTCGCAGCAGTGCGGGTTCGGCGAGCGGAAAACTGATCAGAGAATAAGCGGCAGGTACAGATATGCGGAAAATAGACATGCACACCCACATACTCCCGGAGAAGCTGCCCGACTTCGCGGAGAAATTCGGTTACGGAGATTTCATACACCTCGTACACGAGCGGGAGGGGTTTGCCAATATGATGAAGGGGGGCGTATTTTTCAGGGAAATTGCCAAAAACTGCTGGGATCCGGAGGTCAGAATCCGGGAGTACGAATTGTACCGTACCTCGGTGCAGGTAGTTTGCACCATACCGGTCATGTTTTCCTACTGGGCAAAGTCTGAGGACTGCCTTGACCTTTCCATGTTTCTGAACGACCATCTGGCGGGTATCGCCGATGATTATCCGGAGCGCTACATTCCGCTGGGTACGGTGCCCATGCAGGATACGGATCTGGCAATCAGGGAGTTGCAGAGACTGAAGGAGCTTGATTTTCCCGGAGTACAGATTGGTTCCAACATCAACGGACTAAACCTGAGCGAGGTGCGGTTCTTTCCTTTTTTCGAGGCCTGTCAGGAGCTCGACATGGCGGTGTTCATACATCCGTGGGAGATGATGGGGGAGGCAGACATGAAAAAGTACTGGCTTCCGTGGCTGGTGGGTATGCCTGCGGAGACTGCCCGGGCGGCCTGTTCGCTTGTTTTCGGGGGCGTGCTGGAGCGGTTGCCGCACCTGCGCGTATGCCTTGCGCACGCGGGAGGCTCATTCGTTCCCACCATTGGCAGGATAGAACACGGTTTCAACTGCCGGCCCGATCTGGTGGCTGTTGACAACCCGGTAACACCGCGGCACTACCTGAACAAAATTTGGTACGACTCTGCCACACATGATCCGCAACTTTTGCGTTATATACTGGAAGTGGTGGGCGACGACCGGGTTTGTCTCGGAACCGACTACCCCTTTCCGCTGGGAGATCTGGAGATAGGCGCCTTCATAGAGCAGATGGGACTGCCTTCGGAAACCGTGGAGCGTATATTTTACAAAAATACCATTGCCTGGCTGTACGGGCACTGATGAAAAAACTGAAACAATGCGACTGACTGTTTTTTTCCTCGCCGTCCTGTCGGCGACACAAATGTCATGTGGTGGAGGCTCCGGCAATATTGCTGATCCGCATCCGGTTGAGTTTTCCGATTTGCCGGCAGATTTTCGTGCGTTTTACGACAAATTTCACGAGGACAGTCTGTATCAGACAGCCCATATAGAGTGGCCGTTGCGCGGGGAGAAAGCGGAAGCCCAAAGTGATGGTACTCCCAAAAAAGTGCTGGCCATGTGGGAACCGTCCAACTGGACCATGCAGCGTCGCCCCGATATGAAAGATGCCGGGCTGAAGCGTTCAACAGAAACGCTCGACGACCTGTTAGTCGTCGAGCGTTTGCAGTATCCTATGGTAAATTACGGCCTTGAGCGCCATTTTTACAAGGATGAAAACAAGGAGTGGAAACTGATTTTCTACTCGGAGATGCAGGAGCTGAGGTGAAATCAGTCGAGCACCAGTACGCCGGAAGCCTCGAAGGAAACTTCCCGTTTGGGTTGCGTGATTGCCTCGATTTCCGCTTTTGACTTGCCGGCATCTTCAGCGAAGTGGCGGAGCATTTCCACGGAAGTGACTTCCACCCGCGCGAAACCGTCAATGACCACCCGTTTCCCGCCCAGATCTTTGGGCATGAAAAAGGCGTAGTCCTTGAAAGTGACCCGCATGGGCGGTTTGCCGGGCTGATCAGATACCATTGACATCCAGCAGCCTTTTTTCTGGCAGACATCCTTGACCATGCCCGTCACCTTGGCATTCAGAGAGTCGGATGTTTCCATTTTTGTCATCAGCGTTTCGAACGTAATGGCATTTTTGGCATTGATGGTGTTACCGAAGTGCTTGCCATCACTGGAAGACTGAGCGCTTTTCTGACTGCACGACACCGCCATGGATACAGCCATCAGACAAATGAAAAAATTTTTTAACATGGTAAAAATTTATAATTAATTGAAAGTCAGAAATTTGGAGGAAAAACTGAACTGCAAAATTACAAATTCTGAAATAGCTGTATATGAATGGCACAATATTAGATACATAAATGTTGTTCCTGCATCAATTTAATCCGCCTCGGTTGCCGTCAGGGTAAACTTCTTTTGCCACGATGTACAGGAATCCGGATCCTCCGGCATTTAATCCAGAAAAGAGCATCACTGCGCCCTTCTTCATCCTTTCTGTTTGTTTTTCATCTCTTAAACCATTACGTTATGAAGGGGTTTAATCTTGTTACCATTACCTGCGCACTCACGGTTTTCTCGCTTTTCCTGACAGCGGAAACTTCGGCGCAATGCATCAGCGGGAACTGCCAGACTGGCACAGGGACTTACCGCTATTCTGCCACCTCAAGATACACGGGGCAATTTCAGAATGGCCAGCGTCACGGTCAGGGAAAGATGACCTATGCCGATGGCAACGTTTATGAGGGGACATTTTTCATGGGTAAAAAGCAGGGTTCCGAGGGTTCCATGTTTTTTGCGTCGAGCGGCGACCGCTATGTTGGCGCCTGGAAAAACGATCAGCCCAACGGCCAGGGTGTTTACTACTTCGAGTCGAAGGAGCGTTATGAGGGTTCCTTTGTGAACGGAGTATTTGAGGGAGAGGGCACCATGTACTATCCGGACGGAGCCTACTACGCCGGCGAGTGGAGCAACAACAAAAAACACGGCCGCGGAGTGCTGCGTTACAGTGACGGTACCGAAAAACATGGTCAGTGGGAAATGGGCAAGCCGGTTGCTGCTCCCGACCGGATCACGCGCAACAGTACAGAAAAAGTTGAAAATGAGCCTCCTGCGGAGCAAGGCAACGATGAAGCCGGCCGGGAATCTGCCGGAAAGGTTGCGGCAAAGCCCGACCTGACGGGTCTTCGCAACTGTGGCGCCACCTACTGCCGCAGCGGCAAGGGATACTACCGCTATCCGGAAGGCTCTATATGGGTGGGCGAGTTCAAGGACGGAGCACCACACGGAAAGGGCACCTGCTACTATGCCAACGGTGATCGTTACGAGGGAGAATGGGAAAGCAACAAACCCAATGGCGAGGGAGTGATGAAGTTTGCCAACGGCAGAACCTACGGAGCGGTCTGGCTGAACGGGTCTATCGTACAGGAGCTCGACTCCAGTGAAGAAATACCTGAAGAATCGGTGGCAGTCGAGAACAGCAGCGATGTCAAAATCTGGGCCGTTGTTGTTGGAGTCGGAAAATACACATCCATGCCGACCCTCAAATTTACCGATGACGATGCGTTCCGTTTCTATTCTCACCTGAAAAGTCCGCTCGGCGGGGCACTTCCCGACGATCAGATCGAGATACTGGTTGACGAGGGCGCCACGCGCGAAAATATCCTGCGCACCATGCGCAGATTCTTTCTGAAGGCAGATGAAAACGATGTGATCATGATGTATTTCAGTGGTCACGGACTGGAGGGCTGCTTCCTGCCCTACGATTTTGATGGCTACAGCAACAAACTGCGCCATGATGAAGTGCGCAGCATATTTATGGAAAGCAAGGCCCGGCACAAGATTTGCATTGCCGATGCCTGTCACAGCGGTTCACTGGAGTACAACAGCGATATGGCAGCTCGTGGCGGGCCGGCGCAGGTTTCCCTGGAGCGCTATTACAGGGCTTTTGAGGAGTCCGATGGCGGTATTGCACTGCTCATGTCGTCGAAGGGCGAGGAACTTTCGCTCGAGGACAAGGGACTTCGCCAGGGAGTATTTACCTACTACCTGCTCCGCGGGATGAAGGGCGAAGCTGATACAAACGATGACAACATTGTGTCTGTCAAGGAATTGCACACCTTTGTGTATAACAGGGTGCGTGAATATACAGGAGACCAGCAGACACCCGTGCTGACGGGCAAATTTGACGGCAACATGCCGGTTTCGATGCACAGATAGTATTCCTGACAGGCGACAGAAAAAAAACTGTCGTCCGGGAATGCACAAAAACAGGCAGCCGGCTGAATGACCGGCTGCCTGTTTGTCGTTTAGTCAGTTACTTATCTGGCCGGATAATACATGATATGCCAACTTATTCAGATATTTGCGATTGTCCTTTTGATTTCACGTTAACCGGTCAACTGCACGCTGTCCTGATGAGGTACATTTACTTTCTGATTTTGTTTTTCTGCTCACCGGGAGTTCAGACAGTTGCTGCGCAGTCTGTAACCGAACTGGAATCACGCTTCAACCGGTCAGGGTCGAAGCAGGAAAAAATGAATTACGCCTATCAGATAGCCGAGAAGACACTCGCTTCTGCTCCCAAAAAGGCATCAGACTATGCCACAAGGGCCAATCAGCTTGCCACTGAAATCGGTGACAAGAAGAGAGAAACCGAGGCAGCCCTGCTTGCTGCTGAAGCCGAGTACCGGCAGCGAAATTACAAGGAAGCCAACGGCCGCTACATCAGGGCATGGAATACCGCCCGCAATTACGGATACCGCGATGCTGCGGTAACTTCCATGGAAAAACTGCAGGATATAGCTTCAAAGCAAAATGATTTCAGGGAGGCCCTCAAGTGGAGTACAGAAATCGTCAAGTACCTGAAGGACAATGCCGGGCCCGGGGCCCGCAGCGGGGGGGATGCCCAGCGCAAGCTCGAAAACCAGCTGACTGCGCTGGAGGCAGAGAACCGGCAACTGAAGGAACAGCTGGCGCAGGCCACCGGACAGAAGGCCGTGCTGGAGAACAGCTATCAGTCACAATTGAAAGACGTACAGGAGCAGTCGCAGTTACAGATAGACGAAAAATCTGCTGCTATTGACCAGATATCAAGAGAAAAGCAGCGGGCCGATTCAATTGTCAGGGTCAACAACCTGCGCCTGAGGAATCTTACACAGGAGCAGATGATTGATTCCATCGTGAAAGCGCAACAGGAACGCGAGATACAGGGGCAGAAGCGCCGCGAGGCAGAGCTCAGGCTGGAGAAAGAGGCCCTTCAGGCTACCCGCAACCTGTCTTTTTTGCTGTTCGGGTTTGCTTTTTTGCTGGCTTTCCTGTTTTATCTGCGTTTTCGGGCCAAGCGTCGCATGGCCAACGAGTTGTCTGTTAAAAACTCCATGATTGAGACTGCCCAGCGTCAAACCGACAGTCTGTTGCTGAACATCCTGCCACCTGCCATTGCCGAGGAGCTGAAAGCGCGCAACAAGGTGGCTGCCAGAAGATATGAACAGGCCACTGTGATGTTCATAGATTTCAAAGGCTTCACCAGGGCGGCGGAAAAACTGACTCCCGAGCAGCTGGTGGAGGAGCTTGATCACTGTTTCTCCGGTTTCGACCAGATTATCAGCAAATACAACATTGAAAAAATCAAAACTGTGGGTGATGCCTATATATGTGCATCCGGTTTGTCGGACAAGAATGTGAATCCGGCCGACATGATCAGGGCTGCTCTTGAAATTCAGGATTTCCTGCTTGCACTGAAGGCGGAGCGTATGAGTCAGGGGCTTCCCTACTTTGAGGCCCGGGTGGGTATTCATGCCGGTCCGGTTGTTGCCGGAGTGGTGGGCGCCAAAAAGTTTGCCTACGATATCTGGGGCGACACGGTTAATACCGCTGCGCGCATGGAGGAATCGTGCGAAACCGGTCGCATCAATGTGAGCGAGACCGCCTACTGGAACTCGAAATACGAGTTTGACTGGGAGTACAGGGGCAAGCTTGAAGCCAAGAACAAGGGCCCCATGGAAATGTATTACGTGACTGGTGTGAAAAGGTACTGATATCAGTTCCCCGCGCGCATGATTTCCAGAAAAGACCGAACAGCACTGAAGCTCACCGTTTCCCGCTGGAAATGAAACTGGGCGGCTGCGGCTTCCTCTTCGGTGGCCTGCAGGTGGTTGAGTATATTCGTCAGGTGCATTTTCATGTGTCCCTGCTGTATGCCGGTGGTAATCAGCGATCTGACTGCCGCGAAGTTTTGGGCGAGACCCACGGCAGCAGTGATGCACATCAGCTCTTCAGCGGAAGGATTCCCGAGAATTTCCAGTGATTTGCGTGCCAGCGGGTGCAGCGCGGTGAGTCCGCCGACGGCGCCCATGGCGAGCGGGATATTCAGTTCAAAGTGGAAAATGCCATCCCGGAGCTCGCAGCTGCTCAGGCTGCGGTACTGTCCGTCGCGGGAGGCGTACGTGTGACCGCATGCTTCAATGGCACGGAAGTCATTTCCGGTAGCGAGTACCACAGCATCAATACCATTATATATGCCTTTGTTATGCGTTGTGGCGCGGTATGGATCTATCCGGGCGATGCGAACTGCCATGGCAAACCGGCGGGCCAGTGCTTCGGCATCCATACCCTGACTTCTGGCGAGTTCGGCAAATGAGGAGACCGGACATTCCACCCATGCGCGCACGACACAATCGGGCGTATAATTGGAGAGAATAGACATGATGACCTCTACATCGCGTTCACTGTCGGACAGGCCGGGGTGATCGGTAAAAAACAGTTCGAGACTGTCGGCGTATCGTTCCAGCACCGAATTGACGAAGTTGGCGCCCATGCTGTCGCAGGTCTCGAAAGAAACACGCAACTGGAAGTAGTGAGGTTCAACAGTTTCAAAATCAACAAGTTCTATATCCAGTACACCTCCGCCGCGTTTGCGCATGTTCTCTGTGAGGTCGTCGGCACAGGCGAGCAGATAATTGCGGATATCGGGGAAAATCTGCCGGAGCCTTTCCGATTTTCCAGGCCAGCGGAAATGCACCTGTCCGAGTTTCACGGTTCCGAGTATTTCAGCGTGAAAGCCGCCCCTTTCCTGCCAGAATTTGGCGGCGCTGCTTGCTGCGGCCACCACACTGCTCTCTTCAATCACCATCGGGACGGCATACGGCCGGCCATTGATCACGAAATTGGGGGCAATACTGTACGGGAGTACATAATTGGAAACGGCATTTTCGGTGAAGCCATCCACTACACGCTGAGTGGCTTCGTCGTTGTGTTGCCAGGATGCCAGGGTAGCAGCGAGTTCATCGGGAGCAGTGGAGAAGTTTTCTGCCAGCCAGTTGATTTTCTCCGCTTTGGACAACTTTGAAAAACCGTTGATGGTTTTCATAATTCAGAATTAATATTAAACAGACAGATACGCCTTAGCGGGCATGCTTTACCGGGGCGCGAGGAAGGCATTGGCCAGTTCCAGTCCGCGCACCTGTGCGCGTACAAAGGTACGAAGTGATTCGTAGTCGTCCTGTGCATGTCGGAGGAATGCTGATGCCTGTCCGTAAACGGCAGGCAGCACCGATTGTTTGATCAGGTAATAACCGTCGAGATAGTCGGATACGCCTCCCGAGATAATGAGGTGGCGTGTTTTGCATTCACTTCCTGTTTCAGCGGCAACATTATTGGACCACACCAGCATTTCGGCAGCGGAGTGTCCCACGCGTGCGAGTCCGGCGAAAGTATTCCGGTATTGTTCGTTACTTCGGAGCAGTTCGAGGAGGGCGAAGTTGGTGCCCCCTGCGGCGCCGAATTCGACAGCTGCGAGGGGCAGTTTGAGCAGAGCCCGGAGGCTTGCGGGGCCGAACCCCTGTCCTACCTCCTTGACGATGACCGGGAATTCGAACCGGCTGAGTACCTCTTCCACTATTTCCAGCGGTGGCCGGCTGAAGTGATCGCCTTCCGGCTGCATGGCTTCCTGGAGCGGGTTTACATGAATAATCAGGCCGTCTGCATGCAGTTTGTCAATCAGTTCCTGCAATTTTTCGACCGAATTATTTTCGAGCAGTTGTTCGATCTGGGCGCATCCGAGGTTTGCGTAAAGCGGCAAGTCGGGGCCCATGATATTACGCACGTCGAAATCGGGCAGGAATTCGTTGCTGTTGAGCAGCTGTCTGCAGGATCCTAGGCCGATACCCATGCCGAATTCTGCGCATGCCTGCGCGAGGTTCCTGTTAATTTTGCGGGCCAGCGCTGTTCCGCCGGTCATGGAAGACACCCACATGGGCGTACGGAGCGTCTTTCCCAGGAAGCTGAAAGGCGGCAGAGAGCCCTCCTTCGGGTGTGCCGAGAGAGCGGGTTCATAGTAAAACCGGGCATCCAGTTCGCCGGATTCCACGCGGCTTTTGAATGCCAGCGCGATATGATCGTGTTTTCTGCGCTCTGCTGTAGGATCTTCCTGGCTCATGGATTACGGGGTTATTCGAACATTTTATAATATCTGGCTCCGAGCGTTACTCCTTCGGTGCCGATGTTGCTGAGGCCCCAGGCGTTTTTTTCGGGGTGTACAGAGGTTTGGGAGCAGCCTTTGTGCAGCGATTCATATTGTTCCCACGAGAGAGGCGTTCGTTTGCCCAGTTTGGAAAACAGTTGAAAGTGCTGCACTACATTTTCCCATCCGGGTTGTACGGTGGCTTCGAACACTTTTGCCTTGGAGCCACTTCCGTAGGCTATGAAGCCGAGTCTTTTTTTGTCGAGCCGGGCCTTGTCGTTCCGGTCGGATTCAAGGGAGCTCATCAGCGCCAGGAATATGGATGCGGTGTACAGATTGCCAGTTTCCTGGCTTGCGCGCTGTGATTTTTCGATTTTATCGCTGACGAATTTTTTGTAGAGGGAGGATTCGCTCACCGATTTGAGGAAAGCTGCTGTTGCTTTGTCGGCTGATTTTTGATCGGGGTAATGTTCCCGGGATGGTTCCTGAAACCCGAATCTGGCGGCATCTTTTTCCCAGGCTCCCTTCAGTTTGCGTTCAGATATGAACTGTTCCACATAAATTCTTTTGGCGTGGAAAGCATACGGGAGGTGAAAAATCATGCGGGCCCAGCGTTCGGAGATGGCGGGTACTTGTCCGGGCTTCATCAGGCCGGAGATTTCGGCCCTGGATCTGAAGTCTTCAAGAGCTTCCTGCATACGCCACTGATAGCACTGATTGGAGAACTGTCCGTCGAAAACAGGCGTATCGGTGTAGGTATCGCGTCGTGGTTTGTAGAAATCGTGTACACTGTCCATGGCGACACCGCATACCTGCCGGAAGGCGAGCAGTCGCGGGTTTGATTTGACCAGCATTGCCACAGCTCCGGCGCCCTGTGTATATTCGCCTGACGATTCCAGTTCATATTTTGCCACATCGCTGGCCACCACGATACCGATATTTCGCGGATTGGCGGCTATCCAGTCGAGCGTGTTGTGCAGTGCGTCCACCGCACCGATACAGGCGAAAGTCATGTCGAGCACATCGCAGTTTCGGAAGCAGTGTTCGCCCCATTTGTCTGCGAGGCGTTTCTGTACCATTTCCACTGCATAGGTGGCTGTCGGTTTGGAGCCGTCGAGTGCGCTTTCGGTGCCCATATACACGCGTCCTATCGTGCGCGGGTCAATATTATTGCGTTCGATGAGTTCATATATCGCTTCAGCTGCCATAGTGGCTGCGTCCTCATGAATATCGCAGAAGGCCATTTTGTGGAGGCCCAGTCCGCGCGACAGCTTTTCATAGGCGATATTCCGCTTTTCTGCCAGCGTATGAATGTCAAGATAAATTTTGGGCACATAGAGTGCCATGTCATCAATTCCAAGAGTCATGGTAGTAGAAACGAAATGGTGCTGCTTTTCGGCTACCTGGCGGTGTGATTCAAGTGAAACCGGTCAGAATTACTGATTGCCGGTGGTGGCGGCAGACTGGTTACAAAGTTAAAAGATGTTTAACAAAATTTATCCCTGTTTGTTTTACGAACAAAGAAACTCGCAAAGGTCTTATCTTTGGCCGCGTTATGCAAGTTGGAAAAACACTACTTGATCAGGACAGGATGCAGCTCGTTATCGAGCGGCTTTGCCACCAGCTTCTGGAGGACTGGGGTGATTTCGCGAACGCCTGTATAATAGGGATACAGCCTCGCGGCGTGTTGCTGTCTGATCGTATTTACGAGCGGTTGCAGGTACTGACCGGTTCCAGTCAGATAGAGTACGGCAAGCTCGATATCACCTTTTACCGCGATGATTTTCGCACGGAGGCCGGGCCGCTCACGGCTTATCCGAACAGGATAGACTTTGTGGTGGCCGGGAAAAAGGTGCTTCTGATAGACGATGTGCTCTATACGGGTCGCACCATATCTGCCGCCCTTTCAGCCTTGCAGCATTACGGCAGGCCCCGTGCGGTGGAGTTGCTGGTACTGGTTGACCGTCGTTTCAACCGGCAGATACCTGTTCAGCCTGACTATGCGGGCATCAGTGTGGATGCGCTGGATGAGGCGTATGTGAAAGTGCGCTGGCGGGAGACAGACGGCGCTGATTCTGTGCTGTTTTTTGACAAGAAGCAGGACATCACGCCTGCCGGGGTTTCCAGATAACCTCTTCTGCTTTCAGGTCTGCTGCGAGTTTCCTTCCGAGAACGAAGAACCAGTCGGACAGCCGGTTCATATATTTCAGAATGATTTCATCAACGGGTTCTTCTGCCAGCTGCAGGGCGACAATCAGTCGTTCGGCCCTTCGGCAGACAGTTCTGCACAGGTGGCAGTGAGATACGGAGGGGTGGCCGCCCGGCAGAATAAAATTGCGGAGGGGTGGCAGACCGGCTTCCATGGCATCCATATCTTTTTCGAGCCATTCGATATCATCGGTGGAGATACCGGGCGGGGGTGGATTTTTTTCGGGGTCGGATGCCAGGTGCGCGCCGATTGCGAAAAGGTTATTCTGTACTGCCGACAGCGCATTTCTGACAGGTTCATCGTGGAGGCCATCGCGGAGGAGTCCGATAAAAGCATTCAGTTCGTCGGCAGTGCCGTACGCATCCACGCGCAGGTGACTTTTGGGTACTCTTTTTCCTCCGAACAGGGCTGTTTCACCCTTGTCGCCGGTTTTGGTATAAATTCTGAAGGCCATTGGTCTTTAGCTGGCGGGTCTGAATGATTACTGTTTGATTTCTTTGGGTGCGATATCGGAGGGTGCTTTTTCCTGTTCTTTTTGCTGTCGTGGTCTGGACATCATGCACTCGTCGGTAGAATCATCTGACGGTTCGAATGGCTTGCCGTTGAGTACCGCCCACGTGAGGGGTGCCCATTCGGAGAGCGGTTTGCGGAGCGCTTCCGTTTTGGTACGGCCCTGAGCGATGACAAGGCGTTCGAGCATGAGTTTCCGGAGTGCGGGTTTTCCCTTGTTGAGTGCACCGGCGAAGACGAGATCGGAGGAGAAAGGGATGAGTTCGAGGCAGGTAACGGCGTGGTCGAGGCCTTCGCGGCCGTCAACGGTTCCGTTGAAGTTGAGCAATTCCTCTACTGCGCGCATATCGCCCTGGCGTGCGAGATCGAGTTGTTCCCTGTACTTGAAACCGGCCCATTGTGCGGTACTCAGTACAGACTGGGACATGAAGATATCGGAATTGGCGGTCTTGTTCTGAGCCGATACCGTGGAGAGAGACAGGCTGAGGAGGATCGCGGCGAGGAACCAGTTTTTCATAATTATGGATGCATTGCTGTGTGTAAAACAAAAACTCGGACACAAAGGTGCAAGTTTTGCTCCATACATGCCAAGGGAATGAATAAATGAGCCGGCTTTTGGAAAGATTTCTTTGTTGATATCGGCAAAATGGCTAATTTTGCGGCGCTTTTGAGTTGCAAATATTGTTATCAGGGCATCATCAGTGTCTGGCAAACTGTTTTGCCGTGAACAACCAAAATATTCCACATTTATGGGACGCGCGTTTGAATTCCGCAAAGAAAGAAAGTTTAAGCGTTGGGCCGGCATGGCCAAAACCTTCACACGTATTGGTCGGGAGATTGCCCTGGCGGTGAAGTCGGGGGGAGCCAACCCCGAGTACAACTCCAGGCTCAGGCTTGCCATCCAGAATGCCAAGGCAGCCAACATGCCCAAGACCAACGTGGAGAGTGCCATCAAGAAGGCCAGTGGCAAGGAAGCGGACAACTTTCAGGAGGTTGTTTATGAGGGCAAGGGTCCGAACGGCATTGCAGTGCTTGTGGAGACGGCCACCGACAACCCGACCCGTACGGTTGCGAACGTTCGCATGTATTTCGACCGGTGTGGCGGTGCGCTGGGCACTTCTGGCAGTGTAGCGTTCCTGTTCGACCGCAAGGGCGTTTTCAAGGTAAAGGCAGAGGGTCATGACTGGGATTCCCTGGAGCTGGAACTGATTGATGCAGGTTTGGAGGAACTGAAGCGCGAAGATGACGAGATGGTGCTCTATGCGAGTTTCACCGATTTCGGCACCATGCAGAAAGCACTCGAAGACCGCAATATCGAGGCCAGCAGTGCCGGACTTGAGTACATTCCCAACACGACCAAAAAGCTGGACGACTCCGAGGTGGAGCAGATGGTCAAGCTCATTGATCGTCTGGAAGAGGACGACGATGTACTCAACGTATATCACACCATGGACATGTCGGAATAATCCGGCGCGGTTTGTCATCAATCCGTTATATTTGTCCGTAAGAATTCAGCAGGATCAACGGGCATGAAAATACTCAGCGAGTTTCGGAACCTTATTCCGCCCCTGTCGCACGACGAGCTGGCGACACTGGAGCAGAGCGTTCTTGCCGAGGGCGTCAGGGATGCCCTTGTTGTGGGGCGCTGGCCCGACCCGGACACAGGAGCTTTGACAGAAGTGCTCATAGACGGTCATAACCGTTACGAGATTGCCACGGAGCATGGCAAGCCCTTCCACATAGTATATCGTGATTTTGATGGATACATCAGTGCCAAAGCCTGGATGATCACCAACCAGTTTGGCAGGAGGAACATATCCAGCTACCAGCGTTCGGTGCTGGCCCTGCAGCTGGAGGGGTTGTTTCGCGAAAAGGGCAGGCAGAACCAGCGCGGCGGCAGAGGGGGAGTTCTGCTGCCATCGGGTGAAGATGAGTTCAGGCCTGTTGACACCAAAAAAGAACTGGCACGAATAGCTGCTGTTTCCCACGATACCATTGCCAAGGTCAAGAAGATAGAGCACAAGGGTACTGACGAGATGAAGCAGCAACTGTTGCGCGGAGAGATCAGTATCAACGAAGCATACAAACAGATCCGGGGAGAGCAGCCGGGTACTGAAGATGCCGTTGCCGACACAGAGGAGCCGCTCGAGTTCATACCCGAAGCTGATCGGGAGCTGATAGAGCAGATGAAGGCTGGCCATACAGTAGTGATCAACACCTACAGGAACTTTCACGCACTCAGGTACGCGCGCGACGAGGGCATATTTGTGGCTGTTGACAAGACATCAGACTGGGCCAATCCGTTTCTGATGGGGCAGGATGGCGACAGAGACGAAATATGCGACAAGTACGAGATATTTTACGGGCTGAAGACCAGTCTGCACAGCAAAGTGCGCGGGCTCAGGGGCAAGGCACTGGGCTGCCACTGTTATCCGCAGCGTTGTCATGGCGATTTTCTGAAGAAGATAGCAGACTCAGGATAGCCTGTTTTTATAGTCTTTGTAACCGAACTTCCTGACCACATCCAGTTTGCCATCGGGCCTCAGGATAGCGATGGAGGGGTGCGTTACACCGTTGAAGGCAGTTGTTTTCACCATAGTGTAGTGAATCATATCTTCGAATACGATTTGCTGGCCGACCTTGAGGGGTTTGTCGAATCCGTATTCTTCCATGAAGTCGCCGCTCAGGCAGCTGATACCGCCCAGTCGGTAGCGATACTTTGCCGTTGATGCGTCGGCGACTGCGTCGCGAACGCCGGGTCTGTAGGGCATTTCGAGTGTATCAGGCATGTGAGCTGTGAAAGAGACATCAAGATTGGCTGTTTTCACACCCTTATTGCTCACAATATCGAGTACGGTAGCCACGAGGATACCGGCATCCCATGCGAAGGCACTTCCGGGTTCGAGGATCACCTGCAGATTCGGGTGTCGTTTCCGGAATGCCTGGATGACACGGATGAGATGGTCGGTGTCGTAGCCTTTTCTGGTCATGAGGTGGCCGCCGCCGAAATTGACCCATTTCAGTTTGGGGAGGAAAGCTCCGAACTGTTTTTCGAAGTGACCGAGTGTGGTTTCGAGGTCGTGGCTGCTGCTTTCGCACAGCACATGGAAGTGAAGACCTTCTATACCGTCGGGGAACCTGCTTTTGAAATTTTCGACCGGTTCGCCGAGACGGGAGCCGGCTGATGCCGGGTTATACAGATCCGTTTTGACTGGCGACCATCCCGGATTGACGCGAATGCCCGGACTCACCTTTTCGGGAGCATTCAGCACTTTGTTCCTGTACTTCTTCCATTGCGAGAGCGAGTTGAAAGTGATGTGGCTCGACAGTTTCAGGATTTTGCCGAATTCGGATGGCAGGTAAGCGACCGAGTATGTATGCGCTTTTGTGCCCATTTCCTCATGACAGAGTCGGGCTTCGCTCAGTGAGGAGGCGGTGGCTCCGTGTATGTATTCGCGCAGGATCGGGAAAGTGCTCCACATGGCGAAGCCTTTGAACGCCAGAATGATTTGTGCGCCGCTTTCGCGCTGTACACGTCCGATGAGTTCGAGATTGCTTCGGAGGCGCGCTTCATCGAGGACAAAGCAGGGAGACGGGTATTTCATGATCGGGACCAGATTCAGCGTTGACGCCTTTTGAGCGGTACAGATTTTACGGGTTCGAGAACAAGCGGGGCTTTTTCCACATCCACCGAATCGGAGTCGAGGCCGAACCAGTTTTTGGGAGAAGAGACCCATCCTTTTACAGTGAGGTATATTGACAGCACAACATTTTCCTTCCAGGGCAGTTCATTTTCGTTGGACAGAAATTCCTGAATAAGAACAAAGCGGAAATCGCCTGTGGGATACCTGCCGGTAATTGTATGATACCTTGAGTAAACCGTCAGTTCTTCATTTTCCACCAGATCTTCCACCACCTTGCGCATGAACAGATTCATTCGCTGCTGCACCCTGAAACCGAGTCTGAAATTGACTTTATATACATCGTTGGGAGCGATAGTATTTACATCATACTCCATGGTGAATGGTTCGTCGGTAGTTTCGATATGAACAAACCAGTAAACATCGGCGCGTTTGGGTTGCGTCTGGAGGATAGAGTACACCACTTTCTCCTCAATCTTGTGTGGGCCCTTTGCAGTGGTCAGAAAGACCAGATTGGTGGCATATTTGGGTATTTCCGTGTCATTGCTCAGCATGATGAGCTGGTCGAGGTAATCCTCTATTTTTACCTCGTCGGCATATCTGCGGCGTATTTCGCGGGCGGTAACCCACAGGAACATCGTACTGAAGAGCAGTGAGGCTGCCATGACGGTGATATAGCCTCCTTCCATGAACTTGAGGGTATTTGCGAGGAAGAAACCGCCTTCCCAGATCAGATAGAAGGCGAGGAACGCCCAGACAAGCGCAGCCTTTACGCGGTGTATCACCAGGAAGTTGGACAGCAGGATTGTGGAGCAGAGCATGGTACATACCACAGAGAGCCCGTAGGCGGCCTCCATTTCCGAACTGTGCCTGAAATAGAGTACTACTGCAATACAGCCCAGCCACAGGAAAGTATTGACAGCCGGAATATAGATCTGACCCTTGAAGTGAGTGGGGAATTTCACGGTCATTTTGGGCAGAAAGCCGAGTCGAATAGCTTCTGAGGCCAGGGTAAAAGAACCCGAGATCATACTCTGGCTGGCGATGATGGCAGCGAAAGTGGCGATGATGATACCGGGCCAGAGGAACCATTCCGGCATGATACCGTAGAACGGATTGTCGTCGAGCTTCATGCCTTCGTGTTGAAGCAGCCAGGCTGCCTGTCCGAAGTAATTGAGCAGCAGGCTTGACTTGACGAATATCCAGCTGATTCTGATGTTGGAGCGGCCGCAGTGACCCAGATCGGCATAGAGCGCTTCGGCGCCGGTGGTACACAGAAAAACGGCGCCGAGTACATACAGGAAATTGGGGCTTTGCCGCAGCAGTTCAATTCCGTACATCGGGTTGACAGCCCTGAAAACTTCGGGATAGTGCACTATCTGGCTTATTCCGAGGCCTGCCAGCATGGAGAACCATATCAGCATCATGGGGCCGAAGCTCTTGCCAACCGTGGCGGTGCCGAATCGCTGTATGTAGAAAAGTACCGAAATAATGACGATAATAATCGGAATCGTGGGAATATTCGGGTATTTGATAGCCAGGCCCTCGATAGCCGCCGCCACAGAGATCGGTGGCGTTATCATACCTTCGGCGAGCATGGCGGAGCCGCCCAGCAGTGCGGGTATCATCAGCCATTTTTTGCGTCTCTTGACCAGAGAGTAAAGCGAGAATATACCTCCCTCGCCGTTATTGTCTGCACGCAGCACGAGGAATACGTATTTGATGGTAGTCTGGATAGTGAGTGTCCAGAACACAAGAGACACACCTCCCAGCACCGTTCGGGCATCAATGAGATTCCCTTCACCGATGACCGCCTTCATCACATAGAGCGGGGAGGTGCCGATATCACCGAAGATGATACCGAGCGTAATGAGAATACCTGCGGTTGAGAGGCGGTGGTGGCCGTTACTGGAACCCATTTTGGTAGAAATTATTCACTGAAAAAATTGAGGGCACAAATGTCTGTTTTGTCTGAGAAATACGGGCGAAAAAAGCGATATTAATAGTAATTTTGCCGCACGAACGGTATTTCGTGATTTTCCATGAAAACAGGCTTTCGTTATTTTTAACCAAATTTGCACTTGTAAAATGTTCGTTTTCAATTTGATACTCCAGGCACAGCCGGGTGGCAGTTCCATCAGCCTGATATTTCCGCTTCTGATCATCGCAGTTTTCTACTTCTTTTTGATCAGGCCACAGATGAAACGTCAGAAAGAAGTGCAAAAGTTCCAGGATGAGCTTCGGGAGGGTATGGATGTAGTAACCAACGCCGGTATTATCGGTCGTATCACCAAAGTTGACGGCCCCATTGTAAGGCTGATGGTTGACGAGAAGACCTTTATGCGTGTGGTGAAGTCATCCATTCAGGGAGAGTACAAGAGCGAATAGTGGCATCTCCGGTGCACCTGCCATGCCCGGGTGATTGCCGGCTTCAGCGGTTTCTGTCGTCTTTGGCTTCTTCCCGCTGGTTCACATACGTTTCCCAGACCTTCTGGTAGTCGTAAGACAGATAGACTTCCGTGTTGAAGGCTCCCCAGGCTCCGTTTTCCAGTGCCAGATTCAGGCGGCGGACGGAGCCTGCGGGCACCTGCAATGTAACGATATGGCCCAGGCCCACGGCCAGCGTCCAGGAAACCACCCGTGTGTCCTGAGGCGGGAACACATCCCAAAAGCCCTGAGCCTCGAGGATACGCCGGATTTCGGGCAGATTCTTGTCCTGTTGATGTTTCAGAATAATGGTGACCAGCACGCTGTCTTTGCCCTGTTCAGCTGTGGCATTGAGCGATGGTCCGGCGGGCTGCTGGGCACTGGCGGTGGCCGTGGCGAGTATCATTGCTATCAGCAGGCAGTTTGCGAAAAATTTCATGTTACCGATATTTGTCTGGCCGGGAGTATAGTCCCGAGTTTTTCAATGACAAAATCCACTTCCTCGCGTGTATTGTAGTGAGAGAAAGAGAAGCGGATACTCTTTCTGGCGGGGTCGGCGCCGACAGCTTCGAGTACATGGCTCCCCTTTTCCGAGCCGCTGCTGCAGGCGCTGCCGCCCGAGCAGCTGACTCCCATGATATCGAGATTCAGCAGGAGGAGTTCATTTTTGGGGCCGGGCGGGAAAGATACACTTAATACGGTGTAAAGGCTCATTCCGTCGGGGTCGCCGTTGAACTGAATATCCCCGAAGGTATCGAGGAGCCGGGTTTTCATGTAATTCCTTACATCCCGTATGTGAGCCGACCGGCTCTCCATTTCTGCTGTTGCCAGTTCGAGTGCTTTGGCCAGTCCGACGATTCCGTAAACATTTTCAGTTCCGCCCCTCATATTGCGTTCCTGAGCGCCGCCGTCAATGAACGGTCTGATGTGCGTATCCGGATTGATATAGATAAAGCCGACGCCTTTGGGTCCATGGAACTTGTGAGCTGCACCGGAAAGGAAGTTCACCGGTGTTTCCTGTACATTGATCGGGAAGTGTCCGATTGTTTGTACTGTGTCGCTGTGAAGGAGAGCTCCGTACCGGCGGCACAGTTCTGAAATACGTGCCAGGTCAATCATGGTACCTATTTCATTATTGGCGTGCATGAGCGATACCAGCGTTTTCACGCCTGCTGCTTCAGAGAGACATTTTTCCAGTTCATCACAGCTGATTCTGCCGAGGCGGTCGGGTTTGAGCCAGACCACTTCAATATTATTTTCCCTGACGAGTGCATCAATACTGTGCGTGATGCAGTGATGTTCCGAGGGGCAGCTGATGATACGTCTTACGCCCAGGTCGTGGACGGCATTTTTGAGGGCCATGTTATTACTTTCGGTGCCGCCCGAGGTAAAGAAAACCTCACCGGTGCCGGCTCCTATACACTGGGCTACCGTTTTTCGGGCGGTTTCTATGGCAGCCCGAATCTGACGTCCTTCTGCGTGAATACTGGAAGGATTTCCGAACTGCTCTTTCAGTACGGGGATCATTGCCTCGACTACCTCGGCCGAGACGGGAGTTGTGGCTGCATTATCGAAATAGACACGTTGCATTGTTGTGACGATTGATTATCTGAAGCATATCCGGCGGAAATGCTCTTTGTTCAGGGAGGGTGCAAATGTAAGATTTTAGTATCATTGCAGTTCTTACCATTGCAGACTGAACTATGGAAACCGCCATTTTGCCGCCTTTTTTTCTACATTTGCTTGTGACAGCAGCCATGGGACTTATCATCGGTCTTGAAAGAGAGTTCAATACGCACAGCGAGCGAGCGCACGTGGGGGGCATACGTACCTTTACCCTGGTGGCCATACTGGGTTATCTGAGCGGCACAGTGGCCAACAACTCGGTGATGTGGGTAATTCCGTTTACCATTCTGGGCTTTTTTCTGTTCATGTCGGTCACATACTATTATCAGGTTCAGCAGGAGCGTTACGGACTCACATCGGAATTGTCCATGTTGTCCACCCTGCTGCTCGGAGTATTTGTTTCACAGGGATACGTACAGGAGTCGCTGGCGGTAGTGGTGGTAATGACTGCCCTTTTATCGGTAAAGGAGCAGGTACACGGGATAGTGAAGAAGATTACAGAGGAAGAGATGTTTGCCTTCATAAAGTTTGCAGTACTGGCGCTGCTCATCCTGCCCATACTGCCCGACAAGCGTTTTGGTCCGGAAGGTCTGATCAATTCACTGGAGCTTGGCTGGCTGGTTATTATCGTATTGAGTATCAGTTCTACGGGTTATCTGCTGCTGAAGTTTGTCGGACGGCGCGGCATACTGCTTACAGCCCTCATTGGCGGACTGTTATCGTCCACGATGGTTACCTGGGTATTTTCGGAGCGGAGCCGTGAAAAACCCGAATTGTCGGCGTCGTATGGAGCGGGTATCATACTGGCCTCGTCGGTGATGCTGGTCAGGGCCTTTGCGCTGTCCGCAGTATTTTATCAGCCCGTGGCCAGGCTGCTGGCTGTGCCGTTGTCGGTGTTACTGCTGCTGAATTTGTTGATTGCCTTTCGGGTTTACCGGTTGCAAAAACAATCCGGCGAGACCCCCCTGCTCAATCCGGGCAATCCGCTGGATATCAGGAATGCGACCGTCTTTACACTGATTTATACCGGCATAACCTTCGGGATGTACTATGCCCGGCAGTGGTCGGGGCAGGCAGGGGCCTATCTTACCGGTGCCATATCCGGGATTGCGGATATTGATGCCATCATCATCAGTTCGGCCAAATGGGCTGCTGCAGACAACGAACAGACGCGACTGGCCTCTTCCGTCATCGTGCTGGCCATCCTTTCCAATACCGTTTTCAAGGCGGTACTGAGCTTCGTACGCGGCTCCGGAGAACTTGCAAAGACGGTTATTGCCGGCTTCGGACTGATACTTGCCGCCGGGCTTGCATGGCTTTTTCTGTTTGTCTGAGCAGCGGGCAGCCTTTTTCCTGTCAGATTTTTTCAGATTTTTTCTATCCGGACAATTATCCCTGTCAGTTACCCCGAAATGGGGCCTGGCAGCTGTGAGCGCGTTTTTGAGGTCAGTTGGCAAATGCCCAAATTGGTCAAAATGCACTTTTGTTTAACGATAGGTTGTTTGTTGGTTGAACAAGTAAAACAAAACAGGGTTTATGAATTATTGATCACTAACCAATCTTCAAACAGCTTGCTTTCAATGAGGAATTTGTTTTTACTTTCTGTGTTGACGCTGTTAACTTGCGTCACCTCTTTTGCGCAGACTGCCCGGGTACAAATCATCCACAATTCACCGGAACCGGTAGTGGATATTTACGCGGGTAACGATCTGTTGCTCGACAACTTTGCTTTCCGTACTGCCACTCCGTTTATTGACGTGCCTGCGGGCGTTCAGATCAATATTGGTGTTGCTGGCGAGAACAGCACTTCATCTGCTGATGCCATAGCCAACTTCCCGGTTGAGTTCGAGGAAGGCCGCACCTATGTGGTAGTGGCTGGCGGTGTTGTTGGCAACACCGGCGCTACCGCTTTCAACCTGTTTGTCAATGCCGACGCCCGCGAGGCTGGCACCGGCAGCAACGTTGATGTAGCTGTATTCCACGGTTCACCGGATGCACCTGCTGTTGACGTTGACGCAGTATTTGTAGCAAACAATGTAGTATCGAACCTGTCGTTTGGCGAGTTCACCGGCTACCTGAGTCTGCCGGCTGCGAAGTACGATCTGG
>CAILQK010000183.1 GCA_903836265.1 uncultured Bacteroidota bacterium | reverse complement strand
TGGTACCTGCCGACGTACCCCCTGCTGCTGAAGAAGCTGTATTTGATCGCTGGGACTTCGTGATGGACGGTAAAATCGGGAAGCTGAAGTACGATGTTTATGATATTGCCAACCTGTCAGCAGCTGGTCACTTCACCCCGAATAAAATGGATATTTCCGGTTTTGGACTTACCATGAACGGCAACAGCGATCTCAGTGGCAGCGGAGAAATTCTCAATGCCTGGAATTACCTGTTTGACAATCAGACCGTAAAGGGCGTAATCAACCTCAAATCATCGTACTTCGATCTCGATCCTTTCATGGCGGAGGATCCGGCTGCTGCTGCGGTACAAACATCAACGCCCCAGGTGGAGGAAATCATACCCGTTCCGGAGAACATGGATATGACCATCAACGCCAATATGGCCAAAGTCAAATATACCGACTACTTTCTGAACAACCTGAACGGCCAGATTATCGTGAAGGACAGAGTGGCGAAACTGCAGGACTGCACAGCTTCCATCATGGGCGGGCAAATCGGTCTGACAGGCGAATATAATACGGCCGATCTGTCAAAACCATCGTTCAATATGGACTTTGCGCTGCAGAATATGGGTTTCCGCGATGCCTTCCAGTCGTTCGCTACCGTGAAAGCACTGGCGCCCGCCATGCAGCTGATGGAAGGCAAGTTCAATACTACCCTGTCCATGAGCGGCCTGCTCGGCAAAGATATGATGCCCGACTTCACCACCCTTTCTGCTGCCGGATTCCTGGAAACGCTCGCAGCCGGACTGAACAACTTCAAACCGCTGGCGGCAGTAGGTGAAAAACTCGGACTCGACTATCTGCAAAAAGTGGAAATCAGGGATACCCGCAACTGGTTCGAGATCAGGGAAGGAAATGTACTGATCAAACCATTCAATACCCGCGTACGCGATGTGGCCATGCAAATCGGTGGAACCTACGGCCTCAGCAAGGACATGAACTTCACGATTGTAACCAAAACGCCCCGCTCGGCCCTGCAGAAAAGTACAGCGGGGGCTGCTGTGAACAGCGGACTCAGCTTCCTGTCGGGCGAGGCCTCCAAACTGGGAATCAACATCGCCCAGGGGGAGTTTATCAACGTACAATTTGACCTCACAGGAAGTATAGCCGATCCGAAAGTGGCTATGAAAATGCTTCCTTCCGACGGGCAGAATACCATCAGTGAACAGGCCACCAGTATAGTTTCCAGCGTAGCTGAAAAAACTAAGGACACCCTTACCACACTGGCCAGCCAGGAACTTGACAAGGCGAAAGAGAAAGCCAAAACAGCTGCAGACAAGGCAGCAGACAGTCTCAGAAATCTCGCCAATAAAAAAGTACAGGAAGTCACCGATCAGGCAAAGGACAAACTGGGCAAAGAGGTGGGCGACAGGCTGGGCAAAGAGGCAGAAAAAGTACTCGGAGACCAGGGTCAGAAGAAGATTGATGAGGTTAAAGACAAGCTCGACAAGTGGGATCCGTTCAAGAAGAAAAAGAAAGATAACTAAAGTGCACATACCACGCTGGAAAATATGGCTTTCCCATCTTGTGCCGCTTACCCTGGAGCACACAACCTCTGAACAGAATCCGGAGCTGAGCGTCGTGCTCAGCAAGGGGCGATTCCAGTTGCTGAGCAGCGGTGCTATATACTCGTGGGACGACCTGTACAAAAACTTCCTCATCGCGTTTGATGAGTTGAAAATTGACGAGCGCCCCATTGAGAATGTACTGATACTCGGTACCGGACTCGCCTCTATACCCTACATGCTGGAAAAAGTGTTTCACCGGGATTATTACTATACCGCCATCGAGTGGGATGAAACCGTTTCCGATCTGGCTGCAAGATACACCCTGTCCAGACTCGACAGCCCGGTAGAGCTCATCACCGCCGACGCAGAAGCCTTTGTACAGATTTGCGCTGACACATATGACCTGATCATCGTGGATATTTTTGAGGATGAGATTACCCCGCCGCAATTCTGTACCGAAGAATTTCTGAGCGACTGCAAGGACCTGCTCAATCCGGGCGGACTGATCATGTACAACCGCCTCCATGGTGAGGATCTGGCTATAAGGTCGGTCACCGAACGTTTTTTTGTACAAAAATTCAGACAGATCTTCCCGGAAGGATGGTATATTGATACGCAGGGAAACTGGATTTTGTGTGCGGAAAATGGTTGAGTGGGTATGGGGGTATTGGGGTACTGGGTGTGGGGTATGGGGGTCGATATTCAACACCAGGGGTTCTTCACAGGGTAATACGAAAAGTGACCAAAACCGGTAAATGAACATTACAGAACAGCAGCAGTTGCTGCACGACTACCATGAAAGAGGCTTTGCGGTGATGGAGAATGCCTTCCCGCGTGCGCTTGCGCAGGCGTGCTGTGAGCTGATCTGGAAAGAAACCGGCTGCGAACCATACGATCGTAGTACCTGGCAAGAGCCCGTTATACGAATTGCCGAGATGACACAGGAGCCTTTTGTACAGGCAGCCAATACAGACCGACTGAGGAAGGCGTACGATTTGCTGGCTGGCACAGGAAACTGGTTACCGCGACAATCGCTGGGAAGTTTCCCGGTGCGTTTTCCGGTGGAAAAACAGGCGACAGACACCGGCTGGCACGTGGATGCCAGTTTTCCGGGCGAAGACCCGACCGATTACTTCAACTGGCGTGTCAACCATCGTTCGAAGGGCCGCGCATTGCTGATGCTGTTCCTTTTTACGGATACAGGCATGAATGATGCACCCACGCTCGTGCGCGACGGCTCACACACAGACGTGGCGGAACTGCTGAAGCATCACGGAGAGGCCGGGCTGTCGTTCATGGAACTGGCTCAACTGCTCGATACATTACCAGAGAGACCGGTATCAGCAGCAACCGGAGCAGCGGGGACGGTCTATCTCTGCCATCCGTTCCTGGTACACCGGGCGCAGGATCACAGGGGAACAAGTCCGAAAATTA
>CAILQK010000182.1 GCA_903836265.1 uncultured Bacteroidota bacterium | reverse complement strand
GGAAGATCATATTCTTCGTGATGCTCTCGGGTTCATCAGTCGCCACCTCTCCAACGATGGCGTGTTCTTTGGAAACGTAAATATAGACACACACAAGGAGGGTTCCTGGCAAGGATTCCCGGTTGTCTACAGGTCTTTTGAATTTTACAAAAATATATTTCGGGAACATCAGCTGATCGTCAAAGATCTGGGTACCTTGCAGGAGTTTGGTCATCACCACCCGAGGCTGTCGCAGGAAGAGCAAAGCCGTCAGCGAATGCTGTGTGCCGTCAAATCTTTATGATACTGAAAACAGCAATCCTCTAATTAAAGGCTCCGACACCTTGAATACCATTCATTTTTACAGACATTTCAAAGGATTTACAGGCGGGCACCTGAAGGTTTTTGATTACTTCAATCATACCCTCGAATCGGGATTTCTCTCTGCCAGTATCTTTTTTTCAGCTGAAAGTGTCACAGACGAACGTAATCCGTGGTTCAGACATCAACAATATACATCGGATAAGTGGCCCCCCACATCTTCGGATATCCTGTTTCTGGCTGGTGATGACTGGCAATCACTGCCGGTTTCCGACCGGATCAACCGACACGGCCCTGTCATCAATCTGATTCAGGGATTCAGACACGCCACCCCGGGAACATCCGTTTACCCTTACCTCCAAAACCGGGCAATCCGGATTTTTGTGGGGGAGGAAGTGGCAAATGCTGTACTGAATACGGGCCAGATTAACGGACCTCACTTCACTATCCCGAACGGTATTGACCTGAATTATGTGCGTACTTTCATGCGCAGCCGATCCGATCGCAAAACAGATTTGCTCATCGCAGGGCTGAAAAATACTGAAACGGCACTTAAGGTTGCTCAATGTATCAAGAACCCAAATCTGAACGTAAAATGTCTAACTCAACAAATTTCACGGGAACATTTCCTTGAAATGATGGGCGACAGTCGTGTTACGTTGTTCCTGCCTCGTTCTTTTGAAGGGTTTTATCTCCCGCCACTGGAAGGAATGGCGCTGGAAACACTGGTTGTTTGTCCGTGTTTTACAGGTAACAAACAACTTTACCGGGACGGGTATAACTGCTTTAACCCGGAATACCGCCTCGAACCTGTACTCAACGCCATTCAGTCAGCCCTGGATATACCCGAAATAGAGGCAACACAAATGCTTGATCACGCTCGTCAAAGTGCCTCCTTTCACAATATCGAAGGAGAAAGGAAGATGTACCACCATATATTGCGTCAGCTTCCCGAACTCTGGAAATAATCCAAATAACAGACAATGAACAATCCTGTACTCTTAACCGGTTTACCACGCTCAGGTACTACACTGGTTGTAAAACTGCTCAACGATATTCCGAATGTGGTAGCTCTTAATGAGCCAATGCCAGTAATGGAAATGGCAGGACTGAGCCAAAGTGAGTTGTACAACTGGATAGACCAATATACTGCGAAGTCTGTAGCGATGCTCCTGACTGAGAAGAAAGTTCAAACGAAGCATATCGCTGGTACGTTCACCGATAATTCTTTCAATGCTGCGGCTGACGAACAAGGACTTCGTTCCTCCAGGGTAATGCTGGGTATGATAGAAATCACAAAGG
>CAILQK010000181.1 GCA_903836265.1 uncultured Bacteroidota bacterium | reverse complement strand
GCCGAAGCCTTAACCCACGGCTTTAGTCGTGGGATACACGCGCCACAAAACGCCATACATACCACATACGCCAACCGCGAGAAACCATCAAAAGGGCCCGGGAACAAACACCAACCGCGAAGCGGCAGCCGTAGCCGTCAGCCCACGGCTTCAGCCGTGGGAAAACGCGCCACAAAACGCCATACATACCACATACGCCCGCCGCGGGAAACCGGGCAGGAGGCCGCTCCCCGCGCAGCACGGGTTCAGGCAAATACCACCAACCGTAAATAGCACCTGAACACAAACAAAATCGCATATTTTTGACATTATTCACAATAATCAGCCAAAGACATTTATATTTGACCCGCATACTTTTCACCAAAATCTTATTGAATATGGCAATTATACCTGCACCGCTACTGAATCAGAAATATCCCCTCCATCTCGACGATCGGGAAATCACACTCACGGTACTTGTGGGCAACGGACAAATGTACGAGGGCCGGTATCATGTCAGGCCCAACCTGAAGTCGCCCGATACACGTAATGGCACTCTCGAATCAGGCATACCTGTTTCGCTGGGCAAGGACACAGAACTGTACGGACAGCGGCTTTCCGTTCTGGTAACCGTGGCGACCGTCACGGGCAAGGACACGCAGGCGCAGTTCATGCTGTCGGGCGGACAGAATGATTTCAACGCCACCCTGAAAGTAGAAGCCGGCAATAAGGGAGACACAGTTGTTTATGAGGCCTATTTCCGTTTCACCAAATCCTGATACATACCATGAAAAAAATATATCTCACCTGTATTATTTCCGGACTGATGACCGGATTTCTTCTGGCACAGGAGGAACACTCCCTGGAATTGCTGGCAGCGCCTGCTACCCCGGCCGCAACCATGCTGGGCTTCTCTCCCTCCGAAATTGACAAACCGCGCGAGGTGTCCGATTTTTTGATTTCGGTGGCCAACAGCGGCGCCCTGAGTCAGCTGCCATCCAATTATGCCCTGGAAATAGCCCCGGCATGGCTGCTGACCGGCAATAAAATCAGCTACAAATCTTTCTCGGGCAACAGGGTGCAACACAATCTCTGGCAGGGTCTCACACTCTCGGCTGCCGTAAGGAATAGTGATACCGACACCTCCACGCAAATGGCCTTTGGTCTGAAAACCAGTCTGCTCCGGGGCAAGGGGTTTTCAAAAGACGTGACAGAGCGCCTTGCTGCGGCACAACAGGCGCTGAAGGAATTTACCGATGAACTGAATGAAAATCTGAGAAACGACGAAAAATATCAGGCGCTGCTTGATTCCGGCGATATCGAGGCTGCCGAGGCGTACAGGAAAAAGTTCTACAATAATTTGAGTACCGAAAAATCGCAGATCGTGGAGGAGCAGTTGCGCGATATCCGCCTGACACGGGTTGGGTTCAAACTGGATCTGACAGCCGGTATTGTGCAGGATTTCCCCGGTGCGCGTTTCGAGCAGAGAACCGTCTCACGGGCGGGCGTGTGGCTCAGCGGAGGCTATGAAGGCGAAAATGGCACTTCGTTCCTCTTTATCGCAAGATACCTGCACTCGGCCGCCGCCCTAGAGGCAGATTACAATTCTTTTGATGGAGGTGCCAGGTTTATTTATGCACCCGCCGAAAGCAAATTTACTGCCAGCGGAGAGGCGATCTACCGCAAACCGCTGCAGACAGATGCGCTCTCTGCCAGCTGGCGGGCCACCCTCAATGTTGAATACAAATTCAGGCCCGATATGTCGCTCAATTTCTCGTACGGCAGAAATTTCGACGGCGTAGTGAGCAAAAACGGCAACGTCGTGGCGATTATGTCACTCTTCACATCGTTTGGCAACAAGCGAAAAGTGGCGGACTAACCCCCTCACACCCACTCAAACTCCACCACCTGCTCAATACCTTCGGCGAGGCTGAAGGCTACGGGACAGGAGCGGCCGGCTGCTTCCAGTACTTTGCGTTGCCGCTCATCGAGGCCGGCGCCGGGTATTTCGAGCCGTATTTCCACGCGTGCAATCCGGCGCGGATCGGAGGCCATGATTTTGTTGACCTCGGCACTGGCGCCGTCAATGTTCAGTCCGTGGTTGCGCGCACTGATGCCCATGATGGTCAGCATGCAGCTCGCCAGCGATGCAGCGCACAGATCGGTCGGCGAAAAGGCCTCGCCCCTGCCCTGATTGTCGGGCGGCGCATCAGTTGTGATTCGCGCACCGGAGCGCACGTGCACCGCTTCCGTACGCAGGTCGCCGAGATAGGTTGTTTTGATCATGAGTCCGGTGTAAAATGCAGGTATTTGCGTATATGTGTCTTGAAGCCGCACATTCTCAGGATGAAAAATGCTTCGAATCAGATACAAATGTAATACACATTCTTGATTCATCAGGGGGTACGTATCTCACATCCGGTTTTTGATTTGATGTTTGTCAGCATGACAGATGTGACTGGTGGTTGATTCCGCCCCCCGATGAATCGGGAGGTTACAGGATGCCGGATGGTATCGCGTGTTCCCCCATAAATACACAGTGTGTACTGCATCTGCAACAATTGCGGGCTGCAGCCGTGTGTCCAGACGCCCGGTTCTGCCGTCATTTTCACGCAGAGCCTGCAACATTCAAACCCGTATCTTGTTTCATCAAATACCCATACCCTATACCCCAATACCCCTTTTTTTCCTTTTCTTTGCGTCTCAAGCGCTGCATCCATGAATATTTCTGATTTGCTTCACCGAGCCCTGCGACTTGAATGGCTCACCCCTGAAGAGGGTGTTTTTTTGTTTGAGCATGCCGCCACGGCCGAACTGATGTACGTGGGGAATGCGATCCGGCAGCATCACGTGCCGGGCGACACCGTTACCTGGATCATTGACCGCAACTCGAACACGACGAACGTGTGCATTGCGAACTGCAAGTTCTGCAATTTCTACCGTCGGCCCGGCCATGAGGAGTCGTATATCACTACCATGGAGGAGTACCGGGTAAAAATTGAGGAGACCTTCCGGTTTGGCGGCGAGCAGCTGCTGCTTCAGGGAGGGCACCATCCTGATCTGGGACTGGCCTATTACACCGACCTGTTCAGGCAGCTGAAGTCGGAATTTCCGAATCTGAAACTGCATGCGCTGGGCCCGCCCGAGATAGCGCACGTGGCCAAGCTGGAGGGCATGAGCCACTACGATGTGCTGAAGGCGCTGAAGGAGTCGGGGCTCGACTCGCTGCCGGGTGCCGGCGCGGAAATTCTGAGCGACCGGGTGCGCAGGCTCATTTCCAAGGGCAAGTGCGGCGGAGAGGAGTGGCTCGACGTCATGCGGGCGGCTCACCAGCTTCGCCTGACCACCTCGGCGACCATGATGTTCGGCCACATAGAAACCAACCTGGAGCGGATGGAGCACTTTGCGGCTATCCGGCAGGTACAGAGCGAGAAGCCGGCCGACGCGAAGGGATTCCTTGCTTTTATCCCGTGGCCTTTTCAGGATGAGGACACGATACTTCGGAAGATCAAGCGCGCGCGCAACGCGGTCACGGGCGACGAGTACGTTCGCATGATTGCCATGAGTCGTATCATGCTGCCCAACGTGGTGAACATACAGGCGTCGTGGCTGACCGTGGGCAAGCAGGTGGCGCAGGTTTGTCTGCACTCGGGCGCCAACGATTTCGGCAGTATCATGATTGAGGAAAACGTGGTTTCTGCTGCCGGAGCGAGGTTCCGGTTTACGGCAGACGGTATTCAGAATGCTATCAGGGAGGCCGGTTTCGTGCCCCGCCTGCGCAATCAGCAGTACGAGTTCAGGGAGCTGCCGGTACAGATGGCGCAGCAGGAGCTGAACAGGGCGGAAATGATTGTGGATTGATTATTTTATGAAGCTTTATACAGAAAAAGGGCCGCTCCGGATAACCGGGGCGGCCCTTTTGGT
>CAILQK010000180.1 GCA_903836265.1 uncultured Bacteroidota bacterium | reverse complement strand
TCAGAAATGCCTTTACCCCCGAAAATTTCGGGTTGATGCTTCAACGTATGGATAATCTCGGCGAGTACCTGGAAGAAGCCCTGGAGAAAGGTAAGAAAGAGGGCATGGAAAAAGGCATGGAGAAAGGTATTGAAAAAGGTATTGAAAAAGGTATTGAAAAAGGTATCGAAAAAGGTATCGAAAAAGGTATCGAAAAGGGCAGGGAAGAAGCCCGGGCAAGCACCATCAGCACCTTTCTTCACAAAATGCCTGATATGCCGGACGAAGAAGCCGCCAGTCTGTTCGACGTAACCGTTGACTATGTGAAGGATCTCAGGGTGAAGATGAAAGCCATTTGAATTTTCTCCTCCCCCTTCGCCGTAACAATCTGATATATTGATAACAGTCCGCGGGTCAGTTGTCGGTACTGCCGGCAGTTGACCCGTCCTTTTCATCAGCCGGCGCCCTGCCATCCGGGATGGCAGGGATAACCCCGAACTGTTAACTGCGAGATCTTGCAAAAGTAGCAAGGCACGCTATTTTCTTGTTATGCAGCCGTAATTGCTTGTAATTTGCGAACACACAAGTTTCTTTAAAGATATTTAAAAACTTGTTACGAGACTCTGAAAAATAGCGTACATTTGCGCCCTCTTACCGAAAAGCCCGGTAGAAGAACAGGGTAAGGTTTTCGCCCGCAAGTGAAATCCACATTAAAAAACTCAACGTAAAAGCCTCAAAACCAACCAGTTCCATATTATGTTACTCGACGACGAAAAAGAAATCAACAACGAACAGGAAGAGGCAAATGCTCCTGCAGAGGAAACAGTTGCTCAGGATTCTGTAGAAATTGCTGACGAGCCGGTACAGGAAATTACTGCAGTCGCTGCGGAAGAAGAAGAAGAGGAAGTAGTACTTCCTGTATTCGACGCTGTTCAGTCAGGTGGTGCACACGATGATTTCAACTGGAGCATCGACAAGCGTGGTACCATCGCGTACTCGGCAGACGAGCGCACCCGCATGCTCAAAGAATACGACGCCACACTCAGCAATGTGGTCGAAAACGAGATTATCACAGGCCGCGTAAGCGCTATAAGTGGCGGCGATGTGGTACTCGACATCAACTACAAAAGTGACGGTCTTATTCCTCTTAATGAGTTCCGCGATATGCCGGGTATTGCTACCGGTGACCAGATCGAGGTGTACGTTGAAAGCCAGGAAGACAGTCAGGGCCAGCTCGGACTCTCTCGCCGCAAAGCCAAAATTCTGCGGGCCTGGGAGAGTATCGTTGACTCTTTCAAAAACGGTACAATCATCCGCGGTACTGTTATCAGCAAAACAAAGGGTGGTCTTATCGTTGACTGCAATGGCCTCGAAACATTCCTCCCGGGCTCCCAGATTGATATCAAACCGGTGGTTGACTACGATCAGTATGTAGGCAAAGTCATGGAGTTCAAAGTGGTGAAAGTCAACGAACAGATCAAAAATGCCGTTGTCAGCCACAAGGCTCTCATCGAAAGTGATCTGGCCGAACAGCGCGAGCAAATTCTCGGCAGCCTCGAAAAAGGTCAGGTGCTCGAGGGTATTGTCAAGAATATCACCGATTTCGGCGCATTCCTCGACCTCGGCGGCGTAGACGGTCTGCTCTACATTACGGATATCAGCTGGGGCCGTATCGGCCACCCGAGTGAAGTTCTTTCGCTCAACCAGCGCATCAATGTGGTGGTACTCGACTTCGACGACAACAAGAAGCGTATCAGCCTCGGCCTCAAGCAGCTTACCCCGCACCCGTGGGATGTTCTCGCAGCCGACATCACTGAAGGCTCCTCTGTGAAAGGCAAGGTGGTCAACATCGAAGATTACGGCGCATTCGTCGAAATCCAGCCAGGTGTCGAAGGCCTTATCCACGTCAGCGAAATTTCCTGGGGCAACCAGAGTGTTCATGCCAAGGAATACTTCAAGATGGGTCAGGAAGTGGAAGCGCGCGTAGTTACTATTGATCGCGGCGACCGCAAAATGTCTCTCTCCATCAAGCAGCTCACTGCTGATCCATGGAGCAATATCGAAGATCGTTTCCCGATCGGTTCACGCTTCACCGGCACGGTAAAAAATATCACCAACTACGGTATCTTCGTGGAACTGGCTGAAGGCGTGGGCGGTATGGTACATATCAGCGACCTGTCGTGGACCAAACGCTACGCTCACC
>CAILQK010000179.1 GCA_903836265.1 uncultured Bacteroidota bacterium | reverse complement strand
CACAAGGCCTGAGGTAACTCCTTTTTCCAGAAATTCATAATGCGCGCACCCGGAAATGACTTCCCGCGGTAAATATTCTGGAATATCCGCCCCGCCATCGAATTCAGAAATACTCTCACCGAACGGTTCGGGTAAAACGTGCGCGCATACGAAAGGTCATCAGTGATTTGTACAAAAAGCTCGCTCAGCCGTTCCGGGTCCGGACGGTCTTCGCGGAGCAGCTGCTCGTACTCGGCCCACTTCTCCCTGTTCTGTTCTATAAATCTGGTCTCTTTCACTCCGCAATTATACAGGTTTTCCTGAAACATGAACGCTGTATTGTTGTTTCCCCTGACACATTTCGACGCACGAATTATACAAACAGTAACCTCGTGAACGTTGAAAACATACCTTTGCACGTGTGTTCAGTGTATCACCAGTCTGTCAAACCAGTTTATGTCTCAAATTCTCGAAACTCAGGATATCCGTTCGCTCGGCAGCAATCTCGAACTGCTGGCCCAACAAGTGGTCGAAGGCTTTATCGTCGGCATGCACCGAAGCCCCTTCCACGGGTTCTCTGTGGAGTTTGCCGAACACCGCCTCTATAATACCGGAGATACTACGCGTCATATTGACTGGAAGGTATTCGGCCGGACGGAAAAACTGTTCACCAAACGATATGAGGAAGAAACCAATCTCCGCTGCCAGATTGTCATTGATTCATCTTCCACCATGTACTATCCCTACGATGAAAAAGACCCCGGGAAGTACAGGTATGCCAACAAGTTGTGCTTCTCTGCCCAGGCAGCAGCCGTTCTGATGAATATTCTGCGCAAACAGCGCGATGCCTTCGGCCTGACGCTTTTCGATGAGGATATTCGGTTCAAATCGGCAGCCAAATCCAGCACGATTCATTACAGGCTGCTCCTGTCCAAACTCGCCGAACTGATCGAAAATCCGCAGTTGAACCGCCAGACCAGGCTGGCCGAAAGCCTGCACCAGATCGCCGAATCCATCCACCGCCGCTCACTGGTGGTGGTTTTCTCCGACGTGATGGAATCGCCCGAACATGCCGAGGAAGTCTTCTCCGCACTTCAACACCTGCGGTATGCCAAACATGAGGTGATTTTCTTCCACGTGACCGACAAAAAAAGCGAACTCGACTTCGCATTCGAAAACAGACCCTACGTCTTTGTGGATATGGAAACTGGCGAAGAAGTCAAACTGCAACCCGATCAGGTCAGGGACTTCTACACGAAACAGGTAAAAACATTTACCGAACAGCTCCGTCTCAAGTGCCTGCAATTCAAGATTGATTTTGTTGAGGCTGATATTAACGAGGGGTTCATCCCCATTCTTCAGACATGGATGACCAAACGCACCAAAATGGGCTGAAAAATTAAAGAATATGAAAATCAGACTGTCAGATATCCTGACCACTGCACCGGAAGGCGCCTCCAAAAAAAGTTATAAAGAAGAAACTGGCCGCCTGGTAAAACGACTGGGTGAACTGCAGAATATGATGTACGCAGAAGGAAAATACTCCATGCTGGTCATTTTGCAGGGTATGGATGGCAGCGGGAAGGACGGGGCTGTCCGGAATGTTTTCTCCGAATGCAGCATCGCCGGACTGGACCTGGTGAGTTTCAAAAAACCCACAGAAGAGGAGTTCGCTCACGATTTCCTCTGGAGAATACATCGGTGGGCGCCTCAAAAGGGAATGACCACGATATTCAACAGGAGTCACTATGAAGATATTCTCATCCAGCGCGTACACGGCTGGATTACCCCCGAAAGGGTGGAGAAACGCATGGCTGCCATCAATTCATTCGAGGAGCTGCTGCAATTTGATAACAATACGCTGATTTTCAAGTTCTACATGCATATTTCTCACGAAGAACAGGGGATTCAGCTGCAGCAACGCCTCGACGACAAAAGCAAGTACTGGAAACACAATGCCGGCGACTGGGAAGAGCGCAAATTGTGGGACAAGTACATGGAGGCATACGAGTATGCCATCAATGAAAGCAGCATACCATGGCATATCTGTCCGGTGGACAATCGGTGGTTCCGCGACTATTTTATCGCAAAAACACTGGTGGAAGCACTCGAAAAACTTGATATGAGGCTCCCGACACCTGAAAAAGAAAATCAGTAGCGATGCCGGCGCCCGCCTCCCGGATTGGGGTAGTAACGCGATGGCTCAAAATTCTGACCGAAGATCCTGTATCGAAGGAATATACTGGCGCCGTAATTCGTCATTCGGGAACCCCTGACCACTTTATCAGTCAAATCTACTTCATAATAACCTTCAAGTCCAACACTCCATCTATAATACCAGTCAAGACTTTTCGCAAAGCTGAAATGTAGTGCAAACAAATCTCCACTTGGTTTGCCAATTGTGTTCTGGGGTGCAAATATTTTTGAAAGATTACCTCTGATAACATCGTTTCCTACACTGTTTATTAAAGTTTTTGATCCAAATCCGAAATCCTGAAATACGTACTTGTATCCGCTAAAGAAACTGAAATATACAGAACTGTCTGCGAAATAAAAATATTTGCCTAACCCGGCGCTGACAGCATAAGAAGCTTTTGTGTAATCAGATGTGGATGACATTGCCTCGCCTTCCAGAATAATTGGCCAGTCCCTGTACATAAGTTGGCCTTTCACTCCCAGTCTTGGCTGTTTGAATGCATCTCTTAGTTCCATATCGCTTTCGAAGTCCTCCCATGAATAACCGGGTATTCCATGAATATTTAATATTTCAGCATAATTGGAGTACTCATAATAAAGTGCAGTATTCTGAAAATCAGTCTGATGATTCAACATCGAATACCCTCCATTCATACTTACATTAAAATTCAGGTATCTTAACTGTGCTGTTGCTGTTTGAGGAAAAAAAAGGGCCAGTACTCCAAAGGCGAGTAGAAAATGTTTCATAATACAAGGGAAAATGGGATGAAAAGTGAAAAATCACATGAAAAAAGTTTTCAATGCGAAAAAACAGGACGCAAAGAAAAAAAGAATTTTCATAAAAACAAATGATTGCAAATATTTTGCCAAATAATTTAACTAAACCGCTTTCTCTGAAAAAACTGCCGCTTCCTTCCTGATTCAGCCGTTTACCCATGCTGCGAATTGCCCGATTTCCCAGGCATCCGCGAGATCGTAACCCGATGCATGTATTCTGCAGAGTGAACTCAGGTACGCTCCTGTATCCAGTGCCATACCCAGGTCACTGGCCAGTGAGCGTATATATACACCCTTGCCGCAAACAACCTCAAAGTCTGCCTGAAGGCCCTCGCTGTAATCCGGATACTGATAAATGGAAGCTCCCTTTTTGCTGATGACAGCAACTTCACGTTCACTGTGCTGCTGTTTTACAGGCCTCAGTTCGCCTGTGCTGAAAGATTTTACAAATACCGGCCTTTCGGGCATTTCCACCTCCGCGCCCGTTCTGGCGTCCTTATATACTCTTCTGCCGTCAATTTTTATGGCCGAAAACACAGGAGGCGCCTGCATGATTAGTCCGGTAAACTGTTCCAGGGCGCGCTGCAACATCCCGTCGTTCAGATGATCTGTCGGAAAGGTTTCACTCACAGGTTTCTCCAGATCAAATGATGCCGTTGCAGCCCCAAAAGTAAAAGTGCCGGTATAGGCTTTCTCCATGCCCTGCAGCCGCTCTATCTGTTTGGTCTGGTCGCCGACGCAGAGTACAAGCAAACCGGTAGCCAGCGGATCCAGGGTTCCCGCATGCCCCACTTTCAACTTCATATATTTGATCCCCAGTCTGTTGGCCAACAGATATCGCACCTTGTTGACCACATCAAATGACGTCCAGCCCAGTGGCTTGTCAATGAGAACGACAGCGCCCCGGGGAAAAGGCTCGGGAAACGGCAGGGTGGGAGTGAGAAGCATTTTTTGATGGGGATGGGGTATTGGGTGTGAGTGTGAGGTGTGGGTGTGAGGTGTGAGTGTGGGGTGTGAGGTGTGGGTGTGAGGTGTGGTTGTGAGTGTGAGGTGTGGGTGTGAGGTGTGAGTGTGGGGTGT
>CAILQK010000178.1 GCA_903836265.1 uncultured Bacteroidota bacterium | reverse complement strand
TTTTGAGCATGGAATCTGCATCCTGCTCTTTAAACACTTCAGTATCAACGAATTCGCCGTAATAATTTTTGTCAATCAGCACATGTTTCGGCGCTGGAAGCAGGCAGTGTTTCAGTCCGCCATAGCCGCTCAGCGACTCCTGATAGGCGCCTGTATGGAAGAAGCCGATATACAGGGGTTCCTCGGTATTCTCATCGTAAGAGGGCAGGTACACCTGATTGATATGCGCTTCGGAGTTGTAATAATCGGCGTTGTCGCAGCTGATACCCCCGATATTGACCCGCTGATATTCCTTGTTCCAGTGATTGATGGGGAGCAGGATGAAACGCTCCTTGATTCCCCAGCTGTCGGGCAGGGTATTAATCAGTGAATTGTCGAGCATATACCATTCCTCGGCATCGTTCTGCTGTTTTTTGCCAATTACCGAGAATATGGTGGCACCGCTTTCGCCCACAGTATATTTTCCGAATTCAGTGTAGATATCGGGTTCCGGGACGCCCTCGGCATCGCAGTATTCCTTGATAAGCCGGATGATTTCACTCACCATGTATGCGTAATCGTACTCAAAACCGAGCGAATTTCTGATAGGCATACCGCCGCCGATGTTCAGGCAGGAGAGGGTAGGGCACAGCTTGCGGAGCTGGCAGTATGTTTTAATTCCCCTTTTCAGTTCGCTCCAGTAGTAAATAGTGTCTTTTATACCCACATCCACGAAGAAATGGAGCATAATAAGCTGGAATTTGGGGTTTTCCGCGATTTTTTCCTTGTAAAAATTCAGAATTTCACTTTGGCGGATACCGAGGCGCGAGGTATAGAATTCAAAATTGGGTTCTTCTTCGGTGGCCATCCGGAGGCCGATCTTGCATTGTTGCCGGGTGATGTACTGGTCGTAGTAACCGAGCTCCTGGGCGTTGTCGCACAAAGGAATTACATTGTAGAAGCCGTCGTTGATCAGTTCCGCAATTTTCTCGGCGTACAGACGGGGCTTGTAGCCATTGTTTACAATAGTGGTACTCTTGTTTATTTTGCCCTGTTTGTACAGCTTGCGAATCAGGTCAACATCGAATGCCGAGGAAGTCTCCAGTTGCGTGCCGTTTTCCAGCACTTCATTGAGAATGAAAGCGAAATGGGAACTTTTGGTGCAATAACAGTAAACGTACTTTCCATTGTAGTTATAGCGCTGAATGGCATCGCGGAACAGCTTTCTGGCGTACTGGATTTTTTCGCCGATTTTGGGGAGATAAGTAAGTTTTAAAGGTGTCCCGTACCGCTGAATCAGGTCATGAACATCTATTCCGTTGAAAAACAAGCGATTGGAGTTGAGCGTGAAACCGTCCTGAGGGAAATCGAAGGTTTGCGCTACGAGATCGTAGTAAGTGTTTTTCATCGCAGATTTTGCAGATTGCCGGTATTCGCGGATTTATTGTGCTTTGCTCGTTATGCCAGACCGGCATTCTGCGCTTCGCCTGTTAATGGATTGATTTGAAGAGGTGCAAAGATATTGAATGAATCGGATTATGCAGGATTGTATTTTCTCGTGAAAAGACGGCAGCAGGCAGCTTTCAAGTTGCTCTATTTAACATAATATAAATTATAGAACAAAATGGGGGCAGAAAATGGCTACCTGGAGTCGTTCCTGCGCTGCAGATCCCTGCCAATTCCCTGAAGCATGGAAGCAAATGAATCGTATTCCTTCTGGAAACTCAGGCCAATACCATAGCGATCACGCCGCTGACCGGATATATCGGGCTCCAGCCGCTGGTAAATCTTGAACCGCCAGTGATTGTCTTCTGTTATCCTGATCTCAACAGTCACGTCTTCTCCCAGAAATCCGTTGGCCACCGGAAGGTTTGAACGGCCCACGCCAAACTGCGACCCGACCTGAACTGTGATCCGGTCATCCTTGAATCCGCTCTTTACCCTGACCTGCAGCTCGCGACCACCGGCGGCAGCCGCCTGATTGCCCGGATTTAAAACAGTCTGGTAGTCGTTATACGCTATATCAAGGTCAAGACTGGATATATTGCCCTTGAACCACTCGGAGGCAACACCGGCCAGATAATTCGAAAACTGATTCGCAATCATCTGTGTAACAGTATTATACAAAGAAGAAGCGTAGTTGCCGGCCTGAATAAAACCGGTATTGGGCGGCAGGAATCCACCCATTACAATCAAACCGAAAACCTGTCTCGACATTTCGCTCTGGTCCTGCTTGAGAATTCGCAGTCTGTTGTCTGTCAGACTTTTAAGCTGCGATGTGACATTCGGAAAGTCCATGTCAAACGTGATGTCCGGCTTCATGAGATCACCGTTCAGGTGCATGTTGACTATCACATTTGTAGCCTTCAGGGCCTCATTTTTTACGCTGCTCAGCAGCTCCACTTCGTCCTGAACAAAGTTGTACGGCGCTGTGTTGACTTCATACGTTGCATCAAGGCTGATTTTCGCATTATACGGATCGCCAAACCAGTCAATGGTTCCTCCCTTTGTCATCCTGAAGGGTTTATTCACCACATTCAGCAAGGTGAACAAGTAGCTGCCTTCTTCTACCGTGTAGCGGCCATACATTTTGAAGTTGCCATCGAGGCCATATTCAAAAACCAGGTCTCCCCCACCCCTGCTGGTAATAATGTCTCCTGCCTGTTCGTCGAAGATCAGCTGTACCTCGGCATCCGGCGTGATGGTAAGCGTCAGACTGAAATTCAGCCCCGTCAAATCGTTGAAAGAGAAGCTTTTAACTGTTTTTCCGGACCCGGGTTCGCTATTGTTTTCAGCTTCGTTGGTGAATGTGATAAAATTAACTTCGGATGCGTCAGAAACGGTACTGAGTGGCAAATACAACCTCGTATCCCTGCCGGTTTCTGCTCTGATATTCATGTTGGTCACCTCAAATGTGCCTGATATATCGCAGGTGAAACTCCCAATCCCCTGTCCGTAGTACAAATCACTGTCGCCAGCGGTTGTATTCATCATAAGAAATTGATTGTCAGCAGATTTTATCGTACAATCAACACTCCAGTCTGTAAAATTCGAGTGTCGGAGTGTTGCATCCACAAAGGCAAAATGCCTGAGGGAGGCATCCCAGATGGTATCATGCAGGGCCTCAATGCTGTTAGGGGTGAGACGTATTTCCTGATTCCGTATATGGAGCATGGCCTTCAGATAGTCGAGTCTGGTTTGCCCTTCATTGACTTTTATAATGCCATCAAGGCCTATGTTCGACGGGGTACCGGAAAGGGTGAGATTGCCCTCTGCCCTGCCCGAGGTAAGCGAAATTTCCGGAACAAATGTCTCTATTATTTCGAAGGGAAAGCTGCTGAAATCAGCCTTGCCGACCATATTTCCGGGCTTCACCCGCTGATCAACTGCCGCTGAGTAGCTGTAGGTTCCGTCATCAGGCGTCCACGCAAGAGCCAGCCTCATGCGGGTGCTGTCGTTTTGCCGCAGAAATACCTTGGCCTGCAGGGGTGAATTCATATCGGCCATGTCAATGTTGCCGAGCAATGTACCATACGGATGTTCATTAATATACATGGTGTCGGTCAGAAAACCGATCTCAATTTTTTCCTGCCTGAAAATATCGCCTATTCTTATCTCGAAATCGTATATTTTCCCGTCAAGCCGGATCATTTCGGGATCAAAGAGCCGGTTAAGCTCATTCAGATTGAAGTTGGTCAGTGCAAACCTCGCTCCCCTCCCCTCATTAAGTCCTTCCAGCAGGATACGCTTCACGCCACTGAACAATTCAAACTCTCTGGTTTCAAAATAGTTTCTGTTGAAACGTACATAGTTGTCATCTGCGATGAGCCACTCCTGACGCAAAATTTTTATTCTCGACGAGTTGAACCGGAGCTGCCACAGTGAATCAACTACCGTCAGATCACCATTCAGCAGCAGGCTCTCGATATAGGAACTCGTCAGCTCGTCATCCTGTTTTCCCTTGGCCTCCAGTTTGAAAAACAGCTCATCAAGAACCAGTACCCCCGAAAGCTGTACCTGCGGCACCGAGCGCTCACCCGAAAAGAGAATGGTGGGTACTCTTACGCTGTAAAAAATACTGTCTTCCAGTGTACTGACGGTTACATTGGGATCCTGCAGACTTGTACTGCCATATTTGAGCTCGGGCAACTGGAGATTGATGTAGGCAATACCCTTGTCTGCCTCCACATTCATTCTCAGATATACGTCGCGCAGCGTGTCAAGTTCCGGTGAAATCAGTTTGGTCAGTGTTCTTGAATTTCTGATTTCCAGTTTTAACTCATAACGCTCGCTGGAGGTCGCTGCCCCTGAATCTTCGACACCCATTCCCAGTTGTCTGAAAAAACCGCGGTGGTTTGCCGTAAGCTGTCTCAACAGGTTGGGAAATACAGTTTCAAGGTTGTATGCTCCACTCATCTCGACTTTCAGAATATCAGAAGTAACCACAAAGTATCTGCTTCCGTCCGAGCGATACGATGTTTCAATTTTGGCTGAGCCTGCATTGTGTATGATGGCGCCGTAGTCCTGGTCGAGTTTTATGTTGCTGAACTCTGCCCGTCCGGTCAGTTTTTCAAAACTCGCCCCCTTGAGCTGCAGGTATTTGATATCCCCGGAAAGATGCAGGTCTTTTTCTGTCAGATTCAGTTTGGCGAGATCAATCCGGTCAATTTTTGATTTGAAATCGAATTCCGGAATATCGTTCTTCAGATTCACCAGTCCGTCAAAAGTGAACTGGAAATTGGGGTCATCGCTGACGAGTGCGCCATCGAACACCTTCTGGTCAAATTTCCCGTTCAGTGTAATCCCGCGGTATTTGTATCCGTTGAAAACAAGAGTGTCTATTCTCCCCTTGATAGCTGTCTTGATGGTGGCAAGACTCAACCCTGTTGACTGGTCGTCCACTCTGATATCAAAGGTGGCATTTCCAAAGCGATCGTCGAGTGTCCAGCCGGCAAGATTGAACTGTTTCATGTTCAGCTCTCCTCCATACACAGCCTTGTCCGGACCGTCTTTCAGGTTCAGACGCAAATCCAGGTTTCCTCCCCCCAGATCAGAGCCGAGCTCGCCGTAAATAACGTGGTCAACCCAGTCGTACAGCTGATACTCGCCTTTGAACGAGATACTGCCCAGCCTGAACAGCTGTGCGGGCGGCCTGAACGACGGTATAATTCGCTGTACTGTGCCAAGGTCTGTCCTGAATTCTTTCAGGTCAAAGGACAGTATGACGGGTGATGAAGATTCCTGATTCAGGTTGCCGGCTTTCATGGATCCCTCTATGCGGGCCGTACTTCCCAGTGCAAGTTTGAGGTTGTCGCCGCGAAGCCTGTCTATTTTTCCCTGTATAATACCTTCAATATCAGCTACTTCCCCGTGATTAAGCATGAAAAATTCATTCTCGGCCACGTTTCTGTCAAAATGCGAAATATCACCGAGCTGGATACTTGATCCCGGCGAGATACGTATATACATGCTCACGCTGTCAACAAAATCTCTGATATCCCGGTAGCCCGAGTACCTGAACTGCACCGTATCGCCCAGCGACGAACTGGCCGTCTGAATCTGTGTGCCGGCAAGGAGGGCCAGTGTATCGCTGATCTGGATACTGGCAGCTTCGGCGTGTTCAAGTTTGAAACCGCATCGCTCGCTGGCTGCGAGATGCCTGATGGCGCCTGAAAGGACGAAATCGTTGTTGTTAAATTCGTCGTTGAACTCAAAATCGGTACCGTCGAGTGCAATATCGGTGATGTCCAGATGGTCGTAGTCCATCACTTCAGATGGCAGGTTGTTCATTCTGACATTGAAAAACTGGTCGAGCTGGAACCGGCCGTTTCTTAACGACAATTCCCCAACCAGGAATGTTATGGGAACCCGGGGTTTTTCTGCTTTTAAAGGCTGCCTGACAACCGGCCTGTATGGCAACCTGGCAGGTCGTTCATAGGATTCCAGATCAATGTACAGTCCGTCGAACCGGGCCGACTGAATATCCACCAAATGGTTTTCAGTGTCCACTGACTGTATCTTCAACTGACCCGACGGGATATGAAAATACTGTCTCTCACGGTCTATAAACTTTGGGTCTTTTGAATTGTTTACTTCAGTATCGCTCAGATAGACAACATCCGTCAGGTTAAGGTGCTGAACCCGGAGCCGGACAGAAGCACTTTTTCCGGAGTTTGTTTCCCCCGGTATTCGTGAAAGAAAGGTTTTGAGGGTGTTCATTGTATCCCCCTCGGCTCTCCGGGAGTATATTCGCGCACCCGTCAGTTCAATCTGCTCAATCTCGATGTCCTGCCTCAGCAGTGTGAAGAAGTTTGACTTCATTCCTGCGCCGAGCTTCCGTACATAGATCAGGGTATCGCCACGCGAATCCTCGATAAACAGATCTTCCAGCAGGATATTGTCGAAGAACTCGATATTGATTCTTCGCAACTCCACTTTGGTGTTCAGCGCAACCGAAAGCTGTTCTATGACGCGTCTTGCCAGCCAGTTCTGCACTGCAGGCGACTGCAACACGAAATATACGGAGACAAAGAACAGGATGACTCCAAACAGAATATTCTCCGCTCTGCGCCAGTTTTTTCTGAGCAGGAAGAATTTTTCTTCCGGTTTGTTGCCGGTTGAATCAATTTCTGTATTGTTCTGTGGGGCCATGGAAGATCAGGTTTGCGGGAGACCCTCTGTCAATCCTTTTTCAGGGCGTCCGGGTCGTATTTGACGTGCATATTAAGCCACATCAATCTTGAAATACGGAATATGTAAACAAAATTGACAAGCAGAAAGAAGAAGAGTACAGCAAAAGCAGTCATTTGACTGAATTTCAGCCACCAGTTAAGCACGGCCACAATCAGCAGCGACATCCAGCCTGTCCAGATATAGGAAATGAACATGGAGCCGTAATAAAAACCTGGCTCCGGGAAGTAGTCCAGATCACATTTCGGACAACGCTGGTACATATCGAACGACTTTTTGAACGACCAGCTTCCGGTTTCGAAGGTGTCGCCCTCATGGCAACGAGGGCATTTAAGGTGAAAAATGCTGTAAGTTTTGCTTCCTGGCTGAAAAATTGACATGTCAGATTAATTTGAAAGTGGCGGCCCCAAGGAGCCCCTTGTCGCAGTATATAGCTACCAGATAGCTGCCGGCAGCGAGTTTGTCATCGAGTTTATACGTAAAACTGAGACGCTGGGTTTGCTCCAGTACGACGGTTTTTACCTGCTGTGCAACAATCTCCACTTTACCTGCAGGAGCACTGATGGTTGCCTTGACCGGGTTGACAGCCGGAACGGGATTCCCCTTGTCGTCGGTAATAACCATATACAGTTTCTGAAGCTGCTGATAAGGCTCCGGTACATCCGCCAGATCAAAGCTGACGTACATCTGACGTGCGCGCTTGGCTTTGTATGTCGGTTTGTCCTTGCGCTCGAGTTGCACAGAGAAGGAAGATGCCTTGAAAGTGGCCGATTGCGTCTTGCGAATCTGGTCTTCCAGCTGCTTCGCCAGATCCTGCACCTTGTTGTTCAGCTGGGAATTGTCGCCCTTCAGTTGCGAATTCTCCTCGGCAAGGCGCGTATTCTCCGCTCTGAGCGTCTCGTTTTCTGTCCGGAGCGTGGTAACAATGGTCTCCAGTTCTATTTTGGTGCGCTTTAGTTCATCTACCTGTGCTGTCAGTGCAGCAAGGTCTTTGGCGGTGCTGGCCTTGATCCTGCGGATGGCAGCTTCTTTTTGCTGGACAATCTGTGCAGATGCGTTGACCCTGCCCTGCAGACTTTCGTTTTCTGTCCGGAGCTCGCTGTATGCCCTTGTCAAACTGTCGAGAGAGGCCTGTACAGCATCTTTCTCGCTCTCCAGTACCGACATCTCCATTTTGATCCGCTCGTTCTCGTCCAGATATTTTTTGGATTTTTGCCAGAAGAAAAAGCCGATGCTTGCAGCCAGAAGAAGCAGAACAGCGATTACAATTGTGTAAATATTCGTGTTGTTCTGATTTTCGTTTGTCAGATTATCCATTTGAATTGCTGTTTAGATGATAGACACAAGTTGTCAGGCAAAGATATGAATTTTTCCATGAATTATGACCGTGAACCTTGCGCAGTAATTTTGATGAATGGATGCATGTTTCCTAATGATTTGTGAATAGCGGGTTGCCGGTTGCCGTTTCAGTACAAATATTGTTTAAAAGTCGAATTTTGCAGTTTTATTGCTTCCGGCTGCGGTTCTTTGTATCCATTCCTGATCATCACTTCCTTTTTTTGTACACAACGAGTTTATGTATTCAAATCTTCGCGCAGTGATGCGCTTCCTCACCCCGGCCCTGATTCTGTTTTTCATCACTGGCATTTCTATGGCTCAGAACCCGCAGGGTCGCCCGGGTGGTATGGGCAATTTTCAGCAAATGAATATCGGCCGGTTTTACGGCAAGGTCGTGGATGATGCCACTGGAAAGGGAATCGGATATGCCTCTGTCCAACTCTACGGCCCAAAATGGGACAGTATCAGCCGTAAGATGGAAAATTCGCTCCTGGCTGGTCAGCTTACGCTCGAAAATGGCGATTTCAGTCTCGAAAACCTGCCTGTAATGGGCGAATTCACCCTGAAAATCAATTTTCTCGGTTATGCAGTATCTGAAACAAAGGTGTCTTTCGGCCTCCAGGGTGGTGGCAGAAATAACGGTGGCGGCGGCGGTCGCCCGGGTGGCGGCGGCATGCCTCAGGCCGGTGCCGTTGACAAAGACCTCGGCAATATAAAGCTGTCAGCTTCCTCCAACATGCTGAAAGAGGTGACAATTGAAGCGCAGGGGGGGCAGGTATCTCTCGCGCTCGACAAAAAGATATACAAGGTGGACAAGGATAATGTGGCCGCTGGTGGCACTGCCGAAGATGCTCTTAAAAACGTCCCAACCCTGAACGTGGATATTGATGGCAACCTCACCATGCGCAACTCGGCTCCGCAACTGTTCGTTGACGGCCGCCCGACTAACATGACACTGGATCAGATTCCCGCAGATGCTATTGATAATGTGGAGGTTATAAGTAACCCTTCTGCAAAATATGATGCCTCGGGCGGCGGTGCCGGCATAGTCAATATCGTTCTGAAAAAGGATCGCCGTGTAGGTTACAACGGCTCCGTCAGGACGGGTATTGACATGCGCGGACGCGGCAATCTTGGGGGAGATATCAACGCCCGTCAAAACAAGTTCAACGCTTTCGTGGGGCTTAACCTCAATCAGCGCAGAAATATTACTGTTTCCAGTACCGAACGTCAGAATTTCAACTTCGCCAAAATTCCTACCTCTGATGTAAGCCAGTCGAACCGGCCTGTCAGCGACGGCTTTTTTGGTATGGTGCGTGGTGGTGTTGACTGGTTTGTCAGCAACCGGAATACACTCACGCTAAGCGCCAATTACAACAGGGGTTCCCACAGCAGTTCAGATTTGCTAGACCGGCTGGAAAACTTCTATTTCGATACTTTGCCCGATTATTCAGTACAGTCGCTCAGGTATTCCGACTCCGAACGCAGCTATGCCAACCTGGGCTCCCAGCTTCTCTTCAAGCATCTTTTCCCGAAAGATGGCAAAGAGTTGACAGCTGACATCAACTATAACAGCTCTGCCTCCGACAATACCGGCAACTTCCGCACCGAATATCTCAACTCCCCCACCCCTAACCTGGAGCGGCAAACAGGCAGCGGCGGCAATCAGTTCCTGACTTTCCAGACTGATTTTGTGAATCCGATTACCAAAACTCAAAAAATTGAGCTTGGTGCCCGGGCCGCCATCAGAAATTTCAACAGTAATAACGGTAATTACTTCTTCGACAGGCTCACCGGTAATTACGTGTATGTACCGGGTTTTTCCGACAAGTATGAGTTCAGGGATCAGGTGTTCGCAGCGTACTCCACCTACAGTCAGTCATTCCAGAAATGGGGCTATCAGATCGGTCTCCGCGCCGAAAGTTCAACATATACCGGTACATTGATTGACAGGGATACTGCCTTTACCAACAACTTTCCGCTCAGTCTTTTCCCGAGTCTGTTTACCACTTACAAGCTGAATGAAGAGGACAATCTCCAGTTAAATTTCACCCGCCGGATCAACCGCCCGAACTTTTTTCAGCTCATTCCGTTTACCGATTTCTCCGACTCGCTGAATCTTTCCCGCGGCAACCCGGATCTTATTCCCGAATTCGCCCATTCGCTCGAGTTTTCCTATCAGAATATTATCAACAAGCAGCACAATTTTCTGTTGTCTGTTTACTACAAACGCTCGGACAACCTGATCACCCGTTATTTCTATTCTCAGGTGGATCCGGTCACGCTCCGTACTATCGGTATCTCCACTTTTGAAAATGCCAACTCAAGTACTGCTACAGGTCTGGAGTTCACGCTGAAGAACAACTTCTGGAAAATACTGGAACTGACCACCAACATCAATATGTACAACTCGGTGCTGAATCTGAGCAGTACCGAACAAACACTCAATGCCGAGCAGTTTACCTGGCTCATCAAGGAGAATATCAATATCCGTCTTCCCAAAAGTTTCACGATACAGCTCAATGGTTCCTACCAGAGCCGCACCGCCTTCGACACGGGCGGCGGCGGTGGCGGTGGCCGTTGGGGCGGCGGTATGGGCGGCGGCGGCGGTATGGGTGGCGGCGGATGGGGGGGCGGAGCATCCAGCACCGCCCAGGGCTACTCTATCCCTGTCTGGTATGTTGATGCCTCACTGCGCAAGGATCTCTGGAACAGAAAAGGAAGCATCACTATCAGTATCCAGGATATTTTCAGATCCAGGAGAAACGGTTCTCACACCGAATCTGTTCTGTTTGTCCAGGATTCGTGGCGCCGCCGCGACGCACAGCTCGTACGTATGAATTTGTCGTACCGTTTCGGAAAATTCGACGTTTCTCTGTTCAAAAGGAAGAATACCCGAATGGAAGGTGAGGGAATGGAGGGATTCTGATTCAGCAATAAACACAACCAGTTATGCCAAATTTGCAAATAACGTACACTGACAACATCGCAATAGTCACAATCAGTCGCGAAAAGGCACTCAATGCGCTCAACCGGCAGACAATGGACGAACTCCACGAGTTTTTCTCAGTCACAGCCCCGGCTGTGACCGGACTGAAGGGTGTTGTTATTACCGGCGCTGGCGAAAAATCATTCGTGGCCGGCGCCGATATCACCGAATTTCTCGGCCTCTCTCCCGCGCAGGGCAAAGAACTGGCCCGGCGCGGTCAGGATGTTTTCTTCCTGATCGAACGCTTTGAAAAACCGGTTGTGGCTGCCGTAAACGGCTTCGCCCTCGGTGGCGGCTGTGAACTCGCCATGGCCTGTCACCTGCGTGTTGCCGGTGAAAAAGCCCGGTTCGGACAGCCCGAGGTGAATCTCGGACTGATTCCCGGCTACGGCGGAACGCAGCGTCTGGTACAGTATATCGGTAAAACAAAGGCCATGGAGCTGCTCATGACTGCAGATATGATCGGAGCAGAAGAAGCACTCCGTCTCGGCCTCGTGAATTATGTGGTAACCCCCGGAGAAGAAGTGGCCAAAGCTGCCGGACTGATCGAAAAAATTGCGTCAAAAGCTCCCGTCGCTATCTCCAGAATTATCGCTTCCGTCAATGCCTTTTACACGGATGGTGTGAACGGATTCGATGTCGAGATCAATGAATTTGGCAACTGTTGCGCTACGGAAGACTTCAAAGAGGGGGCTTCTGCCTTTGTAGAAAAGCGTAAAACTGAATTCAGGGGCCGTTAGGAATATTTCCCGATACGCTCAACAAGTTCCTCCGCAATCCGGAGGTTGTCAAACTGAACGGCACAAAATTCACGCGCCGCTCTCCCGACAGCCTCCGGATTGTATTTCCCGTTCATACAATCTTTTACAGTCTGCTCCCACTCCCCCGGCTCGCTGGCAATCAGACAATGTTTGCCATGTTCAGCATGGATACCTTCTATGCCTGTCGCAGTTGAGATAACCATTCTCCCCAGCGCCATGGCCTCCAGTATTTTCACCCGCATACCTCCGCCCGAAAGCAAAGGAACCACCGATATGGAATGTTGAAGCACAAATGCTGATGCATCCTGAACTTCACCGTGGAATACAACGCCATCCATATCCAGGTTTCTTATCCATACAGGTGCATTTCTGCCGGCGATGTGAAAGGTGAGTTCGGGAAATGAAACATATAGCCTCTTTTTCCAGATATTCTCGAGAAACCAGCGAAGCCCCTCTTCGTTGGGCATCCAGTCCAGCGAGCCGATGAATGCCATACTGACCGGCTTCCTGAAACTTTCCATGTTCTCCGGATAGTCTCTGATGTCTATACCAATAGGAATGCTGATGATATAGCTGCCGATACCGAGTGACCTGAAGGTATCGGCATCGCGACTTGTTACGGTACCCAGTATGTCGCAGGCCTTCCCCGCGCCGATTTCAAATTTTTTCAGCCGGTCTGCCTGCAGATTCAGATACCATTTTTTTAATGCTCCCGAATTTTTTGCCACACGTTCCCATATCTCGTGCTCGACATTGTGCGCGCGCAGGATAACAAGCGTGCGTGGTGATACTTTCCTGATGGTTTCGATGTAGGAAGCTATAAATACGGTTTCGAGTATGACTGCATCATAGTTTGTGCACTGCAGCACTTTTTCCAGTTCCGAACTGAACCGTTTGTTTATGAAACGACTGACATGATAGGATTCACCGCTGATCAGATTCAGCAGGGCATCAGCCGGTTTTAAACGGTTATCAATATAAACGGTGTAGATATTCCGGTAATGATTGAAGGTGGATGGCAGTTCTTCCAGATCAAACCAGTGTTTGCTGGTATTCATTGACAGCAGTGACACCTCGTGCCCGAGCGATGCGAGGGCACGAGCCAGAAAGGTGCTGGCAACAGCCGCACCGTCCTTCAGCGGATACGGGAATTTATTACAAAGTTGCAGAATCTTCATGTTGTATCGTTTGCGCGCCAAACATTACGCCAAATTTTATGACCTTTGCAGGCATGGTACTAACGGCATCAAATATACACAAGTCTTACGGATCGCTTGAGATACTCAAAGGCGTCAAGCTCGAGGTGGAAAAAGGCGAGATTGTCAGTATTGTCGGCAAATCAGGCGCTGGCAAAAGTACGCTTCTTCATATTCTCGGCACACTCGATTCTCCCGACGGAGGAAATATCTCCATCTCGGGAGTTGAAACAAACAGGATGTCGGCACGACAACTGGCCGCCTTCAGAAACCTTCATATCGGTTTTGTATTTCAGTTTCATCATCTGCTCCCCGAATTTACTGCGCTCGAAAACGTGTGTATCCCCGGATTTATCGGGAAAAGAAATGAGGCCGATGTAAAGAAAAAGGCTGCCGAATTACTGGATAACCTCGGTCTGCGCGATCGCCTGTCGCACAAACCTGCCGAGCTGAGCGGAGGCGAGCAACAAAGGGTGGCTGTGGCCCGTGCCCTCATCAATAACCCTGCTGTCATTTTTGCCGACGAACCCACAGGAAACCTGGACTCGCAGTCGTCCGGCGATCTGCACAACCTGCTCAGACAACTCAGACAGGAATACAATCAGACATTTGTCATAGTTACCCATAATAAAGAACTTGCCGAACTTTCTGACCGTTGCCTCGAGATGAAAGACGGCCTGCTTGTATAGCTGCCCGATATGCGCCGTTTTATTTTTCTGCTCCTGATTGTTTGTTGTACAAATCTGCATGCCCAGAAAGGGGGCTCCAGTCTCAAATCTGTCGTTTTTACAGGAAAACCCAGAAATATTATCCTGATGATTGGCGATGGTATGGCCCTGTCACAGATATCGGCCCACTGGTACTGGGAAGGGCCCGACAATATTTTCAGGCAATTCAGTACAGTCGGATTCCACACGAGCCATTCATCCGACAATCTCGTGACCGACAGCGCCGCCGGCGCAACAGCTTTTTCCTGCGGGCATAAAACAACCAACGGAGCCATCGGTATTCACCCCGACGAGGCAGCCTGCGGTGGTATCCTGGAAGATCTGGAGCATGCAGGATATGCCACCGGCATGGTGGTTACCTGTACTGCTACCCATGCTACTCCGGCTTCTTTCATCGCCCACCGCGAACTCAGGGCATTTACCGACGAAATCGCACTGGATTATCTGCAAACTCCGTTCGACTGCCTGATTGCTGGTGGCGAAAATAATTTCAGGGGGCGACTGGATAAAAAAAACCTGGTTGACTCACTGATTGCAAGGGGGTATGCTGTTAAAAGTGGATCCGGGATGAAAGATATTCCGGGAAAAGGTGAAAAACCTTTCGTCATTTTTACCGACAAACAGGAACCTCCAACTGCATCCGGTGGGAGAACGTACCTGCCTGCCGCAGCCCGTATGGCCTGCGGATTTCTGAAAAAACGCTCTGGAAAGGGTTTTTTTCTTATGGTGGAGGGCAGTCAGATTGACTGGGCTGGTCATGCCAACGACAGAAACTGGCTTCGCGCAGAAATGCACGACTTTGATCGCACTGTGCGGGCTGTACTGGAATTCGCCGCCGCTGACGGCGAAACACTGGTGATTGTGACCGGCGATCACGAATGTGGCGGACTGGCACTGACAAAAGGTACAGGGAAAGCCGACTTCAGGGCGGAGTTCTCAACCAGACTCCATACAGCAGCATGGGTTCCAGTGTTTGCTTATGGCCCATCTTCCGGATTGTTTGCCGGCGTTTACGACAATACATCCATTTACAGTAAAATGAGAGAGGCGCTGGGTCAATGAAAACTGCCCTACCCTTTTGCTTCCCTGCGTTTCAGTTCATCGCGAACTCTGGCAGCTGTCTCGTAGTCTTCTGAATCCAGCGACTCCTGGAGCTTGCTTTTGAGCGAGTCGGCTGGCCAGTTCTCGAATGAACTTTCATCCAGCGCGGGTGTGGTGACCGATACAGAAGCGTAACCTCCGTCCTGCTCGTCGAGTACCACACCAGCAGCCTCAAGGATGAAATCGTACGTGAAAATCGGGCAGTCGTATCTTACAGCCATCGCAATGGCATCAGAAGTGCGTGAGTCTATTTCAAACAGCTCTCCGTCTTTCAGACAAACCAGCCTGGCATAAAAAATACCGTCCAGCAGGTTATTGATAATGACCTCCTTCAACTTGACCTGAAACGTATCGAGTGCGTTTTTGAAAAGATCGTGCGTGAGGGGCCTGTTGGGCGTCATCTGCTCCAGGGCAACAGCAATCGCCTGTGCCTCAAAGCTGCCGATAACAATGGGCAAGCGCCGTTTGCCACGCTTTTCTCCCAAAACAACTGCATAGTTATGCGATTGTGTCATGCTGTGGGAAAGGGCGACAATTTCCAGTTCAATTCGTCTCATTCGATATGTCAAGTTTCTGTTTAACCGGTTTTCGGGATATTGTACTCAGGATTTGAATTTTCGGATGGCCTCTGTGAGGCGCGGAACCACCTCGAACAGATCGCCTACCACTCCGTAATCAGCCGCCTTGAAAAAGGGCGCTTCAGGGTCTTTGTTGATTACCACAATTGTTTTTGAGTTGTTTACTCCGGCCAGGTGCTGTATGGCACCGCTGATTCCAATTGCAATATACAGATTCGGACGTATGGCAATGCCTGTTTGTCCAACGTGCTCGTGGTGCGGGCGCCAGTGGCTGTCGGCAACCGGTCTTGAACAGGCAGTGGTGGCCCCGAGTTCTCCGGCAAGCTCCTCAACGATACCCCAGTTGGACGGGTCTTTCATGCCGCGACCGGCAGAAACAACAATTTCGGCCTCGGGCAGTGGCACGATTCCTTCCTGCGTGCGCGCGGACTTCACGCGTATGCGACTGGCAGGAACCGTAACAGATTGATTATCAACAGAAACAGGACTGCCCATTGTTTCCGGCTTCACTGCGTTGCCCATAAGGGTGACTACATTGACTGTACCGCTCAGTTCGTACGATGCAATGGCCTTGCCCGAGAAAACCGACTTGCTCACACTGACCGCTCCGCCGTTTACAGCGGGGAGACTGTTGATGCCGGAGGCAATGCCAGCATCAAGTTTTACAGCCAGACGACCTGCTACTGATTTGCCGGCAGATGTATGACTGAGTACAATCAGTTTTGCCCCATGCTGTCGTGCAACATCAGCAATAACCGACGCATAAACCTGTCCGTCGAGCTGGCCGAGTGAAGCATCGGCAATGTTGATTACCTTGTGTGCGCCAAAAGTGCCGAGTGTACCGGCGTCATTGACTGGTCCGAGGGTGAGGGCGATACACTCGCTACCCATGATATCGGCCGATTTGCGGCCGTAGGTGACGGCCTCGAGTGACGCTTTTTTGAATTGTCCGCGATGGGATTCTGCAAATACGAGTACCATATTGTCAGGTTGTTTTGGTTCAGGAGAGAACTTTTGCTTCTTCGTGCAGCAGGCGCACCAGCTCGTCCATATCGGCCGGGTCAATCAGTTTGACGCCTGCCTTGGCCGGAGGAAGTGTGAATTTTGTTGCTCTTGTTTTGTCGTCAAAAGCACAGGGCTGTATTTCAACAAGCGGCTTGGTGCGGGCTGTCATAATGCCACGCATATTGGGAATACGCTGTTCGGCCATACCCTTGGCAGCGCTGAGGACAAAAGGGAGATCTACCTCAAGCTCCTCTACCCCACCCTCTATTTCGCGCTCAAGCGAAGCAACAGTGCCGTTCAGATCGAGTCTGGAGGCATTGGAAATATAGGGAAGACCCAGATGTTCTGCCACCATCGCGCCCGTTTCGGCGCCATTGTAGTCAATGGTTTCCTTGCCAAGGAAAATGATATCGAAATTGCCGGTTGCGGCGTATTCGGCTATCTGTCTGGCAGTGTATGCCGCGCTTTTCGGGTCTGCATTGATCCGGACCGCCTCGTCGGCACCTATAGCCAGCGCTTTCCTGATAGTGGTTTCATTCGATGCAGGACCCACATTCAGGGCAACTACAGTGCCGCCGAGGGCCTCCCTGATCTCGCATGCGCGCACCAGTGCGTACCACTCGTCGTAGGGGTTCATGATAAACTGCACGCCCGCAGCATTGAATTCCGAACCCTCTGCATTGAAGGAAATCTTTGCGGTGGTGTCAGGCGTTTGGCTGATACAGACTAAAAACTTCATTTTGAATTGGTTAGCTGCAAATGTTAGTGTTAATGTTTATTTTTGCGGCCCGCAAAGGTAGTCTTTTTGACCCGCTGTTAAAAACTTCCTGAAAAGTTTCCCTTAAAAACAAACTGCGGTTATTTTCGTTCAATATCATATCATTCATTATCGTTCATGACACCCCGACATCAGCAATTGCTCGAACTGCACGCTGCATCTCCCGAAGACGCCTTTATTCTTTTTGCGCTGGCCAAGGAATTTGAAAGTGCCGGCGACTCCGCTTCTGCGCTCGCACACTATCTGCGTCTCCGGAATCTGCACCCCGGCTATATTGGTTTGTACTACCATCTGGGAAAGTTGTATGAGCTGCTCGATGACGAAAATCAGGCTGCCGAAGTTTATCGGGCAGGTATTGAACTGGGTAAAAATACCGGTGACCGGCACGCCACCAGTGAATTGATGGGTGCGCTTGCCAATATCGGAATCTGAAAACTCTGATGATTAAATTTCTTTTTGTTTCACTCGCCTTCTTTTTATCGGCCTGCGGCGCCGGCCGCCCCGGTGACTCGCCGGGCAGAGTGGCCACGGAACCGCGAACGGCACAGTTTTTGATTAAAAAACTGCAGGCCCGCAATATGGAAACCGTCCGCCGAATGAGCGCACAGACGCGTATTTATGTGGAGGGCGACGGTCAGAGTATGTCGGCAAACGGCAACATAGTGTGGGTACGCGACAGTGCCATCTGGCTGAATGTGAAAAAGTTCGGACTGGAGGCTGCAAGGGTTCTTGTTACACCCGATTCTGTTTTTGTGATCAACAGACTCCGGAAAACATGGTATGGCCGCAGTATCGAATCGCTCCAGGCCGAATATCAGCTCCCCGGTGGCTTCGACCTGCTGCAGGATTTTCTGCTGGGAAGAGCATGGATGGACAAGGGAATGGAGGTGCAGTCGGATATTGAGGACGGCTTTCACCGCCTCACCGGCTCAAATGGTGCTGTTGCAGCGGATTACAGGATTGAGGAAGGTTCTTTTTTGTTGAAAAGTGAGTCATTCCTTCAACCCCGTACAGCCCG
>CAILQK010000177.1 GCA_903836265.1 uncultured Bacteroidota bacterium | reverse complement strand
TCTGATCTGTACCTTCGCAAGGTCAGCGAAAGTGGCGCCACTGATACCGGATACAAGTCCGTAAATACAAGCCCCAATTCCATGTTTTACATTGACCGTCAGGGCGGTATCTGGACATCCACCAGAAGCAGTATCATCCGTCTGACAGAGAAACACCCTGCCGGATTCCAGACATACCTGAAAGATGAAAATATGGACCGCAGTATTCGCGGGATGATTCAGATCGGAAATCAGCTCTATGTCAACAGCTACAAGGGCGACTGCCGGATCAGCACAGAAAATGGAGGTGTCTCGGCGTTCAATATCCTCGACGGGCAGGGACTTTGTTTTCTGGCCGAAGGAAAGGGTTGCTGGGCGGGCGGACACGGCGGCAAGCTGATTTACCTTGAACCGGGCAGACCCAATACCCATTACACCTTCGAAAGACGCGCGGACATATACACTTTTCTGCAATCGGATGACGGTATATTGATTGGCAGCAGCAACGGCCTTTTCCGGATCAACCGGCAACAGCACACAGTAACCCCGCTGTCATTTCAGAATATCAGCATTGATTACCTGCACCGCAACCACAGGGGTATCTGGGCCTGTACGGCCAACGGACTGTACCTGATCAACGAACAGGGGTATCCGCTGGCGCATTATCTGACCCGAACAGGCGATCTCAACTACAACCGGCTGACCTCTCTGCACGAAGATGAAAATGGCGATTTCTGGATCTCCACCCGGGGCGGCGGTCTCATTCACTGGTCGGCCGACCGGGGAATTATACGCCAGTTCACAGAATCCGACGGATTGTCGAGCAACGACATACACGCCGTTTACGCCGACACCAGGGGCTTTCTGTGGTTACCCGGAAACTACGGACTGATGCGTCTGCACAGAGAATCGGGCAGCATTCAGGTCTTTTTCAAACGTGATGGCATAGCCGACAACGAATTTAACGCACTGTCGCATTATCAGGCTCCTGACGGACGACTTTACTTCGGTGGCGTGAACGGTATCACCGCTTTCTATCCGGATGATATCCCGATACAGGAAACCCGGACACCCCAACTGCGATTAATCGAGGCCCGCACCTTCCAGATCAAAAGCGGTGAATTTGTCAATCACCTGATGCAGGCCAGCGAAGGGAAACCTGTCGTAGTAACACCCCGGGATGACTACCTCGACATCAGGGTCTCTCCACTTGTGTACGAGGATGTCAACCGCATCAAATATTCCTGGAAACTGGATGGCTACAGCGATCAGTGGGTACAGCAGCAGGAGCCGCTCATCCGGCTTCACAATCTGCCGTACGGCAAACATCAGTTGCACATACGATACTCATTGCAGGGCAATATCTGGTCGGAAAACGAACTGATTATTCCTGTTGTTGTTGAAAGACCATTCTATATGAACTGGCCGTTCCTGACCACGATGACCCTGTGCATACTGGGTATCGCCTGGGGAGCCGGAAACTGGCGGGCAGCACAGCTGCGCAAAGCCAACCTGCAACTCGAACAGGAAGTAAAAACCAGAACCCGGCAAATTCAGGCAGACAAGCAGGTGATCGAACAGCAGGCCCGGGAACTTCGATCACTCGACGAGGTCAAATCAAGGTTCTTCGCCAATATTACCCATGAGCTGCGGACACCACTCACGCTCATCATCGGACCCGCCGACAGCATACTCCGGTCCAATATTACGCCTGAAAAAAAGATGGAATACATCGAGACAATCAGGCGAAATGCCAACAAATTGCTCAACCTGGTAGAAGAACTGCTCGATCTGTCCAGAATGGAGGCCAACTCAATCAGTGTAGTGGAAAAACCCACCCGACTGTATCAGTTTCTGGCCCGTCTCACAGCTGCTTTTGCTCCCTATGCCGAACATCGCGGAATCGGGCTGAACCTGCAATTCAAATGCCCGGTTAACACAACCCTGATGATGGATGTACCCAAATGGGAGAAAATCATCAACAACTTGCTGAACAACGCCATCAAATTCACACCCGGCGGCGGAACCATAATTATTACTGCCGAAATAAAGGATGAAAAAATGATTATATCGGTAGAAGATACCGGTTTCGGTATTCATCCCGAAGATATACCCTTCATTTTCGATCGTTACTACCAGTCGCGTACGGGAAATACTTCCCTGCAGGGAGGCGCAGGTATCGGACTTTCCCTGTGCCACGAGTATATGAAACTGTTCGGCGGCGAGATAACGGTTCAAAGCGAACCGGGAAAAGGAAGCAAGTTTACGCTGAGCAGGCCGCTGGATTTTACTTCAGCCATTGAAACAGTTGAATTTGCGGATCTTCCCGACGAAATCACCAGTATCCCCTCTGCAACCCGGTCAGGTCATCAGCCAGGAAAATACACACTTCTGCTGGTGGAAGACGACAGGGATATGTCGGAATATATTCAGCATATTATTGAGGCGGAATACAACGTGCTTGCTGCCGACAATGGCAAAAGTGCCCTGGAAATCCTCGAAAACAATCAGGTGGATCTCGTTCTTTCAGATGTGATGATGCCACAAATGGACGGCTTCCAGCTGCTGGAAACCGTCAGGGAACGTTTCGGTGACCTGCCCTTTATCATGCTGACTGCCCGCTCCGAGCCACCCGACAGGCTTCAGGCCTTGCGAATGGGCGTGGATGATTATCTCACCAAACCCTTTTTGCTGGAAGAACTTTCCACGCGCATCGCAAACCTGCTGAAATATCACAGAACAAGAAAGAATGCCCGTATCGGCCCGGATATTCCCGAAAATGAAACCGGCTACGATCAAAAGTGGCTCGCCCAAATCGAACAGATTGTTGTGGAACATATTCATAATGCCGATTTTTCCGTTGAAATGATGGCCGATCTGCTGCATATCTCGAGGCGAAGTCTGTTTTACAAACTGAGAAGTTGTACAGGTATGACGCCCAACCAGTACATTACCGAGGTTCGCCTGAACCGGGCCCGGTATCTGATCGAAACCGGTACTTACCAGACCATGTCGGAAGTCTGCTACGCCGTCGGGTTCAAAACGCCTCACTATTTCAGCAAGCTCATGAAGGAAAGGTTCGGAGAAAGACTGTAAAAGCTGCGAAGTTACTCCTCGCCCGGGTGTGAGAGTGGGTATTGGGTGTTGGGTATCGGGTATGTCGAGAAACACACGATACCATCCTGCATCCTGTAACCCCCTGATTCATCAGGGGGCCGGAGCCAACCACCAGTCACATCTTTCATGCTGACAAACATCACAT
>CAILQK010000176.1 GCA_903836265.1 uncultured Bacteroidota bacterium | reverse complement strand
ATGACATTTTGCATATCTTCAGGGGCCGTCCTATTCCGAACTGCAGGGCAGCAGGGCGGGTGTTTTCAGCGGAGAACGTCGCATACTCAATCCGTCGGGCTATCAGAACCCGCTGACGCAACAGATAGCGCTGGGTTATCAGTTTCAGCCCGACAACGACAAACTTTTCTATGTGGATCTGGTACACAATGAATCGCGCTTTCAGTATCGCCTGCGTGATCTGAATGCACCTGCTCCGTGGCCAAATGATGATCCGCAAAACGTAAAAATCCGCACACAGGCAGCGGCAGACCTTACCCGTCCGGTACCTGTCTATCCCGGAGGATTCACCCTTCTCGGTGGAGATACTGTACGCGGAGTGGCCCGCAACGTAGTAATGACCGAAACAGCCGGTCGCTCGAGATACTCTGCCCTGAGTGTCAATTTTGAAAAAAACAGGGGTGAGAGCAACTATGCCTGCCGGTTAACCTACACCCTGTCGCGGCTCGTGAACAATACTGAAGACATCAATTTCCGGGCTATGGATGCCAATGATTTTGACAGTGAGTGGGCACCCGGCATCAACGACAGAACCCATGTGATCAATGGCTGTTTCACGTATTTCCCGGCCAAAAGATGGATGCTTGCGCTGGCAACCCTGCTGCAGAGCGGACAGCCCGTCAACCGAATTCCGGATGCTGCAGTTTACGGAACAGCCGATCTCAACGGCGATGGGCGCTCTTTCGGCGACGCCTATCTGGGCAACAGCGACCGGCAGCCCGGAGAAACGCGCAACAACGACCGGCTTCCATGGTCCAATGTCTTTGATTTTTCAGGCACATATACCCTGTTAAAAAGGAAAAATAATGTGCTGTTGCTGCGTACAGATGTATTCAATCTGTTCAATGCTGTCAACCTGAGCGGGTACTCCAATAACGCCACGCAGAGCAACCAGATACAGTCGGGGCCGTCAGCATCCGGCGTGCTGGTACGCCGAAATGCCGGAGCCCCGCGTCAATTCCAGTTTTCACTACAACTCACCTTTTGAAAATGCGCATAGTGTTCCTGATAATAACAGTCATGATGCTGGCAGCCTGTACATCAGATCATCGGCCGGTATCAGTCGAGCCGGCTGGCTCGTGGGAAAACATCCTGAAGCAATCGCGCGGCACCACCGTGTACTGGATGATGTGGCAGGGTGATCCGATGATCAACCGGTATGTACAGGAATATGTGATGCCCGAGGTGAAAAAACGCTTTGATATCAACCTGAAGACTGTGTCCGGACAGGGTAACGAGGTGGTTAAACTGCTCATGGCCGAGCAGGAAGCGGGAGTGGAGCAGAGTGCGGTGGATTTGTGCTGGATCAATGGCGAAACCTTTTTTCAGCTCAGACAAATTGCCGGACTGTATGGGCCGTTTACCGATAAATTGCCGGGTATCAGGTATGTTGACCTGGAAAATCCTTTCATTGGTACCGATTTTCAGCAGAAAACAGACGGTTATGAATGTCCGTGGGGCAACGTGCAGCTTGCGGTCATTTACGATTCCCTTCGCACGCCTGCGCCCCCGCGCGACCTGGCAATGCTGGAACAGTGGATGCGGGAACACCCCGGAAAATTCACCATCCCTTACGATTTTACGGGTATGACCCTGCTGAAATCATGGATGACAGCCCTCGGAGGGAGCAGCGATGTGCTTGACGGACCGTTTAGCGAAGATTTATACCGGAAGCTGAGTGGAGAACTCTGGGGCTATATCAACCGAAACAAAGCGCTGTTCTGGCAAAAAGGAGCAACTTTCCCGGAGAGCCTCTCGGCCATGCACCGGATGTTTGTCAACGGAGAGCTGGATTTCACTTTTTCCAACAACCACAACGAGGTGGACAACAAGATACTTCAGGGTGTATTTCCCGGGAGTGCACGGTCGTATGTGTTCGATGCCGGTACCATCCGCAATTCACATTACCTCGGTATTCCGGCCAGATCGGCCAACAAGGCAGGTGCCATGGTTGTTGCCGATTTCCTGATTTCACCGGAGGCACAACTGAAAAAACAGGATCCCGGTGTGTGGGGCGATGGTACTGTCCTGTCGGTTAACCGTCTGCCGGCCGGGTGGGCGGGGCAATTTGCGCGGTCGCGCGCGGGTTCGCATGCGCCCGACCCCGATACCCTTGTGAAGCGTGCACTTAAAGAACCTGCACCGGAATACATGATTCGCCTGTACAGGGATTTCAGAACATTTATCATAGAAAAATAGATGTCGGGAGGTTATCGCAGCTTGTTTTACGGTATTTCATTGCTACCCTTGCTGGCGGGCACAGCCTATGCGCTTGCTTACAGCCTCGGTCTGGCTGGTATCGGTGCTCCGGGGTTTACTGCCGGCTACTGGGCGCTGGTACTTCAGTCGCCGGAGACCTGGAGTTCCCTGTTTCTCAGTCTGGCTGTGGCGTTTGCAGCAGTGCTTTTGGCCGTACCGGCAGCATTGCTTCCCGTACTCTTTTATTCGGAATTACTTGAAAATCCTGTCATACGCTACCTCCTGTTCCTCCCGGTGTCCGTGCCGCCGCTGACAGCAGCCTTTATGGGTGTGGAGTGGCTGGGTACCGGCGGTATGGCTGCGCGTTTTTTGCCTGGCGCTGCAGGGGTGGGCATGCCATCGCTGATCAATCATTACTGGCACACGGGAATCATTATTTCGCTGACTCTGATGAGTATCCCGTTCCTGATTATCCTGTTTTGGCAACACAGCAGGGCGGAAAAACTGTCCGGGCTGGTTGAACTTGCCAGGTCACTGGGAGCGAACAGAATACAGGTACTGTTCTGTGTGGCTGTTCCGGTATTGCTGAACCGGGCGCTGCCGCAGATCGGGCTGATGTTCGTATTCCTTTTCGGGTCATACGAGGTGCCGCTGCTGCTCGGGATGCAGTCACCGAGAATGATATCCGTGCTCATTGCTCAAAAGTTCAGAAAGTTTGACCTGGCAGACATACCGCATGCCTACGTTCTGACTGTGATCTATGCATTTGTGGTGGGCATTATTGCCTGGCTGGTCAGCCGTACAAATCGGGGGGCAGCATGAGAAAATACGCAGTCCCGATATTCATTGTGGCCGTTTTGATACTGCCCTTTTTATATCTTCCGGCACTGTCGGCAGCCGGCGAGTGGAAGCATCCGTCGCTCCTGCCTGTATCCTGGACATCCGGGCACTGGAAGCGACTTTTTGCTGCACATGGGGGAATTATGCCTGTTGTTACCGTTTCATTTTTGCTTTCGGGAATAGTGGCACTGCTCACCACAGCAGCAGGTTTCCTGCTTGGGAGGCTTCTGGCCGGTGATCCCGGGCGGCGGCAGATTCAGGCGGTGGGCTATCTTGCCTACGCCTTCTCGCCGGTCATATACGCATATTGTCTTCAGTTCTTTTTTCTGAAAGCAGGAATAGGCGGGACCTTTCCCGGTGTTTTGATTGTACAGTTTCTGCTGTTTTTCCCGTTCAGTGTGATATACTTTATCAGTTACTGGGGCCGCAATATGATGGCGCTGGAAGAGTTGTGTTTCACACTTGGCGCCTCTCGCCGGGCAGCATGGATGCAGGCCCTTCTTCCAGTATCTGCGCCAGCACTCCGCACCGCATTTTTCCAGATATTTGTATTTTCGTGGTTTGATTTCGGGCTCACGCAGGTAATCGGCCAGGGCAGAGTGAGCACCCTGTCACTGACCGTATGGCAATACATGGCCGAGGGTGACCCGTACATTGCAGCGGCAGGCAGTTGTTTGTTGTTGCTTCCGCCCGCCATACTTATGCTGATGAATGAAAAAAATATCCGTTTCAGACCGTGAAAATCAAAGTGGACAATATTTCGGTGAGTCGTTCGGGGCAGCAGGTGCTGAATGGCCTGTCCTTTGAGCTTCAGGAAGGCCATATTCTGTCCGTTATGGGAAAATCTGGTTGTGGAAAAACCACTCTTTTGCGGGTAATAGCCGGTCTTGTTACTACCGAAAACGGGACTGTAGCTATTGGGGGGCGTGATGTAACCGAAGTGCCGCCGCAGGAGCGTGGAGCAGTTTATCTCTATCAGGAGCCGCTGTTGTTTCCTCATTTGAATGTACTTGAAAACCTGGCATTTGGACTGAAAATACGCGGAGAGAACAAAAAAAGTTCGGAAGACAAAGCCTTTGATATGCTGGAGCAACTCGATCTGGCCGCGCACGCCAACAAGAGAAGTGAACAGCTGAGTGGTGGTCAGCGGCAACGCGTGGCATTTGGCCGTGCGCTCCTTGTCAGTCCGGCAGTGTTGCTGCTCGATGAACCCTTCAGCAATCTGGACAGCGAGACACGAACAGCGATGCAGCAACTTTACCGGAAAATGGCGCACGAGCGGGAAATTACCACTATTTTTGTGACACATGATCTGAAAGAAGCCGTTATTATGGGAACCCGGTTGTCGTATATGGATGAAGGCAGGCTGCTTGTGTACAATGATCTGAAGTCATTTTCAGCAGATACACGCACCGGGATGCAGCGGGAAATCGGATTCTGGCAATCATTCGACAGGAAATGAAAGATTTTAACCATTGTGAGTCACTTTACTGGGTATTCACCCAGCTTTGCAACGATCAGTGCGCACACTGTTACAATAATTCCGGTCCGCAGGGAAAGCGTATGACCGAAGCGGAATGCCTGCAGATTATAGATAACCTGCCGGACAGAATTGATCGCATCATCCTGTCGGGCGGAGAGCCGCTGGCAGAAAAGAATCTCCTTTATACTATTCTGGATACACTTGCAGTACGCTACGGCGGTACTGCACAGATTATGCTGCAGACAAACGGCGATCTGCTCACAGGAGAGATACTGGATACGCTGATTGAGAAAGGTGTCACCCGGTTTGATATTGCCAGTATAGACCGCTATCACAGGCACGCGGGTGCGCGACTGATGGATCTGGCTTCCCTGTTTGAGTCGAGAGGAGTCAATGGCGACGACAGGGATCCGCTGATAGAGAAAGACACCTATCTGGTGAAGGGTAAAATACTGAGCTGGGGTTACTGGGGAGCCACTGAAGATATGTGGCTTGGTGGCAACTGGGCCCGTGGGCGGGCATTCGGGCAGGGAATATGGAAAAGGGACCCGCAACACAACTTTTGTTCCATCCTGTCGGGCGGAATAGGTTTTCTGACAGGAGCACCCGGTATTCCGCAGGAGATATCCATACAGTTGTGGAAAATCAATCCCTGTTGCCCGGGTACCTGGAAGGCTATGGGAGATGCGCGCGTTGACAAAGTGGCGGATGTGCTTGCCCGCGTATCAAAGTCGCCGGTTTTTCAGAAAATCAATGAAGGTGATCCGCTGGGAATGGGGGAAAGCATCGGTATCAGTCGGGAATATGCCACAGAGCGGGTTGCGGAGCTGAAAAATATCTGTCTTTGGTGCGATGAATTTTTCAGGGAGCACTTTTCATCGCCGGCAGAACAGAATTCAGTTCAGTGAACGTACCTGCTTGTATCCATGTAAATCGGGTACCCTGAATCCTGTGCCGGTTAAAGCAGCTCTTTCAGTTTCTGCGTCGCCCTTGCGCGGTGGCTGATAATGTTTTTCACTTCATCACCCAGCTCGCCGAAAGTCAGATCGTACCCGTCGGGAATAAATAACGGGTCGTATCCAAATCCCTTGTTACCATTGGGTGAATCAGCTATTCTGCCATTGCAGATACCTTCAATCAACACCTCTTCATTGCCGCGCACCAGTGCAATCACCGTCCGGAATCGGGCCGACCGGTCGGATTGGCCTTCCATATTGCCGAGCAGCAAATTCATATTGGCCACTTCATCACGCGAGTCGCCTGCATACCGCGCAGTGCGTACGCCCGGGTCACCCGCAAGAGCGGTCACTTCCAGTCCGGTATCCTCGGAAAAGCAGTCGTATCCGAAGTGATCCCTGACATACCGGGCTTTCAGGAGTGCATTCCCCTCCAGTGTGGATTCTGTTTCTTCGATCTCCTCCACACACCCGATATCACGGAGAGTTTTGACCGAATATCCCTGTCCAAGGATCTGTTCAATCTCCCGTGCTTTATGTGCGTTGTTGGTAGCGAAAACAAGTGTTTGCATGATAGGGTATTGGGTGTGGGGTGTTTTTGTGGCACAAAGATAACAAAAAACCATTCAAAAAAACAGATACACGTAGAGACGCGATTCATCGCGTCTCCATGCTCCATGCCATGCGACCGCACGATACCGCAACACGAAAAATGTGGATACACGAATTCAGGCAACCAATCCAACAGACAGAAAAACCGCCGGATCAATTGATTGGTCCGTGGTGAAACGCGATGAATCGCGTCCGGATTATGGGTAATCTGTTGAACCGATACATAAACGCGATGAATCGCGTCCGGATTATGGGTAATCTGTTGAACCGATACATAAACGCGATGTGTTATTGACAGCGCGCTACAATTTCACACGAAAGAACCGCGGCCTGCAAAGACGGGGTTCGCGGAGAATATCCGTCCAGAAGTCGAACGAATTGACATTATATGAAATCAGCAGTTCGCCGGGTTTTGAGAGGTGCGGAAACCCTTTTGCGTTATAGCTGAAGTAATCCAGATCCTGTTCCCATTCGCGGCATGTCCAGACTTTGTGCATGGGGAAGAACGGGCCCGCAGGGTGTTTTGAAATCTGTATCCCGACCTCATTTTCTATGCCTGAAACCTGGTGGGCGAGTACGAATCTGCCGTCGGGCATCGGGCTCATACTCAGCTCGTTTGACATCATGCGGGTAACCGGACGGGCCTTTCGGTAATCGGCAGACCATTCGGTGCCGCACGAAAATTGCCATTTGTCGAACTGCTCGAACTCTTTCGGCTTCACACGTGCCACAACGAGACCGTTATCAAGTCCGCCTACTCCGAGAATATAAATGTACCCGTCCGGATTGGGTGCACCGGCCCAGGAGGTATTGACCACAATACCGCTGCCCATCGTCACCTTCTTCCAGTCTTCCAGCGGAAAATAGAAGGGCGTTTCCAGTTGTCGTTGCTCTTTGAACGGGGGTTTGCTTCCTTTGGGGATGGCAATCAGATTCACTCCCAGCTGATCAAATTCAAAAAAAGAGCCTGGGATGATGGTATCTTTCACCGGGTAGGCAAAAATATAGAGCGTGCTGTCCATTTCCACATTCACGAAACCGTCGCCCATCCAGTAATAATCTTTGGGGCCGGCATGAGGCGTATTTGGAACAAACAGTGATGTGGGATTTCCCTTGTCATCCTTGTTGATGAAGAAACTGAACTTGGCGGGATCCGGCTCGCTGCCATCCAGGTATGCCACACAGTTGTGCACCATGGTAAAATCTTTGCGGCGGATAGTTTCACCTACCGAGTCGGCTACAACCGAATCGCTGAAAATGAAGAGTGTCTTTGTCTTTTCGGTAGCCTGAACGTACTCGGCGCCGTTCAGCGGCACGGCAAATATTCCGTCGCCTCCAAACCAGCCCTTGTTCCGGTGAAGCAGTTTGTCCCACTCGGGAGCTCCCGCCGATCTCGAAATCTGGGGTCCGCTGGCTGTCGGTACGACCGCCTCGTGAAGTCGGGGGCTGCATGAATAAACAAGTATCAGTGCGAACAGCGATGTAATCTGACGGAGTGTGCTTTTTGTACGCATGCTTTTTTTTGAAGGGTGTGAGGGTGTGAGAGTGTGGGTGTGAGGGTGTGAGAGTGAGGGTGTGAGAGTGTGGGTGTGAGAGTGTGGGTGTGGGTGTGGGAGTGT
>CAILQK010000175.1 GCA_903836265.1 uncultured Bacteroidota bacterium | reverse complement strand
GGGACTCCAGAAAGGTGTGCACTTCGAAACTCAGGCATCCATGCGCGATGACTCGGGTAATATGAAACGACCCGATTTTGTTGTTCACCTGCCCGACAACAAACACCTCATTATTGATTCAAAGGTGTCGCTCAGCGCCTTCGAACAGTATTTCAACAGCACCGACCCTCAATCGCGCGACAAATACCTGGCAGACCATATCAGAAGTCTGCGAAAGCATATTTCCGACCTGAGTGCCACCAATTACCAGATGCTGGGGCCTGTCAATTCGCCCGATTATCTGATACTGTTTATTCCCCTCGACGGAGCGCTTACCGCTGCCGTTCAGGCTGACCCGCGCCTGTACACAGAAGCCCTCGAGCGCAATATTGTGCTCGTAAGTACCAGTACGCTCCTCGCCACGCTGCGTATGGTGGCCTACCTGTGGCGTCAGGACAAGCAAACGCGCTCTGTGCAGGAAATTGCACGGCAAAGTGGCATGCTCTACGACAAATTTGTCGCCTTTGTTGACGACCTCAGAAGGGTAGGCGCTCAGCTCGACAGCGCCAGAACTGCCTATGGTGAAGCTATGAACAAACTTTCTGATGCCACACGTCCGGGCGATACACTGATTGGAAAAGCGAATAAAATCCGCGATCTGGGAGCAAAAACTACCAAATCGCTGCCTCCTGAACTGATGGAAGAATAATTTTCAATGTCCCGTTAAACCATGGGGGATTTGCACTGTCAGATAATACGTAATATTTCAGGGAATGCCCGAAAAAACGGTTACAGACGAACGCTTGCTGGAGTTGCTGGCTTCCGAGTTCACCTTCGAACAGGGATTCGCCCTCCTCGTGTCCGCCTATAAACAACGGCTGTACTGGCATATACGCCGTATTGTCATCACGCATGAAGATGCCGATGATGCACTGCAAAACACGTTTGTCAAGGTGTACAAAGGCATTGCACACTTCGAGGGGAAGTCGAAACTGTTTACCTGGATGTACCGGATCGCCACCAACGAGGCGCTCAGTCTGGTGCAGCAACGAAGCAAACACGCTGCCGGTACGCTCGATGGGAACAATTCGGCTGCCCTGCTGAAGGCAGATCCGTGGTTTGAAGGAAACGAAACTCAGTTGCTGCTCCTGAATGCCATTGCCGGACTGCCCGAAAAACAGCGACTGGTGTTTAATCTGAGATACTACGATGAAATGCCCTACGAGGAAATTTCGGAACTGCTCGGAACCTCGGTGGGAGCCTTGAAGGCCTCCTTTCATCATGCAGCAAAAAAAATTGAACAATCAATCCGTGCCATATAATACATGAGCAAGAACACAGGTCAGGAACTGGAAGAACTGTCGCCCCTGCTTCGGCAAATGAGGGAGAAGGGCGACGGACTTGAAGTGCCACATGACTACTTTGACGACTTCGACAAAAACCTCAAACAGCGATTGACCGAGCGGGGTGTCAGGCGCCACGCACTCCGGCAGATACCTGTCGCGGTCAAGCGACGGATCTGGCCGGGTTTGCTTGTCATCGCCGCATCGCTGGCACTGGTTCTGGGAGCTGTCCGGCACTTCAATACCGGAAATGAGCCCGCGGAATTGGCCGTTTTGGAACTGTCTGCCGATGACATAACCGCATATATCACAGAAAATGCGGCAGACTTTGAGCCCGAACAACTGGCTGTCCTGGAGGAAACTCCCGATGCCGGCAACCAGTCGCCTGCTCCGGAAGCCGGGAAAGCGACACCCGAAAAAGAGGAAATCCCTGTCGAGGCAGTTGAGGAAATCATTGATGAAATGACGGATGAAGAACTGGCCGAATTGTTTTGAACATCTCCAAACTTTGTAATCAATAAATCACCATGAAAAAACTATTGCTTTTTACAGCCCTCGTATGCGGCTTGTCGGGTACAGTGTTTGCCCAGCCTGATCCGGGGCACCGGGAAGAAAAAATAGCTGCCTTCCGGGCGGAGGTCTTCACCCGTGTTCTTCGACTTACGCCCGAAGAAGCGCAGGGTTTCTGGCCGGTGTACAACGAATTCCAGGATCAGAGAGAGAAAGTCCAACAGTCGGCACGCCCCGGAAAACAGGAAGACCAGATGACCGACGCGGAAGTGGAGGAACAGATCAAAAAACATTTTGAGAAAAAACAGAGAGAGCTCGATCTCGAAAAAGAACTTTACCAGAAGCTGAGAAAAGTACTCCCTGCCCGTAAAATTGTCAGAATTCCGGTCGCGGAACGCGAATTCCGGGAGGCGCTGGTAAAAAGACTCCAGGAAAACCGGGAAAGAAAGAGAGGCAGGTAATGTTCCGGAGCAGCTGAATGCGGCAAATAGCCGTACCTTGCATTCCGGATGGAAAAATCACCTGTAATAGTAATTGTTGGCGCCGGCCGAGTTGCCTGGCACCTCGGCAGACGCCTGAAAGGCAAGGGGCTCCCTGTAACACAGGTTATCAGCCGAACTGAAGAACGGACCGAGGAACTTGCCACATCGGTCGGAGCTGTCTGGTCCACCAGTTTGCCTGAGATTATACCCAATCCCGACTGGGTACTGCTGGCGGTAAAAGACGATGCCTTATCAGAGGTGGCTGAAAAGCTGGGCAGTTATGTTCCGGAGGCTCTCGTAACCCACACCTCCGGAGGAACGGCAGGCAGTGTCCTGTCGCCGTTCTTCCGCCGGTCCGGTGTTTTTTATCCGCTTCAGTCATTCTCGTTCGAACATACCCCCGTGTGGTCCAAAATTCCGTTTTGCGTAGACGCCAGTACCCCCGACGACCTGCTCTTCCTGAAAAAAACAGCCAAAAGAATTGGTAATCTTGTCTATCACGTCAACGACGAACAGCGGGCCCGACTGCATATAGCGGCAGTTTTTGCCAACAACTTCGCCAACCACTGCTTTGCCGTGGCAGAGAAAATTCTCGATGAACAAGATCTGCCCTTCGAAATGCTTCACCCCCTGATGGAAGAAACTGTCGCCAAGGCATTGCAGGAATCGCCCGCGCGAATGCAGACCGGGCCCGCAGCAAGAGGCGATGTGGAAACCATGCGAAAGCACATACACCTGCTTGATGCTTATCCGGATTTGCAAAAAATGTACAAATTGATTTCCAGTAACATATTTGGAAATGAAAACTGGTAGAATAGTTCTAAATAGGTAGAACATTCTTTGTCAATCTGAAATTTCAGTCAGTCGTGTTAACTTTGCGTTACCTACCAGTTTCTTTTAATTGGGCGCCTGCATCACCACTATAAGTCGCCTCAGTCGTAATAATAATGGCAAACGCACGCCTGACTGCAATCGGAATGGCCGTCCCGCAAAAAGCGGTACCAAACTCATGGTTTGAATCTTTTCTGGAAACTTCTGACGAGTGGATTCTGTCCAGAACGGGTATCAAAACCCGGTATCACGCTTCTGAAAATGAATTTACCAGCGATTTGTGCGTACGCGCAGCGCAGGATTTGTCCGAAAAATTCGGCAAGGATTTGTCCGACGTGGATATGATTCTTGTATCCACTATAAGTCCCGACCAGCCTATGCCAAGTATGGCCTGCCGGGTTCAGCATCATTTGCAACTCAAAAAAGCGGGCGCTCTCGATCTCTATGCGGCATGTGCAGGTTTTTCTTACGGAATCGTGGTGGCAAAGGGGTTGATTGCCGGCGGTCTGCATAAAAAAATCCTGGTATTCGGCGCCGAAACGCTGTCGCGCGTCACTGATTTTACCGACCGTACCTCCTGTGTGCTGTTCGGCGACGGCGCCGGCGCCGTACTTGTTGAGGCCGATGAATCCGGAAATGTAGGGCAATGCATCACTGGCGCCAGCGGCGATGGCGGCGCCGACCTGTATATTTCCGGTTTTGCGCACGAAATTGACGGACATGAGCTCAGAATGAACCGCTGTATTGTACAAAATGGCCGAAAGGTTTTCAAATGGGCAGTAACCACCGTGGCTGCCGAAATGAAAAATCTGGCGGCCCTGAATAACCTGACCCTGGACCAGGTCGACTGGTTTGTGCCGCACAGCGCCAATCTGAGGATCATCGAGGCTATCTGCAACGAATCAGGGTTCCCGTTCAGCAAGGTACTTGAAAGTGTGGTGGACTTCGGAAATACTTCCTCCGCTTCCATTCCGATCGCTCTTTATCAGGGTATTATGAAAGGAAAAGTTAAAAAGGGCGACAAAATCATGATGATAGGTTTCGGTGGCGGACTTGCGTACGCAGGAACCATTGTTGAATGGTAATTTTTCCGACCTTTGGGCCTTTCATGACAACAACGTTATGCCCGACAAAGATTTAAGCCATATCCTGACGCATCTGGGAGAAGATCGCAGTCAGTACTTCAATGCCATTGCCCCTCCGGTTATTCAGACGAGCAATTTCGCCTTCGAAAACCTGGAGCAGTTTCGCGCGGCATTTTCAGACGAGTTGCATCATCATGTATATTCAAGAGGCAACAACCCAACCGTTCAGATTCTGCGCGAAAAACTTGCAGCACTGGAAGGTACAGAAGACGCTCTGGTGTTCGCCAGCGGCGCCGCGGCCATTTCTGCAGCAGTAATCGCCAATGTGAAGGCCGGCGAGCACGTCGTGTGCCAGCAGGCGCCCTACTCCTGGACAAACGCACTCCTGAAGAAGTTCCTGATCCGGTTCGGGGTGGAACATACTTTTGTGGACGGAACCGACCTTGCCAGCGTGAGGGCCGCTATCAGGTCCAATACCAGAATCCTGTTTCTGGAAAGTCCCAATACCATGACTTTCGAAATACAGGACTTGCGTGCGTGCGCAGACATTGCGCGCGAGCACGGACTCGTTACCATGATTGACAACTCGTACAGCTCCCCCGTTTTCCAGAATCCCGCCGACTTCGGGATTGATATCGTCCTCCATTCGGGCACCAAGTACATCAATGGCCATTCCGATGTGGTGGCAGGAGTGCTTTGCGCGAGCCGCGAGATGGTCAAAAAAATATTTGAATCGGAACTGATGACGCTGGGCAATATGATCGCTCCCCACGACGCGGCACTGGTACTTCGCGGACTGCGGACGCTGCCATTGCGTGTAAAAAGGAGCGATGAAAGTGCCCGGTTTATCGTGGGAAAACTGGAAAACCATCCGAAAGTGGAAAAAATATGGCATCCTTTTCACCATACTTTCCCGCAACGCGAGCTGGCCATGCAGCAGATGCGAGGCTGTGGCGGACTGTTTTCGGTTCAGTTCAAAGCCGGCAGCATGCAAAATATGGAGGCCTTCGTGCACAGTATCAACCGTTTCCTGATGGCCGTGAGCTGGGGCGGCCACGAATCACTCATGATACCAACCATCGGATTTTACAATATTCCCGGAAGAGACAACCCGCCGATGCCCTGGACCTTTGTCCGTTTCTATATCGGCCTGGAAGACCCGGAGTGGCTCTGGGAAGATATTGAGTTGGCCATGGAGCACCTGTAATGACGTTTTCTGCCTATATTTGCAGTTTTATCGGTCTCCGCAATGCGCTTCTGGCTCAAAGATTTCGAACACAATATCAGTCCTGCCACCTGGGAAGCGGCGGATTTGATGTGCCATTCGGGCGGTGTGAGGAACTTGCGAGAAATTGAATCGCATTTCTGGGTAGCCAGCGTGAGTACTGCCGATGGTGATTTCGAGACGGAAGTGATTATCACCACGCAACGAATCAAGGCCTATGCCTGCGAGTGCTTCACACCCGGCCGCAGGCTCATGTGTGCGCACGTGGCAGCTACTCTTCTCAAATTAAGGCAGTTCCTTGAGCAGCGCGCAGAAGAGAAACGGGCAAAGGCTGAAGCTGCGAGAAGTAACGAAATCAGCCGGCTCACGGTACAGTCGGTGCTCGAACACGCCAGTCATCAGGCACTGGAAGAATTTGTACGCGACTATGCCAGGCGCGACCGCGATTTTGGACTGGCACTGAAAACATGGTTTGCGGGATCTGTAACTGAATCCGAAAATCCTTTTCTGCTGGTACTCGATTCTGTTATACCAAAATCCATGCCCGCAAAAGGATACAGGGATCCTGATTTCAGGAGAATCAGAAAGGCGCTCGACGGACTGGAGGCACAACTGGAAAAGTATGACTCCGAAAGAGATTACAGAAGTGTTTTTTTGGTTTCTACCGCTATCCTGAAGCGTATTTTGCCCCTCCAGGCCAAATCAGATGGTAACCGGCAGGAAGCGCTTGCCTACTTTACACGCCTCGCACTCGACAAGCTGACACGCAACGACACAACCGTGCTGTCACCCGAACTGCGTGATCACACCTGGGAGTTTATTTTTGGTCTCGGAGAAAACGGATTGCTTGCTGCCGAGCTCGTGCGTCCTGCATTGCGTTTCCTGAGTGATACGGCAACTTATCTGACAAAACAGGAGGTCATCCGGGATCATTTCGATCGCATGCCGTACCCTGCACAGACTTTTCTTCTGCACCTTTTCCTGGTGTCTCTGTCCCGACAGCAATTGCCGGGCTCCGTCATCAGGGTTCTCGAAGACTACACGGAAGAACCCGGGAGAATCCGGCTTGCTGTTCTGGAGCTCTACTATCTGGAGCAATGGGATACTGCCACTGAGGCAGGTCAGTATTTTCTCAAATCAGGTATCTTTGAAGGGCGGTATCGCCAGGAAATTGAAGATGTGCTGCTGATCATCGCTGAAAAATCAGGTAAAAGCGACCTGAGAATACAATTGCTGAAAGAGCGGTTTCTTCAGAGTGGCAGAACTGATGTCTATTACAAACTCAAAGAGGCAGCAGGCGCCGGGTGGGATGACATCAGAGAGAAACTGACACAGGCGCTTTCGGAGCGGGAGGCCGGTCAGCAGCTGGCGTTCCTTTATGCGGCCGAGGGGCAGCTCGACGAACTGGCAAAACTCATAGAAAATGAATATTCTATCCAGTTTTTGCAGCGTTACGAACAATATTTCTTCGAGCAAAATCCGGGGTTTGTTGCAGAGCAGTACTTGCGGTTACTGAGTGATTACCTTGAAGATCATTTTGGTACACCCGCAGCCATTTATGCGAGACAGCAGCTGACCGAATTGTGGCAAAAGGGCAAATCAGAGCTGGCAATGCGTGTGGCAGCACAACTGGTATCGGCATTTCCTGACCGTTTGAATCTGGCGGAAGAGCTCAGGGAGCTGCAGCCGGGCCGCAAACGCAAATTTTTAATGCCATGAAGATTGAACTGTGGGTAACAGGGAAAACCAGCGAAAAATATCTGGAGGCCGGGATAGCTGTTTTTGAAAAAAGACTCAGCCATTACATTCCCTTCAGTCTGACTGAAATACCGGATGCAAGGAAACAGAAGGACAGCGTGGCACTCAGATATGAGGAAGGACAAAAAATACTGGGCAAATTGTCGGACGACGATCTGCTTGTTCTGCTGGATGAGCACGGAAAACAGTTTACTTCAGTAGAATTTGCCGGATGGATGGAAAAAAAGCTCGCCGGTTATGGCAAAAAGATGATATTCCTGGTGGGAGGAGCGTACGGTTTTTCACCAGAGGTCCACAAACGGGCCAACGATAAAATTTCCCTGTCAAAAATGACATTCAGTCACCAGATGGTCAGGCTGTTTTTTGTGGAGCAGCTGTACAGAGCCATGACTATACTCAAAAATGAACCATATCATAACGAATAAATCATGTACACGACCTGGATCATCATTGGAGCAACTGTCGGTATCACACTGATGGCATTCAACAACTACGATTTGTTTCTGCGCCTGAAACACTGGCCCTGGCAGGAACGCCGGAACAATGAGTTTCACCGCTGGGTAACCTGCGGCTTTCTCCATGCCAATCAGATGCACCTGATTTTCAACATGATGTCATTGTATTTTTTCGGAGAAGTGGTGGAAAGCTGGTTTTTTGGTCGTTTTGGGCAGGGTGGAGCATCCATTTACGTCTTGTACTATCTGGCAGCCACTGCGGCTGCTTCATCAGCCACCTATTTCAAATACAAAAATTCACCCTCCTTTGCCAGCGTCGGAGCTTCGGGGGCTGTAGCAGCCATTATATTCACATCCATCCTGCTTCATCCGGTGGGTAATATTTACTTTATTTTCATCCCCATTCCAATCAAATCATTTATTTTTGGCGCACTGTATCTGTGGTACAGCGCGTATGAGGCCAGACAGTCGCGAGACAATATTGACCATACGGCACATTACTACGGGGCGCTCTTCGGATTTTTCTTTCCGATGGCAATAGAACCTTCACTCCTGTCCGATTTTGTCGCTCAGGTACTCTACTGGTTTCAAAATTTCTAAAATCATGACTACTCTTGACTCAAATGACACCGCGCGTCCGAACATGCCGATATGGGATACTGTGCTCCGGTATGGTGGGTACAACGGACTGATTGCCATTGCACTCTCCATGGTATTCTATCTGCTTGGGCTGGATGTTTTTTCCATTTCCGGTATGCTGACAGCTACATTGCTGCCAGTAACAGCTTCGGTCATTATGGCTGTACTGGCCATCAAACACCAGCGAGATCAGCTTGACGGCGGTTATATCAAGTATGGCAAAGCGCTGCTTGTTGGTCTCATAGTGGTTCTGATCGGGTCTTTTGTATCCGGTATATGGAACTACCTGCTGGCTACGGTTATTGATCCGGGATACATTGACAAGATGAAAGAGAGTTTCGCCAACAGTTCATTTGCCAGCAATATCCCACCTGAAGCCATGGAGGAGGCACTGCAGGGTTTCGACAAGATTGGTGATTTTACCCAGTCACTTGCCTCTGGTCTCGGTGGCGGGCTGTTCTGGGGATTAATCATCGGACTTATTGCAGCAGCGGCGCTGAAAAAAGAGAATTGATTATGTTAACCAACCCCGGTATCCGTTTCGGACTTTTGGGCGGCTTTTCTGTAGTCGCACTTTACACCCTTGTATATACTGTTGACAAGGATTCCTACCATCATACAGGATTGTATTATGGCAGTCTGATTGTTTACGCCTGGTTCATGTTTCTGGCTTCCAGAAGCGATATCAGTGTAAATGGTTCGGCGCGCGATTTCAGAGAACTGGTCAGAATACCGTTCATCACTTTCCTGATTACCAATCTGTGTTTCTGGCTGTTCGATTACGGACTGCATTTGTACGACAGTTCACTTACAGCGATGGAATTGCAGACAGCACTTGCAAAACTGAAGGCGGATCTGGAAG
>CAILQK010000174.1 GCA_903836265.1 uncultured Bacteroidota bacterium | reverse complement strand
CCATTCGCCGCCACAATCAAACCTGATGATCTGAAACAAATTCTGTACGTTCTCGCATCGGATACGCTCGAAGGTCGTGAAACTGGCGAAAGAGGACAAAAAAAGGCTGCTGAATTCATTGCAGGCCACTTCAAAGCCGCCGGTATTCCACCAAAAGCAGACAGAAACTCGTATTTCCAGAAAGTCAAACTCAGAAATGACTCCTGGACTGATCTTTCTCTCAAGGTTGGTGAATCCACATTCAAAAGCAGGGCAGATTATTATGTTTATCCCGCCGCCAATGCAGATGTGCCGCTGATAACTTCCAAAGAAGTGGTTTTTGCCGGTTTCGGTATCGAGGATCCCAAATATAACGACTACGAAAAACTGGATGTCGCCGGGAAGGTTGTGCTGTTCTACGACGGAGAACCTGTTGATACCAGCGGGAAATCCCGTATCACTGGTACCGATTTTCGCTCCAAATGGTCGCTCGACTGGAAGAAAAAAGTTGAACTGGCCAAAAAGAAGGGGGCTGTTCTTGCACTCGTTATTGACCCGAAAATCGAAGAAAATCTGAAGAAGAAACGCCGCGATATCTCAACGTATGGCTGGAAACCGGTTGGATCGGAAGAACCTGTCAAACCGGGTGAAATGCTCAACAGCATGTTCGTTTCTCCGGCCGTTGCACGCGCGGTCCTCGGAGACAAGGCTGCAAAGGCCGAACAGGAACTGGAAGATATCCGCAACGGAGGAAAGTTCAATCCTGTCAGGGTAAAAGCCAAAATTGAGGCTCACTTCGACAAGGAATCCAAAATCCTGGAAGGGTCAAATGTCCTGGCAGTCATCGAGGGCTCCGATTCGCTGCTCAGCAGGGAATATGTGTTCATCACCGCTCATTATGACCATCTCGGTATTGCCGACAGCACGGTTATATATCACGGTGCCGACGATGACGCCAGTGGCACCTCAGCGGTAATCGAGATCGCCAAAGCTTTTCAGGAAGCAAAAAACAAGGGTGTTGGCCCCAAACGCACTGTCGTCTGTATGCTGGTGAGCGGTGAGGAAAAAGGCCTGCTCGGCTCTCTTTACTATACCGAATTTCCTGTTTTCCCGCTTGATCGCACTGTCGTTGATATCAATATTGACATGGTGGGCCGCGTAGACGAAAAGTATGCCGGTAACCCGGATTATGTGTATGTAATCGGCTCGGACCGCATGAGCACCGAACTGCACGACATCGGTGAAATGCAGAATGATGAAAATACACGCCTCACGCTCGATTACAAGTACAATGCCAAAGACGATCCAAACCGGTATTACGAGCGCAGCGACCACTACAACTTCGCCGAAAAGGGAATTCCTGTTATTTTCTACTTCAACGGTGTGCATCCTGACTACCACCGCCCAACTGACACCGCCGACAAAATCAATTATGATGCCCTGGCCAAGCGAGCTCAACTTGCTTTCCATGTCGCCTGGGAAATTGCCAATCGCCCGGCCCGGCTGATTGTCAATGTGCCGGGTGCAAAGAAAAGGCCCTGATGTACAGGTGCTGGATTTTTATTCTGCTGCTCGCGGGTGCGCGGGCGTCTGCACAGATGCCCGCGTGCTCTTCGGGCCGCATTGAACGTATCCCTGATTTCGGGTCGAAGTACGTTGCTCCGAGGAACATAGACGTCTGGCTGCCCGATGGTTTTCAACCGGATAAAAGTTATGGCGTTTTGTATATGCACGACGGGCAGATGCTTTACGATTCAGCCATTACGTGGAACCGGCAGTCGTGGGAAATGGATGAAACAGCAGCAAAATCGCAGAATCGCAGGAACAAGTTCATCATTGTCGGTATATGGAACTCCGGCAGCGGCAGACACGCCGACTACTTTCCCCAAAAGCCGTTCGAGGCCATGAGCCAGACGGAGAAAGACAGTCTCAACGCCCAGTTGCAGCGGGCCGGCCGCACAAAGGCTGTTTTCAATCCGGTATCCGATCTGTACCTGAAGTTTATTGTGGAGGAATTAAAGCCCGCAATAGACAAAAAGTACGGCACCCGCAGCGACAGGAAGCATACCTGGATAGCAGGCAGCAGTATGGGCGGGCTTGTTTCTCTGTACGCCATCTGTGAATATCCGGAAGTTTTTGGAGGTGCTGTATGTCTGAGTACCCACTGGCCGGGTACTTTTTCGCTGGAAAACAACGCTTTCCCCGGGGCATACAGAAATTATCTGTCCCGAAATCTGCCCTGCCCGCGGAATCACCGAATCTATTTTGATCTTGGAGACCAGACGCTGGATGCCATGTATCCGCCACTTCAGCGTCAGATTGATGAAATAATGCGTCGTGCCGGTTACAGAAGGAACTGGATTACACTGTACCTGATGGAGGAAGATCACAGCGAGAGATCCTGGAAGAAGAGGATGCCGGCTGCGCTGAATTTTCTGTCTGATTAATCCCTGAGTTTCTCAATACCCATATTTTTCCAGGCCACAGCCCTGTTCAGGTGGTAATGCTCAAGGCGATTGTGATAAAAATAAAGTACCCTGAAGCTGGATGACACAATATCCCTGTCTTTCGTAAAGGAAAGGGGCTTGTGTGCGTGATAAATTCCCAGGTTCTCCACACCTGATATGAGCACCTGTTTTGCAGGCTCTTTCATTTCCGGCGCCAGTTTGATTTTGCCTTCAGCCTCCATGGCGAACAGCCTTGTCTGCATCTGCTCTATAACAGTTTCCAGCGATTCATGCGGGAAGACATAATCTTCATGCGGCAAACGAAGAATACCGAAAATATCCAGCTTGGGATGTTCGTGGAGGAGCATCTGAAATACGGCGTAAGCCACCAGATGGCTGCAAAGTACCACGTTTTCGCACGCGTAGCGCTCAACAACCCGCTCTGCAAGCAGTCGGGTATATTCCTCTTCGCGCTGCCGGTCTTCGTTTACCTCCTTTCGTGAGGTGAAATACTCTTTGATATCAATTTCATTTCCATAGCTGTCGAAACTGCGACCGCTGCTGTCCACAAAATTGCCCATGATGTCCATCGGACGGCCGAGACTCAGCGTGATATCGCTGCTGGTGGAGAAGAATCTCCAGAAAAATCGCAGCCAGGCTCTGATACTGGTGCCCTCATCGCGCGGGAGCAGGTAGTTTTCCTTGCCAACAGCCTGAAGGTGCTGTTCAATCAGGAATGGCGCTTCGAGGACAAAGTTGTAGCAGATGACCAGTGGAACGATGAATACCTTCCCGGATCCTCCTTCCTGCACGATGGTGCGCTGTGCTTCAACAGCAGTACCAAGCAGACCGAGTTTGAGATCGTTTTCCAGATTGCCCGAGCGCGAACGAGTACCTCCCGGGAAAAAAAGACTGTTTACTCCGCGCTGAATGCTCAGGCGACTCATCGTTTTGAGCGTTTCCAGGTAAATCTCGTTTTTCTTTCTGCGGTCAACCCTGTAAGCCCCCAGCCTGTTCATATAATAGGCCGCCGGCCCGAAATTGTACAGGTTCAGTCCGGCGCCATAGGAAAACGACGGGAAACCCATAATCTGGTCCATGGCATAACCTACCAGAATGGAGTCCAGATTGCTGCTGTGGGTGGGAACAACTACTACCGTACCGTGCCTGAACAGTTCGGCAACAGTTTTCACATCGCCGACAATATTGAGGCGTTCGTACAGATTGCGGCGGCCGCGGAACATGGCACTCAGGCTCCTGCCCATCAGTGCATTGAATATGCGGTTGAACAGTGCCGTCAGGAAACCCTGCGCAAAACGGAAAGTGGAAATCTGAAAAGTACCTACAATTTCTTCGGAATACCTGTGGATGATCTTTTTGAGCAGATCCTCATTCACCGAGCGGGCTTCCGCATCGTTCCTGTCCAGCGACTTCTGGATCAGTTTGTTGCTGATACGGTTCCAGAAAACACGTTCGTTGGGCGGATCAACCTTCCAGGGAGATTCCTTGATACGGATTCGCTCCTGATAAATAGCCTTGAGAAGTACATCAGCCAGATCCTTTTTGTGTCGGCTTTTTATACGCTGAAAGGTGTTTTCGTCAATCTGTCTCACGAATTCGGCGCGATCTCTGCTGAGCAGATAAATCGGCCATTCTTCCATGCGTTCAACAACGCGGGGGTATATTCTGACTTCTTTTCCCAAAACTGACCTTTTCGGTGAATACAGTTAAACGTTGAAGCGGAAGTGCATGATATCGCCATCTGTGACAACGTACTCCTTGCCCTCAACGGCCATCTTGCCTGCTTCCTTGACTTTTGCCTCAGAGCCCAGCGTCACATAGTCGTTATACTTGATTACCTCTGCCCGGATGAAGCCCTTTTCGAAATCGGAGTGAATCACACCTGCTGCTTCCGGAGCTTTGGCCCCTCTTCTCACCGTCCAGGCACGCACCTCCTTCACACCTGCTGTGAAGTAGGTAATCAGATTGAGCAGTTTGTAGGCTGCCTTGATCAGCCTGTTCACACCCGGCTCGCTGAGTCCCATCATTTCAAGAAATTCGACCTGCTCCTCCTTCGATTCCATCTCCGCAATCTGCGCCTCGATACCTGCACAAATCAGAATTACTTCGGCATGCTCTGCTGCTACCGCTTTTTTGAATGCTTCCGTATGTGCATTGCCGGAGTCAATCGAACCCTCATCAACATTGCAAACGTACAGAACAGGCTTGGCTGTCAGCAGAGAAAGGTCTTTTGTCAGCAGTTTTTTACCGTCTTCATCCAGACTGCCCAGCAACTCGCGGCCGGGCCTGCCACTTTCAAGGTGTGCCTTTAGCTGATTGAGTATTTCAAGCGTTTTGAGGTCGTCTTTTGAACCCGCTTTGGCCGCACGGGCCACTTTGTCTATCCGCTTGTCAACGGTATCAAGGTCTTTCAGTCCAAGCTCAAGGTCAATAATCTCCTTGTCGCGTACTGGCGAGACCGAGCCGTCAACGTGTACCACATTGTCGTCGTCAAAGCAGCGAACCACGTGAATAATGGCATCCACCTCCCGGATATTGGCCAGGAACTGGTTTCCCAGCCCTTCGCCCTTGCTGGCGCCCTTGATGAGGCCTGCAATATCAACGATTTCTACCGTAGTAGGCTGAATGTTCTGGGGCTGAACGATCTCCGACAGCTTGTCCAGCCGCTCGTCGGGTACCGTGATGATACCCACGTTGGGATCTTTGGTCGCAAACGGATAATTGGCTGCCAGTGCTTTCGCATTGGTCAGCGCATTGAAAAGAGTTGATTTTCCTACGTTGGGCAAGCCAACAATACCACACTGTAAAGCCATTATTAATTATCGGAAAAATGAAAAACTGCTGATTTGCGTTACCTTTGGAACGCATGTTGTAAAAGCGGGCGCAAAGTTAGCAATCCCGCGCATAATCAGGCATTTTTCATGAATCATCTGGCTCACTGTTTATTGTCGGGCGAAAGTGAATCGGTACTTTTGGGTAATTTCATCGGTGATTATGTCAAGGGCAATGCCTGGAAACACTATCCAGCCGGGGTTCAGTACGGTTTGCTGTTGCATCGGCATATAGATTCCTTCACCGACGTGCACCCGCTCGCAAGGCGCAGTGTTCATCGCCTGAGACCTGTTGCGGGACGATATGCGGCGCCGGTTACCGATGTGCTGTACGATCACCTGCTGGCAATTCACTGGGACAAATTCACCCCCGTCCCATTCGATGTTTTTACAGAAAAAACATACCGGCAACTGGTTTCCCTGACCGCACAGATGCCCCCCGAACTGCAGGAACGACTGCCACGTATGGTTGCAGGGCGATTCCTGCACGGTTACAGTAAAAGGGAAGGTCTGGCATGGATACTCGACAGGTTCAGCGTCAGGCTGGGCAACAAATTTGACGCAGCACTGGTATCAGGCCATTTCTTTGAAAAAATAGACCATTATGCCGAAGATTTCAACAGCTTTTTCCCCGAGTTGCTGCTGTCGGCAGCGGATTTTAGGCCATTATCAGATATTATAACATAAAATGAGGCGTTAATTAGTCCGATTCTTCTGACATTTGCGGCAACAAAACAATAACTGCACCTGAAATGCGAGCTGCCATCATCCCGTCCCTGATTATCCTCTCCTGGATTTCTTCCTGCAAAAACAAAACAACGCCCGAATCACCGGTAACTGTCAGTACGACAGAAATCAAGGTCAGGAAATGTGTGGTTGATACGCAGTGCGCAGAAATCAAACTTGCTTTTCCGGTGGTTTCAGGCGGGAAAGAGGCTGTAACCCGGTCTGTCAACGATACTATCAGCGCTTTTGTGAGGATGGTGGTCGGCGGAGATCCGTCACTGCCCATCAAACAGGCGGCAGATTCAGCAGTAACGAATCTGCACCTGATGCTGGAAGACCAGCTCTCCATTATTCCCGACTATTCCATGGGTTTTGTGCACGAGCTGACCAGCAAGAATCTCGTTCAGAATTCCAAAGTCATCTCATTTGAACTGAGCAGCTACTCTTTTACCGGTGGAGCGCACGGCAATTATGGCTCTGCCCTGTTTACATTTCGGCTCGATGACGGAGCACTGGTGCAACTGACTGATATAATACAGGATACGGCCTCGCTTCGCCCATTGCTGGAAACCGGTTTCGTGGAATCAAAAAGTGCACAAACCGGCGAAACTTATGCACTCGCCGATCTGGTTTTTCCGGAAAGTATTCCGCTTCCGATGCCGCTGCAGTGGTGTATCGTCAGGGAGGGAGTCAGATTTACCTACAATCCCTATGAGGTGGCGGCTTACGCTGTCGGTCAGACAGACATAATTCTGACCTGGGAAAAACTGGGCAAACTGGCAGACAAATCCAGATGGATTGACTAGCTATGGCAGGCCGACTGACTTTACTGCTTTTTCTGCTGTGCGGCAATATGGTGTCTGCCCAGAAAATGCTTCAGCTGGAAAAGAAAAACCGTGTGAAAACTACCCGGTTCTATGCTGGTGATGTCATCCGCTATCGCATGAACGGAACCGAAGATTACTGGTACGAACGCACAATCACGGATATTCTCCCCGAATCACGTACGCTCATGCTCGACAACTTTGCTGTGAGAACGGACAGTATCGCCATGATGAAGGTGCAACGCAAGCCGGTATCGAGGTTACTTGGTGGGGCACTCCTCACTTTCGGAGCCACGCTGGCACTGTCGGTAACGGTGGGAAGAGTCATATTTCAGGACAGGGACATCATGACGCCGGAGTTGTATGCGCTCTCGGGAGCCTCCGCCGCCGCCGGTTTTGCTGCAGGAAGTTCAAAAAAAATCAGGATCGGCAAAAAATACCGGCTGAGAATTATTGAAATAAGGTTCCCGGGCCAGTAGCTATCGGGGCGACACGACATCCCGCGCAAACATGATACGGGGTTTCCAGTAACTCGATTCAGTCACGTTGTCAATGGTAACGCCCCTGCTGGTAGTGCTGTGTACACAGAATATTCCCTCCTCGTCGTTCCTGACAACAATGGCTACATGCTGGATTTTGTCATCAGTTCCGAAAAAAAGCAAATCGCCGGGCTTTACATCTTCCAGCTCAACATCAGAACCATCCTGCGACTGTTCGGTGGATGACGGTGACAGTTCCACACCGAAGCCCTTCATCACATAAGACGTGAAACCGGAACAGTCAAAACCTGTATAGGGCGACTTGCCGGCTGTTTTGTACGCTATACCCTTGAATTGCTCGGCGTAATCAATGATTTCGAGCCTTCTCTCATCCAGACTGGCGCGTTTGGCTGCCGGTTTGGCAGCACCACTCTTGGCTGTGCTGCCGGTTGATCCTGTTTTCTTTGCCGCAACTGTTGTGCCGGATGTTGGCGCCTTGACGGACGCTGCCGGAGGTTTGCTCGCCGAACTGCTTCTTGTTGCCGGAGCAGCAGGTTTCGCAGAGGCAGTACGGGATTCTTTGTCACGCGAACCTGTTTTTGCCGCGGAGCTGCTGCCACCTCTCGGTACAGGGGTGCCCCCCCCAAGATGAGCCTTGGGCAGATTCAGCGTACTGCATGACGAAATGGAGAAGGCAAAGCCTGAAATCAGTAAGGCAAAACGAATGAAATGTGGCATATCCAGTTGAATTTCAATACTTTAATGATTAATAAAGGTTGGCAGGTTGTTTGCGGAAACTGTTCATTAACACTAAAACAGTATAAAGAAATGAAATGTCCCGGGAAATGTTATGTTTTGACTTTATTTTAACATTTTGAATCAAGTTTCAGCGTCAGTATCGTATGATGGTTGTCTGGCGTGGCGGGGAGTTGACATCGTCGAGCAGAGTGAGCAGGCAGGCGCCTTTCGGGAGCGTGCTGAGGTCGAGTATTGCCCGGCCGGCCTGCAGCGTCAGTTTCTCCTCTTTTAACAGTTTGCCGTCTGTTGAAAATACGGAAACATAAATTTCTGCCGCGTCAGGTACCTCAATTTGTACTGCCGACGGGGTGGGGTTGGGAAATACCCTGAAACTGTCGGCTGGAGGAGGCGGCACTTTTCCCTGAAAATAGCTGCTTGCATATTCAAAAGCTTCTTTTCCGACTGTCATACCGATTTGTCGCCCCGGGATATCGTCCATGGGCGGGTGGATACCCCCATAAATTCTCGACAGACTGCACTGGTCGGCTGCATCTCTGTAGGTAGCCCATTGCAGCGTGACATCCACGCTGGGCCCGTCTTCAAAGACCAGGAATTTGTTTTTGGGACAATAAAATGTGCCGACTCCACCCGGGAAAAACGCATCTCCGGTCATGGCGGTGATTACTTCGGCCGCTGCCCTGCTGTAAGTCGAGTGACCGGAGATGTAGCCTGCAAACGGGGGGGTTACGAATGTTGGCCGCTGATAGGGCCACCAGTCTTTTGCCCTGATCCAGGCAACTCCGGCAGTACTGGTTTGAGGGTTTCCTATATAGTAGGGCCCCTTCCATGTTTTCACCTTGATTTCATTCAGAAAAAGCGGTCCCTGAAGCGGATCATCAGGCCCGATCAGTTCTATATATCCGGGTACAAGAGGCAAGCCGGCCGGATGATAGGAGGGCAGGGCAGGGTCGCTGCTCTGTCCGCGTTCTGCCATGGCCCTGATTGCCGAAACCGGGCGGCTGCTGTCATACCAGCCTTTTATTCCCCAGGCCGTCACCGCTGCATCGTGCATGGCACCTCCCAGGGCAAAGTAGCCTTTTACATCCCATTCGAGGTTGTCGCATGCCGGGCCTGTACCACGCACTCTTCTGGACGACTGCGGGTGATCGTTGGCATAATTGAGCATGCTGAACCAGTGTCCGGGTGGTGTCTCCGATGTGGGGCCGTCGGCCCAGAACTCGGCCAGTACCCGCGTGTAGTCGCCCCGGGGTACCAGTTCGGGTACATAGGGAAGCCCGGTTTTCGGATTCACACTGTGACCCGGACTTCTGTCGCGGCCGCCTGTCAGGTCAAAAAAATCGGGCAACTCTGACAAATCTGCCGGATAGTCCGATTCATCGTTGTTACCCAGTGATGCTGGAGAAATATCAATGACTACACTGTCTTTCGGGTCGAGCAGCGAACTCCACACTGCCACCAGCGCGTGATTCCACTGATATTGTCTGGTGGCTTCAGAAGACAGTGAGGTATCTACAAGTGCCGGAGGAGGTGGCCTGTGATATACGCGATAGCTGTGACTGTCACGGGCAAGAATTTCCGCCTGGTCGGGTTTCATGGCAAAGGGTGCAACATTGCCCCATTCCGGACTCTGGAAAGGCGGAGCACCGTTGGGAAGGACATTGCCGCTCTGATCAATAAAAACCGCCAGTTGTACCGGTTGCCACCTGTTCATGTCAAGAATAGTCCGGTTTCCGGGAACAGACATCTGAAGCGGTGGATTGACGGGCTGGTAATACAGGTTTTTGTAATCGTCTGACTCGTTTGAACCATCCTGCAAGCCGTATTCTATAATTTGGGCGGCTATGTAATTGCCCATTTCAGCCGCTCCTGCCTTGTAATTGACAGAGGTATTGAAGCGGTTGTAACCCAGCGAGTCCATCAGCCTGTCTATGCGTGGAAACAGGTTTGCCACGTCCGGAGAATTCAGAAAGCGGTGTTCGATCAGGCGAAAGGCAGCGAAACTGATGGCCTCCTCCTGCGCCTTTTTGATGTCGGATGGGGGAGGCGTATAATT
>CAILQK010000173.1 GCA_903836265.1 uncultured Bacteroidota bacterium | reverse complement strand
GGTTTGCAATAACCGGTTCTGCGTATTCTTTCAGCACCTTGTTTCGGGCATTCTGGCCCATGATGGTGCGTTCTTCGGGATTTTCCAGCAGTTGCCTGATATCGCGGGCCATCTGATGGCTGTCTTTGGCCGGGGATACCAGTCCGGTAACTCCGTGTTCGGTCATTTCAGGGATTCCTCCCACCCTGAAGCCCACTACCGGCGTGCCGCATGCCAGGCTCTCCATGATGGTGTTGGGCAGATTTTCTTCCAGTGACGGAATTACAAATACATCACAGGCTGCATATATTTCTGCCATTTCACGGGTGTTGCTGATAAGTCCGGGCTGTACCAGTGGCAGCGTCACTCCTTCAAAATCGGCGGGACTGCTTTTCCCGACCACCACAACAGCTGTATTTTCAAGGTCTTTCAGTTCGTTCAGTGCCTTCCTGAAATAAGGAAACCCCTTGAACGGATTTTTGATATTCATGGCGGCGAAAAGAATCAGTCGTGTATCAGGCGCCAGTCCGAACCGCTCGCGGAAGGCTGTTTTTTCTGTCTGACTGGCTGGTTTGAACAAATCCGTATCAATGGGATTGGGTATATCGGTAATGGAACAGTTTCCGAGCAGACTGCTTGCACGGGCCTGATCGGCCAGCCATTTGCTGCAGGTAACAATTTCCATACCGGCTGGGTAGTGCCTTTTTTTCTTATTCCACACCTGATTCGAGAGATCTTTTTCCGAAGGGAATCGCAGGTAAGGACAATTGCCACAGGAGTCGCTGAATCGTCCGCATCCCCAGTCGTAGTGACAGCCGCCGGTGAAGGCCCACATGTCGTGGAGCGTCCAGACGATCTTCTTGCCGGAGCGGCCAAGTGCCTCCAGGTTTTGGAGCGAGAGAAATCCCTGATTCCACCAGTGCAGGTGAATAACGTCGGCCCACTGCACGAGCGGGTGATGACTGATGTCTGTACCGAAATTGGCCAGAGAGAAGGAAAAGCGCACTGATTTGTCGCGTTCCCGGGGCAGGAAAGAGAGTCGTTCGGCGATGAAATTGAACCGGCCGCTTACGTCTTTTTGTGTCAGCAGACTGGCGTTTACGCCTGATTTCCGGAGGGCCGTCTGCAGGCGGCGGCAGGCAGTTCCGGCGCCTCCGTGCGGATAAGTTGTGACGAGCAGCACATTTGGCTGCCCTGTTTCAGCTGAATTGCTCATATTTGCGGCGAAAATAACCATATTTCCTCAAATCATGCAAACACCCGTTCTCCTTTTGTTCTTTAACCGCCCCGGGCATGCTGCGGCCGTTATGGATCGGGTTCGCGGTGCCCGTCCGGCCCGTGTGTATGCGCACGTGGATGGCCCGCGCGAGGGCAGGGCAGATGAGGAGAGCCTTGTGGAGGCCTGTCGCGCACTTGTACAGGAAATTGACTGGCCCTGTGAGGTACATACCCTGTTCAGAGACAGAAACATGGGCCTTCGCGATGGGGTGGGTGATGCGCTGAACTGGTTTTTTGCCCGGGAAGAATTCGGTATAGTACTGGAAGACGACTGCCTGCCCGACCCCACATTTTTCCCGTATTGTGAGGAGTTGCTGCTGAAATACCGGAATGATGACCGTGTGATGCATATCACCGGCTCCAATGTAGCCGAAAGATACACCTGTCATCTCGCAGACAGCTACTTGTTCTCCCGGTTCAGTCTGGTATGGGGATGGGCCTCATGGCGTCGGGCATGGGATAAAATGTCGTCTGGCCTTGATGGACTGCAGGCATTCGAGGAGGAGGGGCGCTTGCGTTCGCTCATACCCGGGCGAATGGCACAGACCTATATGATGGACAAGTTTCATGTTACAAGCCGGAAAGAGAACAACTCCTGGGCTTATGCGTGGTTTTACTCTATACTGGACAGTGACGGACTGTGCATCATTCCCAAAGTAAATCTGGTTGAGAACGTGGGTGTGGGTGATGCCCGGGCCACCAATACACGGGCGAGGCTCCGGCATCGACAGGCAAGTGCGCAAATGATGACATTTCCGTTGCGGCACCCTTCAAACGCGGATACAGATATTGGACTTGAAAGACAAATTTTTTACCATACCCAAAAACAAAAGTGGCGTTTATTCATTTGGTACCTATTGCGTCTGACTGGTCTGCGCTGAACCCTTGTAAATAGTCATGAACTACATCATATACGATCTGGAAGCCACCTGCTGGGAAAATCAGCCGCCCGGCTATGTGCAGGAAACCATAGAGATCGGCGCATATAAAATCAATGAGTACGGTGAGGTTCGCGGAAAATTCAACCGCTTTGTCCGTCCGCTGGCACACCCGATTCTGTCGCCTTTCTGCAGGAATCTGACCGGGATTGAACAGGACGACGTGAACCGGGCCCGCTATTTTCCCGATGTGATTGAAGAGTTCTGGGACTGGGGGCGGGTATTCGAGGAGGACTATATGTTGTGCTCGTGGGGAGGTTTCGACAAAAAGATGTTTGCCAGCGACTGCCGTCTGCACAGGCTTGAGCATGACTGGACCGACAGTCACGTCAATCTGAAAGAACAGTACCGTCTGATGAAGCGGATGAAAAGTGCGCCCGGACTGAAAAAGGCGGTGGAAATGGAGCAGATGCTGTTTACCGGGCAACATCACCGGGCCATTTCAGATGCTGAAAACCTGGTGAAACTGTTCCTGAAATACCTCGGATACTGGAGTGTGTAAAAAATATGTGACGGGCACCGATATGTAAATTATCTTTGCCGCTCATTGAGGAACACACGCTGCATTACAACAACAAAACGATATGAGCTGGTACAAACGACTGCGCGAAGGTATCACCACGGCTACCAAGTACAAGAAAGACGTACCTGAGGGCGTTTGGTTTCAGTGCAAAAAATGCAAGGAGACCTCCACAACAAAGCAACTGCGCGACAATTTCTACAAGTGCCCCAAGTGCGACTGGCACACACCAATTGGTTCAGAGGAGTATTTCGAGATACTTTTCGATGATCAGGATTACGTCACCCTCCACGATGACCTTGTTTCTGTTGATTTCCTGAATTTCAGGGATCTCAAACCATACGACAAGCGTCTGGAGGATTCCCGGAAAAAGACCGGGCTGAACGATGCACTCGCTATTGGCGCGGGAAACGTGCATGGTCGTCCACTGGTGGTAGCAGCCATGGATTTCCGGTTCATTGGAGGCTCTATGGGTTCGGTGGTAGGAGAAAAAATTTCACTGGCCATTGACCACGCCCTCGAGTCGGGCTCCGCACTCATGATTATTTCCAAGTCTGGCGGTGCCCGCATGATGGAAAGTGCGTTCTCGCTCATGCAGATGGCAAAAACAAGCGCCAAACTTACGCTCATGGCCAAAGCGGGGCTTCCGTACTTCTCGCTGATGACAGACCCCACCACTGGCGGTGTTACTGCCTCCTTTGCCATGCTGGGAGATATCAATCTGGCCGAACCGGAAGCACTCATCGGTTTCGCTGGTCCGCGAGTAATTCGTGAAACAATAAAAAGAGACCTTCCGGAGGGATTCCAGACTGCGGAATTTCTGCTTGAGAATGGATTTGTAGATCTGGTGGTGAACAGGAAGGATCTCAGAGAAACCGTCGGCGACCTGCTCGGTTTCTTTGCGAAGAACCTGAAACACTAGGAGCATGTACCTCACGATACCCCCGTTTCAGTCAAACAACATGAAATTTCCTTTTTTTACGCGCCGTAATATTATTATTTCGGCAATCGTCCTTGTCGTTGCTGGCGGGTACTTCGCCTGGCAGCCCATTCAGGGTTCATTCGTACCTTCGGTAGCTACGGATATAACTGACCCGTATGTCTATATTCCAACGGGATCTACATTCGAAGAAGTCGTTAAAATATTGAGAAAAGGTCGCTTCATCCGCGACGAGGCCAACTTCCGCTGGCTCGCAGGCCAGATGAATTACAAGAAAGACGTAATGCGGGCCGGCCGTTACGAAGTAAAGCCGGGCTGGACAAACAAGCAGCTCATCCAGCATCTGCGCAGCGGTCCGCAGGCTCCTGTAAAGCTGGTGCTCACCACCATGCGTCTTCCAGAGGATGTGGCGGGCAAGGTATCACAGTTCCTGGAGGCTGATTCCCTCTCCCTGATTCGTCTGTTTCACAACGACAAGTACCTTGAGCAGTACAATCTGACTCACGAGACCCTTATCTCGGTGATTATCCCCAATACCTATGAGTTGTACTGGAACACCGATGCAAAAGGTTTCCTGGATCGTATGGTAAAGGAGCATGACTCTTTCTGGGCAAAAAATGGCAGAGAACTGCGCGCTACGCAGATGGGGCTTTCGACGGATGAAATTTATACAGTAGCTTCGATTGTGGAAAGAGAAACCAATAACAACGACGAAAAACCTCGCATTGCAGGTGTTTATCTGAACCGTCTGCGTATTGACATGAAACTCCAGGCCGACCCGACCTGTGTGTTTGCCACTCGTGATTTCGCCACACACCGCGTAACCCAGAAACATACCGGCTTTGATTCTCCATACAATACCTACATGTACAAGGGCCTCCCGCCCGGCCCTATCAGTATGGCTTCAATTCCGAGTATTGATGCCGTGCTGAACCATGAAAAGCACAGGTATCTGTATTTCTGCGCCAAACCTGATGAATCCGGCACACATACCTTTGCCGAAACGCTCTCTGCGCACAAGGTGAACGCAGTGCGCTTCCAGCGGTACGCCGCTGCGAAGATGAGAGAAAAATAGCCGGCCTGGTTACCCGTAATATTTCTTTTCACTTGCATTTTTCAAAAAAAGGGTTTAATTTTGAAGTGAATTAATCATTTCACGCTTCAAATGCCCCTAAATGCGAAAAAAGAAACAATTGTGGGACGTGTTCCCGCACCAGCCGCACGACCGGTACGCCCGCAGCGTGCTTGGAATACCCAAAGTCGCGTCAGACCTGATCCGGCTGTCGGTGCCGTCTGCCATATTCGGGAGAATAGACATGTCCACGCTGACCCTCGGTCAGGAATCCTTTGTGGATGAGCAAATGGCTGAACATCTGGCAGATGTGTGCTACACCGCACAGTCGAAAAACGGCTCTTCCGTGCGCGTGAACATCCTCTTTGAGCACAAGAGCGAGCAACCTTACACCGCAGTTTACTTTCAGTTTCTGCGTTACATCGTTCAGATTCACTCTTCCGAGCTGAAACAAAACCGGAAGGTGTCGGTGGTAATTCCGATTCTGCTGTATCACGGATCCCAACCGTTCAGGAAAGAGCCTATGGAGGATCTGTACACCGATTACAGTGAGGAATTTCGGGAAGCAATACCACACTACAACTATTATGTTGCCGACATGAGCCATCTGTCAAAAGATGAATATCTTGCCGTAACCTCTGCAATGACCGTTTTGTTTATCAAAGCTCTGGCCAGTGGAGGCAATCCGGACTTTGTCATGCATTCATGGCGGGAAGTCTGTAACTTTGCAGCAACCAATCCGTTGACTGGCTTTGAAACAGACTTCGTTGTCGTTACGGCCATGTACTTCAGGAAAATTTCACCCTATTTCAATAAAATAATACTTGGACCCATGGTAAACGAAAACGAAATTCTGGCAGAACAGCAAATCAGAAATGCCTTTACCCCCGAAAATTTCGGGTTGATGCTTCAACGTATGGATAATCTCGGCGAGTACCTGGAAGAAGCCCTGGAGAAAGGTAAGAAAGAGGGCATGGAAAAAGGTAAGAAAGAGGGTATGGAGAAAGGTATCGAAAAGGGCAGGGAAGATGCCCGGGCAAGCACCATCAGCACCTTTCTTCACAAAATGCCTGATATGCCGGACGAAGAAGCAGCCAGTCTGTTCGACGTAACGGTTGATTATGTGAAGAATCTCCGGGAGAAAATGAAAGCCGTGTAAGTTTACTCATTCGTCGGAATGACCTGACGCATCACACTGAGCGGCTTTTTGTACAATCCACAACACAAAAAAATCCCGGACTCTCCTTTGAGGGCCCGGGAAAAGACATTTAGTCGCTCCATTTATTCTTAAGAAGGCTGATCAGCCTTTTACTTCTTCAAATTCTACATCCTGGGCGCCACCGGCACCACCAGTTTGTCCGCCACGCGGACCGCCTGTAGCGGAATCGTACGGATTTTCAGCTGTCTGACCGCCGTTGGCAGTCTGTTGGGCAGCGTATATATCCTGACTGGCCGCGTTCCAGGCCTCGTTCAATTCATTAATAGCAGCATCAATTTTATCCAGGTCCTGCGCTTGTTGGGCAGCCTTTAACGTATTAACGGCTTTCTCTATATTTTCCTTGTGTTGAGGCGGAACTTTTTCTCCAAATTCCTGCAATTGCTTTTCTGTCTGGAACACCAGCGCGTCTGCCTTGTTCAGCTTTTCGGCGCGATCGCGCGACTGGCGGTCTGCTTCAGCGTTGGCTTCGGCTTCAGCCTTCATGCGGGCAATCTCCTCTTTGGAAAGTCCTGTGCTGGCTTCGATGCGGATATTCTGCTGTTTGTTGGTACCCTTGTCGAGGGCTACCACGTTCAGGATACCATTGGCATCAATATCGAATGATACTTCGATTTGAGGTACACCGCGCGGTGCGGGCGGGATGCCGTCGAGGATGAACCGGCCTACCGAGCGGTTATCGCGGGCCATCGGACGTTCTCCCTGCAGGATGTGGATTTCCACCTGCGGCTGGTTGTCGCCTGCTGTTGAGTAGATCTTCGATTTCTTGGTCGGGATGGTGGTATTGGCTTCAATTACCACGTCGAAGATATTACCCATCGTCTCGATACCGAGTGAGAGCGGGGTTACATCGAGCAGTACCATGTCTTTTACACCGGCATTACCGGAAAGAATGGCACCCTGCACACCGGCACCGATGGCCACCACCTCGTCGGGGTTCACCGAGCGGTTAGGCTTCTTGCCGAAGAACTTCTCCACCTCTTCCTGTATGCGCGGGATACGCGTGGATCCACCCACAAGGATGACCTCGTCAATCTCGGCCGCTTTCAGTCCGGCATCGTTGAGTGCCTTGCGGCAGGGTTCGAGCGTACGCTGCACGAGTCCGTCCACCATCTGTTCGAATCGGGCACGGGAGAGTTTCATCACGAGGTGCTTGGGCACTCCGTCTACCGCAGTAATATAAGGCAGGTTGATTTCCGTTTCAGCGCTGGCCGAGAGTTCAATTTTGGCTTTCTCTGCGGCCTCTTTGAGGCGCTGCAGTGCCATGGGATCTTTGCGGAGATCCATGTTTTCCTGGCGCTGGAACTCCTGAGCCAGCCATTCAATAATTACCTGGTCGAAGTCGTCGCCGCCGAGGTGGGTATCGCCGTTTGTGGAGCGTACTTCGAATACACCACCACCGAGTTCGAGGATGGAGATGTCAAAGGTACCGCCACCGAGGTCGTACACTGCAATTTTCACATCGCGGTCGCGCTTGTCGAGGCCGTAAGCGAGCGCTGCGGCTGTTGGCTCGTTTACTATGCGCTTTACATCGAGGCCGGCGATGGCACCTGCCTCTTTGGTAGCCTGACGCTGGGAGTCGTTAAAGTAAGCGGGAACAGTGATTACTGCTTCGGTTACCGGCTCTCCAAGATAGTCCTCGGCCACTTTTTTCATTTTTTGCAGCACCATGGCGCTGATCTCCTGTGGCGTGTAGAGGCGACCGTCAATATCAACGCGGCAGGTGTCGTTATCGCCTTTTACGACCTTGTAGGCCACGCGATCTACTTCACTGACCGACTCGCTGAAGCGCATGCCCATGAAGCGCTTGATAGATGCGACGGTGCGTTTGGGGTTGGTGATAGCCTGGCGTTTGGCAGGAGCGCCTATCTTGCGCTCACCGTTGTCGAGAAAACCGACCACCGAGGGGGTGGTGCGTGCGCCCTCATCGTTGGCGATAACAATCGGCTCGTTACCGACCATAACGGAGACGCAGGAGTTGGTTGTGCCTAAGTCAATGCCTATAATTTTTCCCATGATTCTGGTTGAATTTCGTGGAAGGGTGATTTACTTGTTCAGGAATAGTCCTTTTGTTTTTCCTCTATAATCAACGATTGTGCCAGTACAAAAGACCTGACGGATTGTCAGAAATAACAGACAACCCGGGGGCATAATGGCAGGAAAAGATGATTCGGAATGGCAAAAAGACAGTAGCACCCTTCCGGTTGACTACCTGCGGACTTCCATTTCACGGGCCTTCTCCGCCAGCCAAAGCCACTCAAATGCCTGTTTCTTCTCCCGCAACCGCTCGAGCAGCCGGGCCGAGCGGTCTTTGTCGCCTTTTACAGAAGCAATAAACTGGGTAACCATATTCACGAACTCCATATTTTTCTGCCGTATATGGTCGGGTATCATTTTGTGGGAGGTGCGCGAGAGGAATACCCTGAACGCATCCAGCCGGAATGGCAGTAACTCGTGATCCAGTTCGTACATACACTTGATCTCCAGCCGCTTGCCGGCAATCATATAGTCGGTATAGGGAGAAGTATCGGGTATTTGCTCCAGACACTCTTCAAAACGACCCACCCCGAACAGGTAGTAGGCCATATTAAGCCGGTAGATATCGCGGGTTTCGTTCTCCCCTATTATTTCATCGCGGTATTTCTCAATAAATCCGAGAGCCCAGTCGTGCTGCCGTGCCCGTGCTGCATATTCTGAGACAGCCAGATAGCGGCTCGGGTGCAGCTTCCCCTCATGATGCAGAAAGCCTCTGTCCAGATTGTCGCGGTAAAGACTGGACAGGACCTCGTAAATTCCTTCTGCCTCGGGGTTATCCAGGAGTATCATAACACAGAAGTTGCGCAGATAGGTGTAAAACTGCTGGAGGGCATCTTTATCCATGTAGCGCTCGTACTGATGCAGCATTTCGAAGAGGCGCTGGGCATCGGACGACTCGAGGTGATCTTTCACAAGCATACCATATATAGTATATTGTATCCTGATTCTCGGTGATGCTTCCAGTACGTGCTCGGGGATTGAATAGCTGTCAATATAGGTCTGCATCCGCTCCGTGATTTCCAGGCTTGAAATGCGCTTCTGCAGCAGATATACATTGAGCAGCGGCAACTCGTTAAGATGGCGATGCGACTCGAGTGCATCGAGCACCCTGGGAATATTCAGATCGCCTTTTCGCTTGTTGTAGAGGCTTTCCCGATCAAAAATGGCATGCTCCAGCAAAAACTGGTGGTGAAAGTAGTATTGATGATGCTGAATGGCATCTTTCTGCTGTTTTTCCAGCCGATTCAGGGTCTGTAACTGCCGCGGCTCCAGTCCGCGCTGTCGCAGTACTTCTGACAAATCGTACATTTGCTGAAACTCGTTTTCCTCCCGCAGATAGTAACGGGTGTGCACCACCGTCCGGACGAACTTTTGCGCGTCCACCATTATTTTTTCGAGTTTGCCGTCAACGGGGGGTTCATCGGGGAACAAATAGTGATAGGCCTCCGAGGGAGGCAGGTCTGCATCCGGGTTCTCCGACAGGTGATAGTGGCACCACTCCAGCAGTGGCCACACATAGTTTCGCCGCGGACCGCCATTGAACAGCGGGATGGCGGCAAACTCCCTGAGCTGCAGGCGTTCGGCAGGAGAAAGTACAGACAATAGTTCAACCAACTGGGATTCTTTCATCGGAATTGGCGGCAGCTAAGGGGCGGATGAGTACGGTTTGTTCGTTATATTCGGTAATAATTCTTTGAAGGGGCCAAGTACGGAATTTTGCAGCAATAATTGGCGCAACGAGCTGCACAATTACGGGCTTTCATTCTGCATATTGCATTAAACGAAGCAACATTACAGGTTATTTTACGATCCGTGGTGCCGGTGGTGATGTCGGCGACTTCGATGATGCCGGTGCTGCTCATCGCCCGATCTCAACCGTCTGATGTATTTTTCCAGTTCAACAGCATGGAAAACGACAAGCGCAAGACCGATGCTGATGGCCAGTTCCCGGAGGGTGAGCGGCTGTGTTTTCAGCACGTCGTTCATAAAGGGCAGGTATATTACTGCCATCTGCAGCAGAAATGTCGCAAGAACTGTGATGATTAGCGGACGGTTGCTGAAAATCCCTTTCTTGTACAGATAGGTTCTTTCACTCCTTATTCCCATCACATGAGCCAGTTGGGAGAGCGACAATACGGTAAATACCATGGTCTGCCAGTGCTCGAGCCCCTCTCTGAGTGCCCAGGCCTGTACGCCGAGGGTTACAGCAGCCATCAGCAGACCCATCCAGAGTATATGCAGCCCTACCCCGTCGGAAAACAGGCTCTCTTTCGGTGATCGGGGAGGCCTGTGCATGATATCGCGGTCTGCATGCTCTCCCGCGAGCGCGAGCGCGGGAAGACCATCAGTCACCAGATTGATCCAGAGTATATGAATGGGAAGCAGCGGGATGGGCATTCCGAGCAGGGGGGCCATGAAGATGGCCCAAATCTCCGCACTGTTGCAGGTCATGATATACTTCACAAACTTGCGGATATTGTCGAAAATACGGCGACCCTCCCGCACGGCGCGCACGATGGTGGAGAAGTTGTCATCAAGCAGGATCAGGTGAGCAGCTTCCTTGCTGACATCCGTTCCGTTTATTCCCATGGCAACACCGATATTGGCGGCCTTCAGCGAGGGTGCATCGTTCACCCCGTCGCCGGTCATCGCCACATAATGTCCTTTCTGCTGCAGGGCTCTCACGATGCGGAGTTTCTGATC
>CAILQK010000172.1 GCA_903836265.1 uncultured Bacteroidota bacterium | reverse complement strand
GATGATAATCTTCATATTAAAGGGTGGTGGTTTTAAACGCCTGTGCTGCCGAATCCGCCGGCACCGCGATCAGTTTCAGAGAGATTTTCAACCTGGGTCCAGGTGATTTGTTCATATCGGGATATCACCATCTGGGCGATGCGTTCTCCCGGCTCGATGGTCTGGTGTTCATTTGAAAGGTTGACAACGATACATTTGATTTCTCCGCGATAATCGCTGTCAATGGTGCCCGGCGAGTTGAGCATGGTCAGCCCCCGTCTGGCTGCCAGTCCGCTTCGTGGTCTGATCTGGGCCTCGTACCCGTCGGGCAGTTCGACAAACAGACCGGTCGGAACAAGTGTTCGCTCGAGCGGAGCGAGTGTTACGGCGGATTCGAGGTGAGCCCGGAGATCCATGCCGGCACTGCCGCCGGTTTCATAACGTGGCAGATCAAAGGGCGATTTGTTAATTATTCTGACTTTCAAAACAGTGTTTTTTGCGCAAAAGTAGCCATTTTATACCTTGAAACGGATTTTAGCTGATATTTGCTGCCCGAATTAAAAAATAATACAGGAAAGCCTTCTATTTTTCCGCCTCAAAAGAGCTGTTTTGAGGATGAAATTATACTTTTTTTTCATATTTTCTCTAATTGCCCTGCCAATTTTCGCGCAGGCGCCTGCGAACGACGAGTGCCCGGGAGCCATTGAGCTGGGGGATGTTCCGTTCTGTTCATCGCCGGCACAATTCACGAACCTCGGTGCCACTACCAGCATTATTGATCCGCAGTTCAATATACCCAACTGCTTTATCAATGCTGCCGACCGTGATGTCTGGTTCAGTTTTTCAATGCCTGCTGCAGCTTCGTTCACTGATGTGGTGATTTCAGTTTGGGGAGATACTGGCGGCAACGGAACACTGAACATGCCACAGGTGGCACTTTACCGGGGCGACTGCTCATTTGGCGGACTCGCTGAACTGGCCTGTGCTTCTGCAGCCCTGAATGTGGCCGAGGTGAAACTCGAGTTTCTGGGGCTCATTCCGGGGGAGACATATTATCTGCGGGTAAACGACTACACAGCTACCGGAACACCCAACTGGGGAACCTTCCGGCTGTGCGTGGAAGAGTACGTGCCCGATTTCATCATGGGACAGTCGCCGGGAACGGCCAAATGCAGCGGAACACTCCGGGATTCGGGCGGGGAATCCGGTGATTATTCGGGTAATGAAAATTACACATTCACGATTTGCCCGCAGGAATTCCACCAGTGTATCGTTGTACAGGTGGAGGAATATGAAACAGAAAACACCTTTGATATCCTCGGCATTTACGGGGGTCAGGGAACAGCCGGCACGGAAATAGCAACGCTGGACGGGATCGGAAGCAACAGGATATTCTATGTACCCGACAACTGTGCCACCATCACTTTTGAGTCCGACAATTCTGTCAATTTTTCAGGGTTTCACCTGACCTGGATCTGCACACCCGATGTTTGTCCGGCGCCTCCCCCGGTACCACCATCGGCCTCCGGTTGCGATCAGGCACTGACTCTCAATGGCTGTGACACCGAATTGCCAAATATCATCACCCTGGAACCGGGCTCCGGAGATCCTGATTTCATTGTGCAGGGAGTGAATGCCGGATGTATTCTGAATTCCGGGTTCAACCTCAATTTTACATTCTTCTATTTTGAGGCTCAGGCTGACGGAGATTTCAGTTTTCTTGTCAAGAATAACGATCCCGCCAATCCGTCCGACATAGATTTCAATGTCTGGGGGCCAATTGACAGTATTTCACAGATTTGTACGTTTGTCAGCAACAACCAGCCTGTACGCTCGTCATGGCGACTGGCCCCCACGACCGAGAACCCCGAGGGTTATACGGGCCTGACGGCGGTCAATCCCTACGACGGGAGTCCGGTTACCGACGAATTTGACTGCGGGAGTCCGGCCACTCCGGGGCAGGGTACTATTCCCACCGACGACAGTTTTGTTCGTCCGCTGGAAGTTCAGCAAGGCAAAATATATGTTGTCTTTCTCGACGATTTCACAGGAGCCATCGAGAGTGAGGGTGGAATATCCATTGATTTTTCGGGTACATCACCCGGTGTACTGGGCAATACTGGTGACAGTCAGGTTACCGTTTCGTCAGATACTACTGTTTGTCCGGGCGAACTGGTTCAGCTCAATGTTTCGGGCGGGCTCGCATACGCGTGGGATCCCTCCAGCCTGCTGTCATGCAATACCTGTCCGAATCCTGTTGCCACTGCTGCCGGTGAAATTACCTACACAGTTCGGATTGCAACCACTTGCCGTACAATAAAAGACTCAGTAACAATTGGTTATCTTGAACTTGACCTTGGTGCCGATGCCTTCGTTTGCGAAGGAGCCGTTTTTGAACTGAACAGCAATCCTGAACCGGGCATATACACATGGACTGGTACCGGGCTGAGTTGCAATGATTGTCCGACGCCTGTTTTTACAGCCAGCCAGCCTGGAGCCACCACGCTTGTTGCCACAGTTGCCCGACCGGGATGCACAGCGAGCGACACGATCGTCGTGAACGTTGCCAGTGGACAACAACCAGTTGCCAATATCATACAGGACACCGTGATATGTGCGGGAGAGAGTATTTCCATAGGCGGCCCTGCTGTTCCCGGAATTCAGTACCAGTGGGCCTCCAGTCCTGCCGGATTCAGCTCATCGGCAGCCAGTCCGCCGGCAGTATCGCCCCAGACAAGAACGACCTACTATGTGGTAGCCTCGAGCAGCGACTGTGTTTTCCCGAGCGTGGATTCTGTGGTCGTGGATGTGAGCATGATGCCCGTCATTTCTCTGGCTGTGCCCTCCATATTCTGTCAGGGAGAGAGCACAGTACTCGGCAATACTGCAGCACAGAGTGGCGTCACTTATTCATGGTTGCCTGCAGATGGCACCCTCAGCGATCCGGCAGCGCCCAATCCAACTGCCACGCCGTCGGCTCCCGGAACATATATATACTCTCTTACAGCTTCCAATGCAGGTTGCAGCACATCTTCCAGCGTTTCTGTGACCAGTGTCGGGCTCGACCTGAACCTGGCTGTTCCTGATAAAATATTCCTGTGCAAGGGGGAAACCGGCGAAATCAGGTTGAATGTCGAACCGGCTGGCACACCGCTGGTCTGGTCGCCTTTCACCTCGCTGAGTCTGATATCAGGCGATACTGTTGCACTGGTTTATCCTGAAGACAACCGGGAATACACCATTACAGCCTCCCTTCCGGGCTGCTCGCGCAGCCGGAAAGTAAGCGTGCGCGTTGACAGTTTGCCACAGTTTCTGAATCTGAGTCCAGTGGACACCACCGTTTGCAAGGGCTCTCAGGTTGTCATACGCTGGCCCGAGTCAGATCCGCTGTATGAGCCCGGACTGTTTCCCGGCCTGACCTTCCAGTGGAGTCCGGGCGACTATCAGGTAACACCCGACTCACTGCCATTTCTGGCAGTTCAGCCTCAGGATACCGTCTTGTACAGAAGAATAGCCATCAATGGTGCCTGTCGTGATACGGCCTATGCGAAAATAAATGCCACCAGTCCGCCTGAATTCAGCATCACGCCAGTACAGGCAACAGTTTGTCCCGACAGTTCGGTACTGCTGACCGCCACAGCCCTGACACCCTACGACAGCTTGCGCTGGACACCCTCCGGTTCTCTCAGTTGTGCCACCTGCGAGACGCCACTGGCCACTCCGGCAGGCAGTACTGCATATACCCTCACAGCCGAGTACAACGGATGCAAGGCGTCGTACAATACAACAGTAAATGTAAGGACGCTGCCTCTCTACCAGTTTCCGGATATGCCGGGCATGTGCTCGGGAGATGAAATCAGACTGAACGAACTGAGTGACCCTGCGGGTTCGGTATATCAGTGGCTGTCGGTACCGCCATTACCCATACCGCAAGTGCCGGAACCGGCCGTAACACTTGGAGGCACAGGTGTTCAGACAGTAAAATTCATCATGAACGCCACCAACGGATGCCTTGTCCGCGATTCATTCAGCGTGACATACACAGAATTGACACTCACAGCTACCGGGAGCGACACCATCTGTCCGAAAACCCGGAAAACGCTCACAGCAGCATCTACACTGGGAGGAGGAACCTACTTGTGGAGCAACGGAGCCACCACACAGGCAATACTGGCCGAGCCTGATGCAACAACCACATACACGGTATCATACGCCCTCAACGGATGTATATTTGAAGACGAAATAGTACTTACGGTGGAGGGGCAGTCGCCAGAGGTGATTTTCCCTGACGATATAGCCCTTTGCCCGGGAGATTCAGTTGTGCTGAACAGTGTGGCTACGCCCGGCGCTTCCTATACCTGGACCGCTGTTCCGCCAGTTCAGATAGATCAGACGGCGATACCATCTGCCGTATTTCCACAGCAGACCACCCAGTTTATGGTAAATGCAGTACTTGGTGACTGTATTGTGGAGAAAACACTGAACGTGGTTGTCCTGAATGCAACACTGACCGTTACTCCGGATCTGAAGGTTTGCGTCGGACAGCCCTTCACGCTCAGTGCCGCAGGCACCTCCACCGGAACTTATGAATGGACCCCGGGTATTGACGAACCATCCATTACCGACCAGTTTGACTCTGCAAAATCGGTTGATTATTCCATTTTGTACACATACGGCCCTCCCGGCAACACCTGCCAGATTGCGGATACCGTGAATGTAAGCACATACCCCGATTTTTCAGTTGAAATCATTGCAGATCCGGATTCAACACTGAATGCAGGCGACATGATATCGCTGGATGCCAATATAGTGCCATCCCAGATATTGAACGGCTTCACATTCAGCTGGCTGGAGAATGGAATATCACCCGTCGGAAATACACAGCAAATATCCTACACTCCGGAGACACTGGATACCAGTCTGTACTTTGATATAAAGGTAACGGCACCTTCAGGTTGTATGGAGACAGCCACTTTCAGGATAAGCGTCATTCAGCCGGATGTGAACATACCCAACGCATTCACTCCGAACGGCGACAATTCCAACGACACTTTCGGATTGACCATTACAGAAGGGAAGGCTGTCACCGAGCAAATGGAGATATACAGCCGCTGGGGACAACTTGTTTACGAAGATACCACACCGGCAGCCTCATGGGATGGCCGTGTTGACAATGATGATGCGCCTTCCGATGTTTATGTTTATCGGATCAGGTGGCGACGTGGCGACGGATCACTGGTAATCAGCACCGGACAGGTCACCCTGATCAGATAGAATAAGAGTGTATCAGGTTTGGTTGAATTCTTGAAATCCATTACCTTTGCGCCGCGAAAGCAGGTCCTGTAGTTCAATGGATAGAATAGAGGTTTCCTAAACCTTAGATATGGGTTCGATTCCCGTCGGGACTACCAAAATGGATATAATGCATTGTTTTTCAATGCTTTATGTCCGTTTTTTTGTCTGGTATTTTCAGATTTGCTGCTGAAGTTCCCCACCACCCTGCCTGATCATCTCAACAAACCACTCCTTTTCGGTCAGTGGTATTACAGTGTCAAGCTGGTTTCTGAAGGAGGAGATTTCGGCAATATCGTACAGTTTGAGTTGCATAAGTCTTCGGGTCTGACGAACAATATTCAGGTAATTGTCCCGGTGGTAACCGATGACCCGCTGTCTGCCGATAAACCGCTGCATTGACTGCAAATGCGCG
>CAILQK010000171.1 GCA_903836265.1 uncultured Bacteroidota bacterium | reverse complement strand
GCAGAACATGGAAGCCAGCGCGAGATAGAGCGTGGAACCGTCCAGATTGAAAGAATAACCCGTTGGAAGCACGAAAGATACAATTTTTCGGGGCACTCCGAACCTTTCCATGGCTTTCATGGCCTGTGGCAATGCAGCCTCCGAGCTGGCTGTTGCAAAAGCAAGTGAAGCCGGTTCATATACTGTCTGAAAAAAGCGCTTTATCGGAATACGGAAGAACAGCATAACCGGGAAAAACACGAGGATGATGAACACAAACAGGGCCACGTAGAGCGTACCCAGCAGTTTGGCCAGATTCAGCATGATACCGATCCCTTTGTCGCCGATAATGGAAGCAAGTGCTCCCCCAACAGCAAAAGGGGCAAAATACATGATAAACCCGACGAATTTGAACATCACTTCCGACAATCCCTCGCACCATTCCACCATTGTTTTACGGTGATGATCGTGCACCTGACGCAGACTCAGTCCGAAAATCAGGCTGAAAACCACAATCTGAAGAATGGCATTTTCATACAGCATTTTGGCGGCATTCTCAGGGAAAGAATGTAACAGCGTGTATTTCCAGTCCAGTTTGGTTGCCGGCGGCTTTACGTTCAACACCTTGTCATTCAGTTCGAACTGCACCTCGCCCTTTTTGTTGTTTACACTCGCCTGCAGTTCGTTGGCCGGTACCTTTGCCACATCACTCGGCTCGGGCGTGATACCAAGGCCAGCCTTCGAATAGTTGATAGCCAGCAAACCCACCACCAGGGCAATAGAGGTGGCAATGAGAAAATATGTGAATGCCTTCACGGCGATACGGCCCATCTGTTTGGCATTTTCCTGTCCGGCAATCGCAATAACCAGCGTGGAAAATAAAAGTGGACCAACTACTGTCTTGATCAGGCGAATAAAAATGGAACTGAGCACATCAAAATCTTTGGCAGCCTTGCCCATGTCCAGTCCCACCTCAAAGCCGATCAGCATACTCAGCAAAATCCACGTATTCAGATTCCGCTTCTGCCAGCCATATATACACAATGTACCGATAGCATACCAGCGCGCCCCCGTGAGCCAGACAGGGTCCATCTCCATACCAGCAGAAGGAAGCAGATGAAGACCCGCTACAACAGCAACACTGATCAGCGCAAACAAGAGAGACCTGGAAGAAAACATGCAAAAAGACGTTTGGTGGTTTTACTTTTCATTACAGGGTGCAATAATAGAGAGATATGACCTGATTTTATTCCTGTGTCGAAGAATCAGACCATGAACAGCCATTTTTTATACTTTCATATTGTCAGTTGCGTGTCATTAATTTTAAAACACCATAAAACATTTTTATTTTTATAAATCGTAAATAATTGATTATCAATTTTATTATATAAATATGACATTCACCTGACCAATCAGACCCGGCGAGGCGGTTTTTTACAGCAAAAACAGTAAAATCTTTGCACCGCGAAACGCAAACAAGCACACAAAAACACGAAACATGAGATACTTCTTCTTTTCCGTTCTGGTAACGGTATCACTGGGCCAGTTGAGTGCCCAGTCTGTACAGGAAATATCCACCGGCGCAGGCTACCGCAAACAAAGCTACATCAATCTGCTGGCCGGCACACAAAAGCAGGTGGACAACACGAGCTGGGACATAGCCTTCACGGTGTATGGTCAGCAGGATGCAGGTGTATTTCTGAATGAAAGTTCAGGTTCAAGTATGGGCCAGCCGCTTCCGCAGGCCATTCTGTATGATGCGCAGACGACCTCTTTCAGCGATCAGCCCGACCCTGCCACCCTCACCGACTACCGACTGTTCAACACTGAAAAAAGCTGGAGTTACGGTGCCTTCAACGAACCCCGGGATCCGGGAGATATTTTTGATTACGGATGGGGAAAGTATAATTTCCAGACAAATCAGGTGGCGGGATCCCGGGTTTATGTCATCAAACTGCGCAATGGCCAGTTCAGAAAAATTAAAATCGAATCGCTGACAGGTACTGCCTGGACTTTTCGTTACGCCAGCCTGAACGGCAGTAACGAAGTGGTGAAGACCATCAACAAGGCTGACCACGCCGGCAAAACACTGGCTTATTTCAGTCTGGAAACAGGCAATATGGTGGATGTGGAGCCGGCAACAGGCGGCTTTGATCTGTTGTACGAGCGCTACACTACCAAACTGTGGGATCCGGGCACCCAGACCTGGATAGATTATGATGTGGCCGGGGTATTGCACGGACTGAACAGTCAGGTAGCCGAGCTCGACAATGTTGATCCGCTTGCAGTGACGTACGCTGAAGCCGCCGACAGTTTCAGTGCTGACCTCGACGTCATTGGTCACGACTGGAAGTACTTCTCCGGTACAGCCTGGAGTATTGACGACAACAAGGTGTTTTTCCTCAAAAACCCGGACAACCGCGTCTGGAAACTTCATTTCATTGACTTCGAGGGAAGCTCAACGGTC
>CAILQK010000170.1 GCA_903836265.1 uncultured Bacteroidota bacterium | reverse complement strand
ATCTGCGTCGAGACTGGTATTGAAGATCGGGAGTTTTCGGAGCACAACCGACACCGCCTTGGCAATAATGGCGGTCATGGTGAGACTTCCACCAGCTGCCTTTACCTGGTCTTTGTATTGCTGGCGCAGCGCTTCAATTTTCGTTATATCAATTTTCTCGGAAATCCAGGCATGCGGGATGGTCTGTTTGGCGTACGACATGGCCTCCACAGTCTTGATGGCCACGTTGCCTTGTGCCTTGCGCTCGGTTTCACCGAATTTGCTGAAGTCGGGAAGTGGTTTGCGGGCCATGGCGCCGGATACTGATCCACCACCGGAATCCACCTTTCTTTTCACGAAATCCACCACGTCTTTGTATGAAATACGACCTGATCCATCGGCCGGACGAACATCAGACAGATTGATACCGAATTCCTTGGCGCGCTTGCGTGCGAGTGGGGAAACGCGCAGTGAGCCGGGTGTTGAAGCTGCCTTTTCAGGAGCTGGTGCAGGAGCGGCGGCGGCGGCAGGGGCTGCAGGAGCGGGTGCTGTAACCGGAGCAACAGCGGGAGCCGGAGTGGAGGCCGCCGGAGCGGCATCGCTGGTTTGCAGGCGCAGCACAGATGAGCCTTCAGTTACTTCATCGCCTTTCTTTACAAGCACCTCTTCGACAACGCCGTCAACGTCAACGGGCATTTCGGCATCCACCTTGTCGGTACCAACGACCAGCACCACCTGATCCTTGCTGACCTTGTCGCCGGGCTTGACCAGTATATCAGTTACTTTACCGCTGACACCGTCGCCGAGAGAAGGAAGTTTGAATTCGTAAGCCATATCTGAATGGATTTTATCCCTTTATTCGTGTGATAAACCGGATATTCCGGATGAACTGCAATTCGGGCCGCAAAGATGCTGCAAGTTTGCGGGAAAATATCAATCTTGAGCCCTAAAATGTAAATCACCATGCCAAAACGATATACACTCGAGGCCGGCAACCTGGCCAACATGCGTGCAACGGAATTTGATTTGCCTGTACCCGAGTCAAACGAGGTCAGTATTTCAGTGAAAGCCATCGGACTTAACTTCGCCGATGTTTTCGCCATCTGGGGATTATATGGCGCCACTCCGAAAGGTGCATTCACACCTGGACTGGAGTATGCCGGCATTGTGGAACAGGTCGGACAGGATGTCGCGCACCTCAAACCGGGTGACCGTGTGATGGGTGTTACCCGATTTGGCGCTTATACCACACATCTGAATATTGATTCGCGTTATGCCATTCCTCTGCCTCAAGACTGGAGTTTTGAACAGGGCGCAGCCTATTTGGTTCAAACTTTGACGGCATATTACGGTATGGTTCACCTCGGCGCCATGCAAAAAAATCAGGCGGTACTGATTCACAGTGCTGCAGGAGGTGTGGGGCTTCAGGCAGTACAAATTGCCCGGGCGTACAATTGCTACACGATTGGCACTGTAGGCAGCGAAAGCAAGGTTGATTTTGCACTGGGAAAAGGATACGACAAGGTAATTGTCAGAGGAAAAAACTTTAGAGACGATCTGAAAGCAGCTCTTGACGGCAAGCCGCTGGAACTGGTGATGGACAGTGTGGGAGGCGATTACTTCATGATTCCCTTTAAAATGCTGGCAACCATGGGACGTGTCATCGTATTCGGTTCAGCAAGATACGCAGCCCCGGGTGACAAACCCAATAAATGGCACATGCTGAAACTCTGGCTTCAGAGACCGAAAATAGATCCCCAGATTCTGCCTGAAAAGAACCGCGGCGTGCTCGGATTCAATCTTATATGGCTCTACGAACGGGCATGGTTGCTGCATCAGTTGCTGAAAGAGCTGGAAGCCCTGAACCTGGAAGCGCCACATGTGGGGCATGTATTCCCCTTTGAAGAGCTGCCAGATGCAGTCCGACTTTTCCAGACAGGAAAAACCGTGGGGAAAGTGGTGATCTTGACGGAGTGAGTGGAGGCCATTTACAATTGTCATTCACAAATCATCCCGGAGATGTACCAACCCCATTCAATGAGACAACTCTTTATTGGCCTCCTCCTGTTGTTGCAGTGGACAGACTCCTGTTCTCAAACAAGTTTTTCGTGGTCACATTTTACCGGCAAACGAAAGGAATACCCGGTTCTGTCCCCTCTGACTGACAAAATGCTCACCCATTATGTCGGCCTTCAGGTGGATGCCAGACTGTTGAAAAATGACTTTCAGGGTTTCTACCTGCAACAGGCGGGTTTCCGACTGGGTGCAGCCTCCGATGCTGTGCAGTGCTTCGAAGCGGTATTCCGCCCGCATCCCGCCGAACTTGATCCCATGACCATCGAGGTGGAATTACTGGCTTACGATATCCGTCGGCCGGAAACCCCGGTAGCCCGTTACCGTGGACAAATGCATAACCTGCAGATTGACCAGGAACGGAGCTCAGTCCGCTGCCAGCTTCCGGTAGATCTGAAGCTGGACAGCTACCATGCCTTCGTCCTTCAGGCACTTCCGCCTTTTCACACGATGCCCATCGGGAAATACCGTGAATACAATGACCAGGCCCTGCAGGAGGGCCCCTGGGCAGTTGATAACCGCAAGGAGGTGTTCGTGTATGCCCCCGCTCCGGGGATAACGGATTATGAGAGTCAGCCCAGCGAAAATTCTGTCCCGGGACCGGGGATGGTATACAATGAATATGGATTTCCAATCAAAACCACCCAGGCATACTGGAGCAAAAAAGGCAGTAACTACGCACATTCTTTTCAGCAGCAAGGGCTGTATGGGATGAAAGCGCAGGATGGTACGGTGCTGATTACTCCGCAATACAGTCAACTTCAATACGCCTATAATGGACTGATGATCGCCACCAAAGGTGATAAAACAGGCATTATTAATGAGGCCAATGAGGTGGTGATTCCATTTATCTATAAAAACCTGGAATTGCTGTACCGAAATCCGCTGGACCCGGCGCCCATGGGTGTTCGGCTGGAGGATCTTCGCCTGATCGCCCGCAAGGAGGACGATTCGGCAGGGATTATTGACGGGCGCGGAAAGGTAGTGGCTCCCTTTCATTCCTCCAGCCTTGCTTTCGCACATTATTTCTATCCGGCTACCCGACACAGTGGCGGACAAATGAGTACCCCCGCCCCGGAGTATGCCCGGGTACGTCGGCAATCGGCCCTGATTTACGCATCTGATCCAGCCGGAGCCGTCAATGGGGATGGCAAGATTCTTCTTCCGCTGGAATACCGGTCACTAGAGATAAATTATTCGTCTTTTCATCCGGAATGGGTACAGGTATTAAAAGGAGACAGCCTCGGGCTGTTTGACCTGAATGGGAACTGGGTATTTCCTCCCGGGAAATACCTGTCTATTGGTTACTTGCAACTTGTTAACCCCGAGCTGATCGGAACACCGGCGTTGCTGGTAGTTACCGCCGATACACCCGCCGATGCCGAGGGCGTCTCGTATCGGAAAGCAGGGCTGGTGGACAGCCTCGGAAATCAGATACTTCCTCTCGAATATGATGGTTTTGGCCTGTCCTTTTACTGGAAAGATCAATTGCATTGCTGGGTACAAAAACTGGGCAAATGGGGTTTGGTTAACCGATCCGGCCAGGTCTTGATTCCGTTTGAACATCTGCAGCCTTCTCGTCGGATCAACCTGGCGGGGAAGCCACACTTTACTGTTCAAAATCCTGTAACCCATCGGTGGAGCCTGCTCTCTATTGATAACAAGCAGGTGTTACCCGCAGACTACCTGTTAATAGAGCCCGGGAGCGATCAGGTTTTGCTGGTTGTAGATACCTTGCACAAGACGACCTTGCTCAATGCTGGTGGACAGCGGGTGTTGAATGAGGAATACACCGATATTCAGCGCTTGCGTTATGGCTACTTCAGTCTGATGCAAAATGGCAGATCGGGAGTAGCAGATCCCGGTGGCAAGGTACTTTTCAGACCGGAATACACATCCGTATATCAGGAATCTTACCTTCCGGGGATGAATACCTATTTTACAGCAAAAGGAGTAAAAGGAGAGGATGTAGTAACCGTTCTTGTCAGAGACAATACTTCCTGGGCCTTATTGAGGAATGGGAGCCTGGTAGAATTGTGAGAGTACATCCGGAATTATACCCTTATCTCAAAACTCCAGTGTAGATGACAGGGATAACCATATGAGTGAGACAGGTTTTATATTCAGGCATGTATCTTGACTCAAAATAACTTCCTGCTCAAAAACGCCCCCGAAGTCGTAAAGGCCGATTTTGAAAAAGCGGAAATACCGCGATTTTTTACGCCATGCTGCATTTTCAATGGCCCAAATTGGCTGCATATATTTCAATGCGACGGCGTACATATCGCTTCTTTGGAAGGCTTTCAGAATTTTGATATGGAGTACCGCAGTAGCACAGAGTCAAATGAGGACGTGGGTAACGCCCGGTTTACAGGAGTGGCCCGACTGACATCCAGTGCCGGAAAACACGTCTGGGTGCGCCTGGAGGATGGATTTTTGTATCAAAAGTGACAACATCATGATTCGATTCTATACCCTTTTTATGTTATTAGCCGGTTTTAGCCGGGTATCGCCAGCTCAAACCCTCCTCCCGTTTCTGGGTACAAACGGTAAATACGGCTTCGCTGACGAGTCGGGAAAAATCATCTTCGTGCCCGAATTCGAGGGAAATATGGAGGCATTCGGCCCGGATGATTTGTACAAAGACCTCCAAAAAAACGGCGAAGGCATCCGACTGTTTCGCAGCGGCATGGTGGTACCCAACCCCCGACTGGTATTGGGCCACCCCAGGCGTTGCGTGGATATAGACAGCCGCACGGGCCGTGCCGACACGCTGACTGACCTCATCTTTTGCCAGCTGAACAACCGTTTTCTTTTTATTGATTTAAAGATGGGTAAAACGGTTGAAATATTCAACGAAAGTTATCTGAACAACCAGCCCGACTGGCAGAGAGGGGAGGAATTAACCGGCTTCAACGGCGTTGTATTTCGATTTTCCGACGGATTGGCGCGCGTTTTTCGGCCCGACTGTTCAGTCAATTTTCTGGATAAAAACTTGAATTTTTTGCTTGCCAAAGACGTAGCGGCAGGCTGGATGCTGGATGAGCAACATGTTGCCGTCGCCAATGCCGAAGGGCGTTTTGGCGTAATCGATCTCAACGGGCGTGAAGCCTTGCCAAAAATATTCCGACGCGTTGAAACGGCGGGGAGCACGGGCGTTTTCATTGTTAATAACCACCTGTATGAGTCCGTATCGAACAGTGGCGCCGGACTGTTTGCTGCAGGCGGGAAAGTCGTGCTCGACACTGTTTTTTATCGGATAAAACCCGTTCCGGGCGGGCGCTTCGTCGTCGCTCAAAAAGGGCAGCGATTCGGAGTATTTGCCCTCGACGGCCGGGAAATCGTTGCGCCGGAAGCCAAAAATATTGAAAACTTTAACCGTTACACCCGCCCATTAGCCATTACCTGGGAAACCGGCAGCCGTGCCAACATCCTCGATGCCAATGGCAACAGGCGTTTCCCTGGCGATGTGCAAAGCGTGCGGGGCATGACCATCGCAGGTTCGGCTTTTCCGCATTATATCGTGGCCAATGGTTCAAAGAAAATCGTGCTGGATACCGCATTGAACATAGTTTTGGAGGTAGAGGCTGCCGAATTGTCGCTCGCGTCGAGTGAGCCGGAACTCCTGTTTTTCGCAAAAAAGCCGGGAGGGAGCAGTATCCTTCGGCGTGATGGTTCGGTACTTTTTGCGGGCGATTTCGATGGCGTTTTTCTCGAACGATTTTTAACCGAAAAGCGGCTCTTGCGTCTCAAAAAAGGCGAGCGACAGGGACTTGTATCTTTTGAGGGGCGTATGGTTTTCCCATTCAATTTTGAAGAATTTCGAATGGAGACCCGCGTGCGGGATACCGTGCTCTGGGCGCGACCTGCAGGTTCCAAACTGTTTTTTCAGTATGATCTTTCCGGCAACAAACGCTCGGAATACGGGCGTACGCAGGCCGACAGCCGCTCGGACAGTCCGATAATATCCGGTCAAACAATGAGCGACGGGCGCAAAAAAATGACGCTTTTCAATGGAATGGAGGTTTTTTTGCCCGATTCGCTGCAGGATTGCCGCGTTTTGGCGTATTGGTGGGATATGCGCGACCGCGCCATCGTGGCATTTGGGAAAGAAAAAGACCCGGCTGCCCGGGCAGTTTTCAACGAAAAGTTCGAACCGGTGTTGCCCTCCGGGTTTGTTGCTCCGAAAGAACTGCTGGGCGAATACCTTTTCCCGCGCATCCGTGAATATGGTCTGATAGTGGTAAAAAAAAGGTTGTCTGCGCCGCCGCCGCGAGTGGCGCCCAAGCCGGCTGCTCCGCCAAAAAACGACCAACCTGTCCGGTCCGATAAGGAACAAGAAGTCGCGGTAATGGACGTGGCGGTAGAAGCACCGCCCGAAACAGTCCGCGACGCCGATGACACATCTGCCGATTTTGAAAAAAATGGGTCTTGCGGACTGATTGATGCGAGCGGGAAGTGGCTTCTTGAACCCGCTACCGGTGTAGATTTGTTGCCGCTGTCGCCATTTGTGGTGGCCGAAATGCCTGCAGGTGAAAGAAATGCAAATCACAGTTTTATTGAAAAAGGCCTCCGCCTTCACATCGTTGGCGGGCCCCTGAAAGGCACGGTGATCGAGGCCAACTGGCTGGGGCAAGACGGCTTTTCGCAGGAGAATGGATACAATATGAAGGTCGGCCGGATCCGGAAAGGCACGGCGCGCATGGCGGAATACGCCTATTTCGACTGGCAGGGCCGCGCCATCACCGACTGGATTTTTGAAAACGGTCCGGATTTCTTGAAGTCTAAAAACCTGGTTCACATTTGGGAAAAAGGCGTTTTTGGAGTCCGACAGGCGGTCATCAATGCAAACGGGAAAACCATTTTTGAACTGGGTGAGTGGATGACCGAAGACTCGCCGCGCAGTCGCGGCGGCGACAATGATAAGTGGACGTACCTGATCGTACAAAAACGCAGAGAGGAAGTATTGAAGGATACCTTGGGCCGATTGATCCCGATGCCCAAAGGTTTGATGGATTCGACGGGACGGGTAGTCATGCCCCCTCAATTTTCAAACCTTGTTATTTGGGAAAAAGACCGTTTGCTGACTACCAAAACAGCAGCGGGCAATGTCGTTTTGATGGCTGCGGATGGCAGTACTATACACGAATTCAAGCCTGGCAAATCGAGTATTTTGATGCAGCACATTGGTCGCGACCCGAAAGGCGACCGCGTCGGCCCGCTGGCCGTGTGGACCGAAAACGAGACCCTTTTGATAGGCGATGACAACGCGGTGATCCGGCACTTCGATCTGCCGTTCGGGCGCGAGATGCTGTCCGAAGAGATGGCGGAGCGGTTCGTGGTTTTGATTCAAAATAACAAGAAGGTTTGGGCGGATTTCCAGTCGGGGAAGGTGTTTGCGGAGTGAGGGGGGATGTGATGTTTGTCAGGATGATAGATGTGATAGTGGCCATTGCTTCATCCGCCGACTAAAGATCGGCGGTTACAGGATGGTAGATGTGCCGGGAGTTATTCCTAAGCTTTTAATTTTTAAAATTACATGTCTCACTCAGCACGGCGACGAAATCAGAAGGGGCCTCGACTGGCTGTTGAGCTGGAATGCCGAACACTTTAAATTTGAACGAACCGTCCAGATACTGGAGCAGGCAATGGCGATACATTTAAAAAATACCGGGGCATCTCATTTTTACAACCTCCGCGATTTTCTCATCCGAACGGCCGACGAAACGGCCCGGCTGGAGGCAGCGCCCGCAACCGAACGGCTCGAATGCGGGCTTTTCAGCCTGTTTTTGAGCTTCGCCCGTTCGCTGGAAGCCCTGACCAATCAAGGTTATGTGGAGGGTTTCCTGGAATTTCAAAACCAGCTGCCGACCCAAATTGCGCTATTGAGCAGCCGGCTCCATCTCTCTCCGGAAAATGCAAAAGCACTTGAAATGCATTTACGGGACGTTCTTTTCGAACAATTTCCGCGCGCCGCGCGTCTCGATCCTGCACAATTAAAACCGGACACCTGCCGCCGGGACTTCGGATTTTCGGATCAGGATTTTGTAAAGCCCATTGATTTTCAAATTGCGCTCGCCCGTTCCGCCCGGCTGCGCCGGGAAATGCGCGAATGTATGAATGATGAAAACTTCTACCCGACGTTGACCCGAGTCGCGGCTGAGTTGGCGGCTGAGTTGAACGTGGCGTTTGGGGGTAAATGATTGGGACAATCGGTCGCCTACTCATTTCAGTTTTTCAAGATTACGGGGAAAAAGAGGGATGGGTTTTAAATCAAATTGTTTTATATTTGCAGGTGCTTCAACCCTAAACTTTAAAAGACCTGACTCCAAAATTGATCATGAGCACTTTACAACAGCACTTCCAAAACCTGCACCTCATCATTCAACGGGGCAGGACGCAGGCATCGGCTGCCGCCACCGTTTACGCATTGGAAACTTATTGGTATTTGGGCGCGTACTTCAGCCAACAATTGAGCGAAAAAACGTACGGTAAAAAAGTTGTCCAGGAATTCGCTGATTGGATTCAGACTGTTGAGCCCGGAATCAAAGGCTACGACAGACGGAGCCTTTATCGGATGCGCCAATTCTTCGAGCAATGGGCAGCGGTAGATTGGGCGTTTTACAATTTGGACAATATGGCCTCCCTCAAAACACTTCCAAGAAATTTTGAATCACAAAAGATTGTGGGGCCGGTGGACCCACAATTACCCCCGATCCCGGTTCCAGTCACGCAGGTGTCATGGTCACATCACGTGGAGATCCTTCGGGGAGCCGCTTCGCCGGAGGAAAGATTGTTCTATTTATTACTGAGCATTCGCGAACGATACACAAAACAGGAACTCATCCGCCAAATCAAATCTTCCCTCTTTGAGCGCCAAATGCTCGCCAAAAAGACCCTGCTGCTGCCCGAGCACCCGAAAAAAGATTTGCTGGCAGATATTTTCCGCGACATCTACCTCGTCGAATTTCTCGACGTTCGGGAACCGCACAGCGAATTCGAACTTAAAAAAGCCCTCATCGCCAACATGCGCCGGTTTCTGCTCGAAATAGGGCGCGACTTCATTTTCCTTGAAGAAGAAATGCGTCTCAAAGTTGGCATGAACGATTACGCCATTGATCTCGTCTTTTACCACCGCGAATTACAATGCCTCGTTGCCATCGACCTGAAAATCGAAGACTTCAAACCCGAACACCTCGGTAAAATGAATTTCTACCTTGAACTCCTCGACCGCGATGTCCGAAAGCCGCATGAAAACCCCTCCATCGGCGTCCTGCTCTGCAAATCCAAAAACGACGAAGTGGTCGAAATCGCCATGAGCCGCCAACTTTCTCCGATGCTCGTCAGTATTTACCAAACCAAGTTTCTGGACAAAAAACTACTCCAACGCCTGCTTCATGACTGGTCGGAAGAATGGGCGCTGCAGCACAACGTAGATTTATAAATTCGCCCAAAATCTGAATTCCCATGCGCTATCTCCTCTTTCTCTTTCTTCTCCCCCTTCACTCCCTCTCCGCTCAAACCGACGATCCCCCGCCCCCTCAAATCGACCGCGAAGCAGAGGCTGGCTACCGCGATTCGGTCGCACGGCACCAGGATTTTGGGGCTATCCTGCATTACATGCCGCACCTCTGCCAAAATCGGTACAGGCGCTACGGATGGGTGGATAAATACCACAAGGTGATAGTGCCTTTTGAATACGAATTATTAAGAGCGCCGTTGACCGAGTTCACGTATGCTCAAAAATCCAACCGATTGTACGGGGCACTGGATGCCCGCGGCCACGAGATCATCCCGTTCCGATACACCGGTATTACCCCATGGTTTAAACAAAAACTGGTTACTTGCACCAACGGCCCTTACAGGCAGTCGCTACGCGACTTCCAGGGCCGCATAATTATCCCGGAAGATACCCTGAATATCTATGCATTCGATGACACTTCGATGGTGGCAAGAAAACCGAATGCACAGGAAACGCCGGTTTACAACCTTCGGGGTGAACACATTAAAACCTGGCCTTACAAATACATCTGTCACCTCCCTTCCGGCAGGTACAAAGTGGCAAAGGACACATCGATCGGGTGGAACTCCGTGAGTTTGAGCGGACTGCTCGATGCCGACGGAGCAATAATAGTCCCCATGCAATACACAGATATTACCTGGGAACAGGGCGACTGGGTGAGGGTGTCAAACTACAAAACCAAAACACGGGGCCTGTACCGGATCAGCACGCAAACCCTTCATCCCGATACCTACTACCACGTGGGACCGCCCGATCCGTTGGGGAATTTTACTTTTTGGATCGGAGAATCCAGTGAACGGACTCGTGCAGGTTTGATGGACGCCCAATTCAAGGTGATTTTTCCGCCGGCCTACAGAGACATTCGTTTTCTGGATGAAAGGGGCCACTACGTCCTGCACGCCGGACCCGGCAACCGGGGTGACCGGTGCGGTGTAGGCAATGCTGAAGGTCAGATCGTCATCGACACTGTTTTGGTGGGTTTCAAGCCAATGGTTCATGAGAACAAGGTCGGTCAGAACGACGGGGGGCAATGGATCATTGAATACGATACCTTGCCATTTCTGATCTTTGAGGACATTCACTCGGGTAAATATGGCTTGTGGCACCGGCAGGCAGGGCGGCTGCGCACTGCTGCGTTCGACCGATTTGATGGCATTTCTCCCACCACTTTCATCCAGGAGAAAGGCGATACCGCTTATTTGTTTCACACAGACGGTCGAACACTGGCAGGTCCTTATTACCGCATCTGGCGTGGCAGGATAGAAGGTTATCTCCTTGCTCGTCCGAACTGGAACGACGAATACATCCTCCTGGACCTGGAAGGCCGCTTCATCCGAAATCTCGAAGGAGAGCCCCAACGGCTGGCCGATGGGCTCTACATCATGGGCCGGTACGGCAATAAAAGGTCGGGATACGGCCAGGTAAAGGAATACGGCCTTTTCGACCGCGACCTGAATCCCATTACCGGCCTCGTCTTCGATATGGAGCCGAAGGCCATGGACGGGCTCAACACCCGGCAAAAGATACGTGTGTTGGACCGCGAGCATCCGGCAGGGTACGGGCCCTGGGTTGGGTATATGCGGGAGGGATCGGGAGAATCGTTTTTGGTGATAGATGGAACCGGGAAGACGTATGAGATCACACAAGACTGATGAATACAGGCAATACACGGCCCTGAAATATCAAAGTGATCCGAATAAACAAGAATGGCGTTCAGGAAACGCCTACCTTCAACCTGATTGCTTACCGGTTTTTCTCGCCGGCCAATAATTTTCAATGCTGATGAGCAACTCATCGCAGAAACCAGGACCGCGGGGCATTTCGTTGCCCGTGAATTTTGGACTGAATTAATGCTATTTTCACTGTTCTGCAGTTGAATTGGCCGACCAAAACAAATATGATTAACTCAAATTTCCCTGGGAAACAGGCGATGCTCCTGTTTATAATGTACGGTATCCAGACTGCAGTTGCCCAGCCGTTTCTCCAGTATGATCCGAAAACCCGTCTGACCGGCGTTTGGGATGCAGCTGACTACCGGCCCATTTTACCGTGTGCATTTGATGAGGTAACTATTTTAAATGGAAAAGACCTGTTATTTATTGCAATGAAAGACAGCCTGATCATCGCGGGAGCCAGAGGAACCGTTGGACTGTTCCGAATAAACGGAGATACGGTATTATCGCCGGTGTTTACCAGTATTCGTTATGAAGAGAACAATCGTTTTATTGTCCGGAGTCAGCTGGAGCACTGGGGCCTATGTGATGAAAATGGTCGTTTTTTGATTCCGATGCAGGCGATGCGCGAGCTCTCCACATATAACACAGAGAATGAGAAATTGTATATCAGCCGTGGCGAAGACAGCAATGTTTCTTCCATATATGACCGCAATGGCAAACTTCTGGCTGAGGATGTCCAGTTTTCCTACCCGGATATGGAACCTCAGTTTGTCAACAGAATATCGAACCAAGAACCCTGGCGGTATCTGGCCCTGAGAAAAAAAATGGGAAGGCAGCTTGGCTTGTTACACAAGGATGGCCGACAGATTCTCCCCATGGAGTTCAACTCTATTCAATATTATTCAGAATTGCACCCATTTCTTGCATCAAAGGAGGATTCTGCCCGGCCGGGTGTTTATCCATGGCAGGCATACAATAATCAGGGGGAAGCCCTGCTTGATCGGGAGTTTCTGGAATTGAAAGGTACAGCTTCCCCGGAGTGGCTCATTGGACTTCCATTGGATAAAGGCGCCAAATGGGGATTTGTTTCAATAAAAAAGCCTGCAGAATCCATGTATATTTATGATCAGATTAAACCAATGCTACACGGATGTTATGCTGGCCAGCAGGATGGTCGCTGGTACCTGCTGAACGCGGAGGGCAGGAAAATACATGCAAAGGGGTTTGAGCATATTACAGATCCCGGGAACTTGCAGATTAATCAGTTTTTTGAGGAAAAACACCGGGGACCACTGGTGGCAGTGGCAGTGGGAAAAGATATTCCATCAGGCCACTGGATTGCCCTGACACTTCGTGGCCAGGCTATTCCAGTGAATCCTCCTCCGTATCATGATAAAATAACAGAACATCGGGCAGAGGCCCCACCCATGATTGAAGAGGTTATGGCAGTGGAAGCACCACCGCCAACCCGGGAGAAAAGCCCTTCATTTCCGGGCGGAGAGGCCGCGCTGCTATCCTACCTGAAGGAACAGGTCAGGTACCCCGGAGAAGCCAGGTCAAACGGGATACAAGGCCGGGTGGTACTGTCGTTTTGGGTAGAAACGGACGGCAGTCTTTCTGATATCAAAGTCATCAAGGATATTGGAGGAGGCTGCGCAGAGGAAGCCATTCGGGTAGTAAAGGGAATGCCTGGCTGGGTACCTGGTTCGACCAACGAGGTGCCTGCCCGCAAACTGTTCACATTACCTTTCGTCTTTAAAACACCATGATAACTGTTATGCTACAGCGGTTTTGCTCACTTTTACTCCTCCTTAACGGACTGGTATGGCCACTCTTCGGTATCGCACAAAACCGATATCCCTCCTATGAAGAGGTAGTTCAGTATTGTTACAGCCACCATCCGGGGAAAACTGTGCCGACATTCCGTTTAATAAAGCATCCCGACGGATATCAGATGGTATCTTCTGAAGATCAGCCGCCTGTTCTGGTCTGGTCTCCAGTACAAAAATGGCTGTCAATTCCCCCTGCAGAACGTTCGGAAACAAGATCAGCCGTTCCGGTTGAAGTGTTTGACTCCACTGAAATCAGGTATTATGTGAAGATTCATTTGATGCAAAATGCATATACTCAGGCTGAATCTGACCGGCTTCCTTATTACGGATATCGTGGTTATTATAAAGATGTGATTCGCGTGCTGGAATCTTCGGGAAATCAGTTGACTGATTCAGAATTACACGGTCTGGCGAGAGCCTACTCTGCTGCTGCATCCGCCTTGCTGCATGATAACAGCAGTCTTGCAGATTCGGCAGAATTATTCCGGTTAGCTCCCGGGAGAGGAGTGATGTCTGAACAGCAGATACAACAGTACTTGCTGGCCCAGCAGAAAGCGGTAGAGACTTACCGGCATCTGCTGCAGCGCAACCCGGATTTTTCCACTCCGGTAGGTTCGATTCGTGTCAAATATGCCAATGAAATAATGGATGGTTATCTGCATCTGCTTTATTTTCAGGGGCAAGATGCAGCAAATATGATGCTGAAAAGAGGGATTTATGAACCAGAATTTCTTACCCTGCCGGGGAATATCCTGAAATCCTGTCCACCCAATGCTGTATTGATAACTTACGGCGACACCGATACCTATACAATGCTTTATCTTCAGGCAGTTGAACAGGTAAGAACAGATGTACGGATTGTCAACACCTCTCTGCTGGCTCTTCCCCGGTATGCGCAGTACGTCTATGATGGTTCTAATGGACAATTACCGCTTCAGAGCCTCCTGCCTGATACTTACTTCCGTAAAAGAGTCATTATCGAGAAATCAGAAGACAGTCACTCCGATCCGGTCAGTAGCCGTTTGTTTCTGGAAGGGCTGGCTGGTGTTCCTCTGCAACATGATGATTATGGTTATGAAATAGCGGTATGCCCGGTACCAACGCTGGAGTTGCCGTCATCGCCAGCAAATCAGGCTCTGCCCGGAATTGAACGTACCATCGCCCGCTGGAAATCCGCCAGCAAGTACCTGACCCTGGAGTCGGTTGCTCCACTGGATATTGTCACGGCCAACAGCTGGAACATTCCGCTCTGTTTTGCTCCCACATGTACAGCCGATGTTCTCGAACCCTGGCAGGGCCATCTGATACTCGAGGGAATGATATTCAGACTGGTACCTCATCGGTTAAAGCCAATTAACTGGACAGACAATCCCGTCAACCTGGAAAGGAGCTTTCAGTTGTTTAGAGATACATTTCAATTTTCAAGTTTGCAGCGCAACCTCAGGGAAGAGGATCTTTCTTTCCACCAACACTGGTTACTGATTCATCCGCAGGTAGTACGCGAGTTAATCAGGGTCAACAGGCTGGACGAAGCTATCAGTCTGGCCGATGTGCTGAACAGTTCTTTCACCGAGACAATGGCACCCCGGGGAAGCCTCTGGATTCCTGTCGTGGAACAATACGCACAGTGTGGCAGGCTGACATCTGCCCGGAATCTGGCAAAACAAATCGCAGACAATTACTCGGCTGGCAAACTGAATGGTTATGATATGAGGCGTGAAGCAAGCGCAATAAAGCGGCTGAATGAACTCGCACTGCAATATCATTTCTCATTACGGTAATGTTGTTCTGGTTCACTATTCCGTCAGGCTGCCGGCAGATATTCATGAAAAAGATATGTCCAAGAACGGACATGTTTGGATAAACCCGCTACCTTTCGGATTCCACTGTACAAAAAGGTACTTGCATGAGCAAAATTCTTTCCGTCATCGCACTGCTGCTTATCTCGATAACCGGCAACAGCCAGCGTATTGATACCCGCCTTTACGAACTGCGCATCTACCAGACAGAACCTGGCCGAATGAATGCTTTGCTGAACCGTTTCACCCATCATACGCTGGGCCTTTTCGAGAAACACGGAATGCGCAATGAGGGTTACTGGTTGTCAGACGCCGACTCCAACCTGCTCTATTATGTACTCTCCTACCCCGACATGTCATCCCGGAATACTGCCTGGAAGGCATTCGGCGATGATCCCGTCTGGCAAAATGTGCGTTCAGAATCGGAAAAATCAGGAAAAATTGTGGCCAGTGTGGTTTCTGTTTACCTGACCAAAACTGACTTTTCCAACTTCAGGTGGCACCGCGGCACAAAAAAAGCGGACAAACACCCGATGGTTTTCGAACTGCGCACCTATACCTGTTATCCGGGGCGCCTGCCGGCCCTGATGAATCGTTTTCGCCACCATACTACCCGGCTTTTTGAACAGCATGGTATGAAAAACGTGATATACTGGACAACCGTGGAAGAAGGTAACGTACAGTCCAAACTGATTTACCTGCTGGCACATGATTCAGTGGAAGCTGCGAAGCGTTCCTTCGATTCGTTTGTCAGTGATCAGAAATGGATAAAGGTTCGGGATGACTCCGAAAAGGACGGAAAAATCGTATCCAAACTTGAATCTGTATTTCTTCGTCCCCTGTCATTTTCAAATATCAGGTAAACCGGTTTAACAAAGGGGCCCCGCTTGTACAGGCTTTCCATACTTCAGCAAGACTATGAAAGACATCCTGACCGGCCTTCTGTTTGCCATGTTGTGGTCTTCCGCCTCGGTCGTAACCAAGCTCGGCTTACAAACAGCTGAACCGTTCGTTATTACCAATACCCGGTTTGCGCTCGCTGCCCTGCTGATGCTGGCCTGGGCACATCTGGTACGCCGTCAGCCACTGCCCGCTACTTCAGAGTATAAAAAACTGCTGATATACGGCATGTTGAATTCCAGTATTTACCTGGGTGCTTTTTCACTGGCCATGCGCTATACAACTGCCGGTCTTGGCACCCTGTCCCTGGCGCTGAACCCACTGCTGATTGCCATCATAAGTGCTGTTTTCCTGAAAAAAAAGGTCAGTAATGCCATCTGGACAGGCTTATTGCTGGGTATTACCGGCGTGGGGGTGGTCACATTTCCGGTACTGCAGAACAGTACAGCCACTCCGCTGGGTGTAATTCTTCTTTTTGGCAGCATGATTTCCTATTCAGTGGGTACAGTTTACTTTTCCGGCATTACCTGGAGTGTTCCGAGACTGGTTATCAATGGCTGGCAGATATTGTTTGGCGCACTGACCCTGCTGCCCGTTACGCTGGGACTCACCGACTGGAGTCATCATCAGTGGACGGCTTCATTCTGGGGCACGGTTATCTGGCTGATCATACCGGTATCTGTTGTGGCAGTACAGTTGTGGCTGTACCTTCTGCACAAAGATCCTGTTAAAGCGGCGCTGTGGCTGTACCTGTGTCCGGTACTGGGTTTCTTTTATGCATGGCTGCTGCTTGGTGAGCCGGTTAAGTTCTATACTGTGGCAGGAGCCATACTGGTTATCTGGGGATTATATATCAGTCAGCGACCACGGAAACAGTTGGCTGAAACGGCAAATAATTCATCAGCCGACACCTCTGGGAAAGGGTAAAGCACACACCCGTTCCAATGTTGCATAAAAAAGCCGGGGAGATGTATGCTATGCTCCTCCCCGGCTCCGGATCTCACCGCAAATCCTGCTGTTACAGTTTTTCAAGTACGAATCTGTTATTCAGCGGTTGTACCGGGCGCGCGTTGATTTCATGGCGTGCTTCAAAATTGCTTATTTGCTGAAGACTGGCATTCACGGCCTCCTTCATGACAATCCAGCGAAGTCCCTGTGTGCAGGGTGGTGTGGTCAGTGACCCAGTGTAAGTGTAGTATCCTCTTTGAACTGGCAGAATATCGTCGAGATTAATCGTTGTATTCGTGGCTACCTCTTTCATCTGCTCTGCAGGAAACTCGGAAAAGTACTTGTTCAGAAATGGATTTTCCAGAGTTCCCTCTCCCTTTACAAATACGGCAACTACTGCCAGATTTCCGGAAACCGGATCTTTGTGCACAAGATGCAATTCCATGTCGTGAAAAGAACCGTCAACCGAGTGTTCGCTGTGTGTGTGGTAATGGAATTGCTGAAATTCAAAGGTTACACCGTCAACAGTGAGTTTATTGGTTGAACTGCCCTTGTTAACCTGCACAGTATGACCGTTATCAACGATACTGATATTGAATGGATTATAATTGAACTCGAGCTCATCCAGCGGAGTCTTGATCGTCTCGGCAGTGACAATATTGATTGGCGTCTGAACGGTACCAGCACAATCGGAGTAACCGAGCGTTGCCCAGTCGGTATTTTCATAGTCCCAGTGTGGAGTGGTGTCATCTTCCTTTTTACATCCTGCCATCAGCAGGATACAAATGGCTATTGCAGAAAGAGAGTGAAGCTTCATATTAATTTTATTGTACATGAAAAATTGTTTGTTTATTAAGGAAATAGCAACAGGAAACAAGCCCTTCCCACGCTGAGAGTCAGTACGGGCAGAAGCAAAAACATCTACAGCCACTGTACAATATCAGGATAACGACTCATATTAAGAAAGCGTATGTATACCTCAGTCAGAATTCTCCGAAATTCACCATTCAAGGCATGAACCTCTCACCTGACACAATTACCAATATCACCTCAAAAAGTCTGTTACCAGCTGATTTACTGTTTCTGCCTCTTCAAACATCACAAAATGTCCTGCTTTCGGGATCATTTTCAGCTGAGCGGCAGGCATTCGTGAAGCACCATCCTCTGCCACTTTACGGGTCGGACCGCCATGTAAATAGCGATTTGGAATCAGATTGTCATTTTCTCCAAAAATTATCAGGGAAGGTTGTTTCACCTGCGGAAGATAGTCATACACCGGCTCATCCACCATTCCCCTGACCGACTGCGGAATGATGTAGCAATACCCCGGAAAATCTGACGCAGTGCGCATGGCGAGACGGTCGTCGATCATGAACCGGGCGTCAACAGGCATAGTGTAGAAATTATAGGCGAGATTGGTTCGGATCTGCTCGGCAGTGGTCAAACGCACACCATCTGCTGTCATTACCTGTCGAAACCACTCTTTTTCACCCTTGTTAAAAGTTTCAAAGCCTGCAGGCGCTACCAGAACCAGCTTTTCAACCAGTTCGGGATAAGTGAGAGCCGCTACCAGACTGATTTGCCCTCCCATTGAATGGCCCGCGAGGGTCACCTTCTGAATACCCAGTTTGTCGCAAACTTCTTTGATGATTCCGGCATAAAAACGCATGGAGCCTGAATAGTTTTCCTTGCTGCTCTTGCCGTATCCCGGGAGATCAATGGCAACACAGCGGTATTTTTCGCTCAGAACCGACACATTATTCTTCCATGCAGGGTAGTAGCTGCCGAGTCCGTGTACAAACAAAATGGTCTGATTTCCTTTGCCCTCATCGGCATAGGCCACACGTATGCCATCCGAAAGTTCCAGATAACGGGTGGAAAACGGATACGGCAACCCGGCCATCTCACTCACCGATGGTGACTTGGGCAGCGCACAGCCGATGTTGAACAGCAGCAGAAATATTCCGAAAGAGTACAATATGGTACGCATGTTGTTTCTGTTTAAAAGATAAGCCATTTGACACAAATAAAACCTATCCACGGATTAACCGGGCGGAATGACTGTCCGCCGTTGGCCAGCCGGCTGTCGTAGAAGTTGCCGAGCCAGAGGTGCGCAGCATGTGCCTCCAGTGTAAGAAAAGCACCCAGATCATAGCCAATTCTGGCATTAGCCTCGTAGCCTATGGTGTGACCACCCCCGAAAGGCCTGACCT
>CAILQK010000169.1 GCA_903836265.1 uncultured Bacteroidota bacterium | reverse complement strand
TCTTCATATACCTTGATAGTAACCTTGCCTTGCTGAAGCATGGTCATCATCGGATCGCCGCAGTCATTTGTGGGAAGTGGCGATATTTCCACGTTTGGAGGAGCAAAATAGATGAAATCCGTCGTGTCATTTTTCATCTTCAGATCCACCGTGGCACCACCCTGTATCTGGAAGTAGTTGTAGATAATCGGGTTGGAGTGTTCAATAACAGCTACCGTTACAGAATCGGGCGGTACGCCATCAAACACAAACTTGCCATTGGTGGGCAGTTGTTTGATCTGCTCGTAGCAACCATTCAGAGTGGCCACTTTCACCTTCACGATAGAACCGTCGGGTACCACCGATTTGCGGCAGTACCCACCGGCCATCTGTCCGATCACCTTGCGCTTGACCTGGTTGCGGAAAAGAATACCCGCTACCGGCGTTGAAATATTCTCCAGCTCCCAAAAAGCAGGATAATAGGTATGCTGCTCAAACTTTGGTGTCAAGACAACATTCACGCCCGGTTCGAAATCTGCCGAGAATTTGCCATCTTCGTCCGTGAAGATCTGAGGAACAAAAGACCTGCCGTTCACCAGAATTTCCACCTTCTTTTGAAAGCAGTTGGTGTTTTCAAAACGAACATAACCACTCACCGGAATAGTGCTCTGATCGGTGAAGTCCACCTCGTCCACACTGGTACCGGACGGATTCAGTGTAACCAGACGGCTCGATGGAGTAAACAGATGAGGCTCTTCCTCCGCAATAGCCACTACAGTGCTGTAGCTGGCTCCAAAAATAGTTCCATTACCCGTCAGAGAGAAGCCGTAGTCCTTCACCTTCTCGCCACTTCCTTCATTGAGCGGGAAGTAGTTCATCAGGTCGCTCCGCTTCAAATCGGTACCCACACTGGCTGCCAGCTGCAGATCGGGAAGCGATACCATACTGCTGTAGAACACCACATCGTCTATCAGTCCGGAAAAATAATTCACCAGTGAACCGCCACTGCGACCGGCGCCCAGCGTCCAGACGGAACCGCCCGAAAAGTCGGAGGCCACCCCGTCAAAGGTGTGAGAGCCCACCAGATCGCCGTTTCGGTACAGCGTCACGGCCGCATTGCTGCTGCCTGCCGGCTGGTCTATCACAAATGACAGGCGGTGGAAGCCCATGCCAATACTGCCAAAGTCATGCTGGTTGCCCCCCATCTCGAGGATGATATGCCCTGCATTCAGGTGCAAACCGAAGTGGGTAGTGCCACCGTCCTGCTTGGTGAGGATACACTGGTTACCCGAAAAATCGAATGCCTTTACCGTTACCTCCACCGTGGAACTGTCGGCCAGGTCAAAGTCGGTCAGTTCCACATACTGGCTGTTCACCGAATTGAACTCCAGTGACTGATTGAAGTAGAAGTTTTTCGATGGCTTGGCTACAAAGGTGGTACCGGCGCCGTAATTGATGCCCGGAATGGCATAAAAACCGGTTTCATCTGTCATGCCGGCATTCACCACATTGGGCTTGTCGCTCGACCAGCCGGCTCCGCAGAAATACAGCTTTACTTTACTGCTGGTGAGGTCGAATGACTTGGAACCCACGCCTTCGTCGAATTTCCAGTAGTTCACCAGGCCGTCGGCATTGGGCGCCACCGTGCGATTCAGAAACATCTGTATCTCGGTTTGTGCCAACTGACGGTTGAAGAAGCGAATTTCATCAATACCCCCGATATAATAGCCCGTTGCATCGGTCTTTTGACCCAAAAACAGGGGGGACTGAGCCGCGTCATAGCCGGTAACGGCTGTTTCGATCAGTTCGCCATCCACATATAAAAGTACGGAAGAGCCGTTGTAGGATACCGCCACGTTGTGCCAGTCGTCAGCCGTTGCCCCAGGAAATGCGTACTCAAGCTCTGTAACACCACCCGAGCCGTTGCCCATGCCGAAACGAACGCCCTTGCCATCGGCTTCGGGAAGCGTGTGCAGCCACCAGTTTTTGCCGATGTGACTGCCAAAGTCGTAAATAGCGGTGTTGTCGTTGCCGTCGTCTATTTTTACCCAGCACGACAGCGTGAACTGACTTCTTGGGAAAGCCGTATTGTACTCTGTAAAAACCATGGCATCGCCACCAAAAACAGCGGAAGCGCCAATCGTGGGCGACAGCGTCACAATGGCGCCCGGCACCGGATTGCCTGTGGATGACTTCACCTGGCCCGTCACTACCCCGTTCGGGTTCAGGAAGCCCAGTGCGTTTCCACGCGGCCCTTCACCAAAAAAGTTGACACCAGACACCTCGTAGGTGTAAAAGCGGCCGGCCAGTACGTTGAAGTCAATGAAAGAGGTTGTTTCTCCATCCACAGTTGCCAGGAGAGCGCCATTGCGATACAGTTTGTAACTGGAAGCAGATGGCGACAGCGGATCGGGT
>CAILQK010000168.1 GCA_903836265.1 uncultured Bacteroidota bacterium | reverse complement strand
CGTTCAATCATTAAATCAATTTGTACACCCGCCTGTTGTTCATTCCCACGGAGATAAAAAGTGGAGGACACTGTGTGAACTGCAGCAATACCCAGCGCTTTTCTGATCTGTGTCAGGTGGCGCAGGGCGAGATTTTCGAACGCATAACCACTCCAGCTTTTCCATGACTGGTTTTGGCTGAATGTTTGGTCATACCATGTCTTGAACGGGCCAGCAATCTTGTCATTTTAATGTGTATATCTGCCTGATCGAAAAGAGCCGGATAAAAAAATATTTCGGGCTAAATGTTTTATTTAAATACAGATTTAGCCCGATATGATATTAAAACTTCAAGTGTTATCCTGCGGTTTTCCGGTGATAGCATCTGTTTATTCAGATTGGGAATTAACTTTGCCCTATGCATACCGACCCGCTGATACTTGCCTATCATAACACTGATTACCATGTGAACGGCTTTCAGGAGCCCATACAGATTGGGCAGATATCGTCTGAAGCAGATGCCCTTCTGAAGGCTAATGCCTGTACGGAATGGGCTTTTATCACTGCCTGGAACCCCATGTCTGAACAGCTGGGCGAAGCGGAGAACAGGTTCAGGAACGCCGGGCTGAAGGCGCAGCTGGGTGCATGGGTCGTCAAGGACGGAGCGGGTTGTGCGCGCGAAGGCAACTGGCCGCCAGAGGAAAGTTATTTTATTGCCGGTATTCCGCTTGAAAGTGCTGTGATGCTCGCCCGTATCTACGCGCAGCGTGCATTTGTATATGGCCGGGCCGGTGAGCCTGCCGAGTTGTGGATAGAGGGTGTATGATCAAATAAGAGGGGCGGCACGAAGCCACCCCTCTTGTTGGTTTTCAGAGCCTGCAGGAGGCATTACTCGGCGATTCCCAGTTTTGCTTTTACCTGTCTGGTGACATCGAGCGACTGGTCGGCATAGAGCAGGATATTTGTATTGGCATCAAACACGAAAGCGAATCCGTTTTCTACAGCTACCACCTTCATGGCTTCATTTACCTTGTCGAGAATGGGCTGGAAGAGTTCCTGGCGTTTGGCGGAGAGTTTCTGATACACCTCCTGTTCGTACTGGGCGATTTTTTCCTGCTCTTCCTCCAGTTTGGCCGTCTGGGTTTCAACATCCTTGGGAGAGATGAGTCCCTGATCCTGTTTTCTTTTGAGTTCTTCGGCTTTGTCCTGCAGCGACTTCACCATTTCCTGTCCGCGTTTGGTCAGTTGTGTCTGAAAGCCCTGAAGTTCACTTTCGGCCTGTTTCACTTCCGGAATTTCGGCCAGAAGATCTGTAGAGTTGCAATATCCGAATTTCTGGGCATTGGCAGAGAGGGTGGTGAGCAGTGTCAGGCAGAGACCTGCAAAGAGTGATCTGTTCATTTTACTCGGTTGTGATGTTTTTCGTTCAAGATGTGTGACACTGCAATTACTTCTTTACCAGCGCCTTGATATCTTCTGTTTTGTCATTTTTACTGTCGGAGAAGAGCAGTCCGGAAGCGCTTCCCTTGTCGAAAATGAATTCGAAGCCCTTGTCTGAAGCAAAGCGTTCTATTGCGCCGTAAACCTTGTCCTGAACAGGCTTCACCAGCTCTTCGCGCTTTTTGAAGAGAGCTCCTTCGGGTCCGAACTTCTGGCGCTGCAGTTCGCGCACGTCTTTTTCCTTGTTCAGGATTTCCTCTTCGCGCTGTTTTTTCATCTCTTCGCTCAGGAGGACCTGTTCAGCCTGGTATTTGCTGTACATACCCTTGATTTTATCCTGCTCCTGGGCAATTTCCTGTCGCCATGCAGTAGCAATTTTATCGAGTTGTTCCTGGGCTTTCTGATATTCGGGCAGGCTTTCCAGTACGGCAGTTACATCAACCACGGCAATACGTTGTGCCGAAGCAAACGATGTTATTGCAAATGAAAGCAACAGGGTGGAAGCAATTTTTCTGATCGTCATAGCGGTCTGATTTTAATTGAGTGTGATGGTCATTTCAGGCTCAAAAGTAGGGTCTTTCTGTTCTTTTTTGAACAAATGACTTGCTTTTGCCACTCACGGTTGCCCGTATTGTTTAATTATTTTTACCAAATGATTTCTAACTGCCTCATTATCACACTTTTCAGCTTTGCTGACCGGCATTGTTCTTCTGATGTTTAACCGCATTTTAACCATGTTCACGAAATTGGCTATATTTGCGCTCAATCATACTCGGATACCGATGTACTCACGTTTTTTCAGCTATGCATTAGGCCTGTTCATGCTGTATGCCTGTGATCTGGGGGCACAGGATATCGTCGTACGCGACTCAGTCGGCAACCAGGTGGCGCTTCTGAGAAAGCTGGCGCAATCCGGAAATTTTGAACAGGCCCAGCTCGAAGCGGTTACGCTGAGAGAGTATATGGAAAGTCAGTCGGTACCCCTCAATCCCGGTATTCTGACGCTGCTTTCCGATATATTCAGGGCCAATCTTGACGACAGAAGTATCGCGCAGCTGCTTTCAGATGCCGAGGTGGATGCCCGCAACATGCAGGATTATTCTGAAAAGATTGCGCTGCTGGAGGCGATGGTCCGGGAGTGCAGGAAATGGTTGTTGCCCGAAAGGGCCTTCAACGTGCAGACACTGGTCATGGCCGCCCGCGACTCCCAGTATATGCTGTCGCTCAGAGCGCTTGAAGCTGATATGCAACTGCGTGCAGATTCCGCCGCAATGCAGCGCGGAGTGGAGGTGGCGCAGGACAAACAGTTCCTCAAAATTGAGCGCAATGCCGGTCTTGCCCTTGGCGGGGGGGTGTTTCTCTCCTTCATTGTATTGCTGGTGTCATTGATCAGAAATAATGCCCGCTGGCAGAAAATGCTCTCCAAAAGGGAGCTGGAGTGGGAAATTGAAAAGGGAAATCTCCGCAAGGAATATGAAGAAACCGCCGCAGTGCAGGTGATAGCGGCCACCCGGGCTGTAACGTCTGCAGAAGCTCAGCGCCCGGTACTGTCATTTCCTCAGGGCCCCGAACCGGACCAGATCGCGCTGCTGATAGAGCCCAACAGACAGGTTGTTCTTTATCTCAAGTCGCTGTTGTCGGACCGGTTCCGGATTGAAACGGCCCGTACAGCCATAGAAGGTCTCCAGATGGCCTCGGATATGCTGCCGGATCTGGTGGTTTGTGATGCACTGCTGAACGGCCAGTCGGGTATCGAAATTGCCCGTCAGATCAAACTGGCCGAACGCACCAATCATATACCTGTTGTTCTTCTGACCAACAAATTCGGGAATGAGGGCAAGCTCGATGCGCTCAGGGCGGGTGCAGACGTCTGGTTTACACGTCCGGTCATAGACGACGAGTTTGACGCGTCAGTTCAGCGCCTGATGGATGAACGCAGGCTGAGACATGAAGATTTTGTCAGGTTCATTCATCTCTATTTCACCGACAACAGAATACCCGCACCGGAGCCGTTCCTGCAATATACTGTTGAGTTTATCGAGAAAAATCTGGGAAATCCGGATTTTATGGCCTCTGAGATTGCCAAAAACCTGCAGCTGTCCAATACGCATTTCACCAAGAAACTCATGGTACTCACTGGCAAGGAGCCTGTTCAGCTGATTCGTGAGTTGAGACTGGAAAAGGCCAGGGTATTGCTGGAGAAACGCGCAGGAACTCCCAATGTCATCTCTGAACTGGTCGGATTCTCCAATCCCGGCGCTTTCTCTCTCGCCTTCAAAGACTACTTCGGCGAGAATACCCTCCTGCTTTACTCATTTCCCGGTGTTCGTCCGGGCCAGTAGTTAAAGTTTTTCTCTTTCAGACACATTTCCGGAATCAGGTCGTTTCTACGGCGCTCCATCCGGGAGCGTTTCCACCATTGTAATTACACCCGCTCATGAGGTTTTTTCTTCCTGTTCTGTACTTTCTCGTCTGCTCATTCTCATTTGCCCGGGCTCAGTCGCCAGCCCGTATAACAATAAAGGGTGTTGCCACTGATACGCTGGCCAACGAGCTCGCCTACGCAACGGTGATGCTTCTCAATCCGGTTGATACCACACTGGTCAGTTTCACCCGAAGCGATGACAAAGGAACTTTTTCTTTCAAGGGGGTAAAAAATACACCTTATCTGCTGAAAATCACCTACGTTGGTTATTTGCCATTCCAGAAACACCTGAAAGTTTCGGAAAATGAAACCAATGATCTGGGAGCCCTGATGATCAAACCGATCTCAAATGAGCTCATGGAGGTAGTGATCAGAACGGCCAAAGCACCCCTCCGCATTCACGGCGATACTATTGAGTATGATGCCACTACTTTCAAAGTGCCTCCGGGATCAACGGTGGAAGATCTGCTCAGACGCCTGCCTGGAATTGAGCTGGATGCCGATGGAAATATCAAGGCACAAGGCAAGGAGGTGAACAAGGTCTATGTGGACGGGAAGACGTTCTTCAGCGATGATCCAAAAGCGGCTACCAAAAATCTGGGCGCGGAAACGATCTCCAAAGTACAGGTGTTCAACGAAAAATCGGAACAGGCACGCCTGACCGGCGTGGACGATGGCAAGAAGGACAAGGTGATGAACCTCGAACTGAAAGCTGAATATAAAAAAGGATCTTTCGGGAAAATATCTGCCGCAGCTGGTACCGATGACCGCCTCGCCGGACGAGGAAATTACAACAAATTCAATGAAAAAGAACAGTTGTCTTTTATCGCCTATGGCAATAATATCAACCAGACAGGTGTCAACTGGGAGGACTATGGCGAATTCAAGGGCCAAAATACGTTTAGCAACCAGGACAATGGCGACTTCGGCTTCGGACAGGGTGGTGGACGCTTCTTTATGATGGGTGGCGATGACGATGTACCCATGAACTGGTTCGATGGCCGCGGATTTACGGAAAATTATGGCGGCGGCGCCAACTACAACTTCGACAACAGGAAGTCCAAATTCAATATCAACTATTTCTATAATCAGACGGATCTGACACTCGACCAGTTCTCTGAAAGACAGACATTCCTTTCTGACACTTCTTTTTACAATACAGATACTCTCTCCAAAACCGACTTCAGGGGTAATCACAGTCTGTCCACTCGTCTGGAACATAATCTCGACTCCACCGATATTATTATTGTCAAGTTCAGCGGAAGGATTGGGTCAAACAACTCTTCCGACCAGCAGCTTCAATTGTTTTCCGACAGTGAATACAGGCCTGTCAATTCCCTGAATGTGCTGAACAGTACAGCTTCTGATAACTGGCGTGTGTCTGCTTCTTCTATATACCGCCACAAATTCAAAAAGAAAGGTCGCTCATTTGCCCTGAGTGCAGGTTTTAACGGCAGCCAGACGGATGCTGCAGATAACCTGTTTTCAAGCAACAGTCTGTCGGCACTGAATATACGCCAGCAGAATGCGGGTGAAACCGGAGCCAGACAATACAAGTCAAGCATGCTCTTCACCGAGCCACTTTCCAAACGCTGGTACTGGGAAACCTTCTACAATTTCAACCAGACAGAGAATCAGGTAAATCGCCAGGTGGATAACCCGGAAACACCCGGTCAGCGTATTGACAGTCTGAGCATTTTCTACGACAACACGATTCTGGTTAACCGGCTCGGTACCGTTATCAGGTATGGCTATGAGGGATTGAATGTGTCGGTCGGATTGGCAGGGCAGCAAATCAGACTGGATGGTGCATACGCACGTGATAAAAACGAACCTTTGCTGACAGATCCTGTGAGTAACCTGTATAATAATCTGGTGCCCAGATTCGACTTCAATTATGAATTCCCCAATAATATGAGTGTGGGACTGGGCTACAATTACTCGGTAGATCAGCCTCAGTTTCAGCAGCTTCAACCGGTACCCAATGTCAATAACCCGGCATTCCGGACGCTGGGAAATCCGGATCTCGCCCCGGAAACACGACATGGCCTGGGTCTGGATCTGGGTTACTGGAACCCCGCCAATTTTGCCCATTTCAGTATATGGTCCAACTACTCGATTTATGATACGAAAATCGTGGAAAGCCAGACTACAGAATTTGTGAACAATGTGGTTCGTGTTACTTCAAAACCCGAAAATATCAACGGTGGTACCAATTTTTCAACCGGATTCTGGTCGAGCTACCCGATTATCAAGACAAAACTCAGTCTGAACCTGAATGGCAATATCGGTTTTGACCGCTCACCGGTTTATGTGAACGGACAGGAAACCCGCACGAACTCGGACAGCTACAATGTGGGAGCAGGTATTTCTGTTACACCTGGTCAAAAGCTGGTATTCGATATTGATGCCGATCTGAATTCTGCCCATACTACGTACGAAATAAGCACCGATCTCACGCAGAACCCCGTGAACAGCAGTCTAAGTGCTTCTGTGAAGTGGCAAATGCTGGATAAAACCTTTTTCGAGAGCAATTTTTCGTATTCCAGTTTCTCCAACGACAGGTTTGATTTCAACCGGGAGATCAGTATCTGGAATGCTTCGGTACGCAGACTTTTCGGACCGAAGAACAAGATCGAGCTGCGCCTGGCAGCATTCGACATACTGAACCAGCGACTGACAATTAATCAGTCTGCAACGCTTAATTATGTGAACAGGAGTCTGGCGCCTACACTGGCGCGGTATTTCATGCTCAGTGTTAGCTATAATGTACGCGGGTATGAAAACAAGCTGAAAAAGAATGGCTGGTGAACCTGTTGCAGCTATCCATGGTCGAGAGGTCTTTTCTTGATCATTCCTCCTCTGGTATCTTTCACGCTGTGCATCACCACGAAAGCTGCAGGATCAATTTTTTCGATTTCTGTATTGAGTTTGCTGACCTCAAGACGGGTAATAACAGTGTAAATGATGTCTATTTCTCTGGTAGCCCCGCGCTTGCCATGACCCCGTTTGCCGCTGTAAACGGTCACACCGCGCCCCATGGTACCGACAATCATTCGCCGGATTTCTTCACAATGACTGGAAACGATGGTTACCCCGATGTACTCTTCTATGCCCTCCACGATAAAGTCGAGGGTTTTGGAGGCTGCCAGATAGGTAATCATGGAATAAAGGGCAATTTCCACACTGAGTAACCACGCTGCCACGCTGAAAATGATGACATTTATCACAATGATAATGTCGCCAATGGTAGCACCCAGTTTTTTGCCCAGATAAATCGCAAGCACCTCTGTGCCGTCTATTACAGCCCCTCCCCGGATAGCAAATCCTATGCCTGCTCCGAGGAAAAATCCGCCAAAAACGGCTACCAGCAGATTGTCGTCGGTTACATCGGGGAATGAAACCGATGCAAGTACCAGTGACAGTCCGGCAATGGCTATTGCTGTTTTAATGGCAAATGACCTGCCCATAACGTGACAGGCCAGGATAATGAACGGTATATTGACAACAGGAACCAGCAGGTAAAGGGGCAATTGTGTCAGCTCGGAAACAAGAAGTGAAATCCCTGTGGCACCTCCGTCAATGAAATGGTTGGCAAGCAGGAACCCCTTGAGGCCGAATGCCGCCGAGAAGATGCCGATTGTTACCAGCAGAATATCCTTGACAAATCGTATTGTGTTGATTCTGAACTTTCTGTAAGCACTGGCCAGCACGTAATCGGAATATCGTTTTTCCTGATCGCCACCCTTTTGTTTCAGGGTGGTTTGCGTCAGAATCTGGGTGAGCAAAGGGTGCATGGGTAAATCAGGTTGCTGTGACAAACAAAATTCCAACACGGATGAAAACTTATTGTTCATACGTCCACGTGCCAAAATGTGGTGTGAAACAGCTTGTTGAGCTGAATTGTCGCCTTGCAGCCCAAACAAAATCAGTCTGCTCCCGGGGAAAAACTTTTCAAAATTGACTGATTCATCCAGTCGCGCATTATTTTCACCGCATGAAAAATGCAATTTCCCTGTTCCTGGCCATTCTATTTGTCGTTTCTGCCTCGGCTCAGGCAGTAGAAACACCTGAACAACGCGCACACCGGATATCGTGGTGGAAGGAGGCAAAATTTGGTCTTTTCATTCACTGGGGTGTCTACTCTGTCGCTGCCGGCGAATACAACGGACAGAAAAACTACGGCGAATGGCTGATGAACGAGGCCCGTATTCCCGTGTCCGAGTATGAGAAATTCGCCCCACAGTTCAACCCGGTACAATTCAATGCTGAAGACTGGGTTCGGCAGGCGAAGTACGCCGGTATGAAGTATATCGTCATTACGTCCAAGCACCACGATGGCTTTTCGATGTTCAATTCGGCAGTAAGCGACTATGATATTACGGACCGCACCCCTTTCGGGCGCGACCCGATGGATGAACTGGCCAGCGCCTGTCGAAAATATGGACTGAAGTTGTGTTTTTATCATTCCATCATGGACTGGCATCACCCGAAAGCCAACAGGGAAGGCTGGACCGAGTACCGGGACAAGTATATGTACCCGCAGCTGAAAGAGCTGCTGACGAAATACGGCGATATCGGGGTGCTGTGGTTCGATGGAGAATGGATTGACGAATGGACGGAAGATCAGGGCAAGGAACTGTACAGATATATCAGAAGTCTGCAGCCAAATATCATTGTAAACAACCGGGTTGGCAAAGGACGCAATGGTATGCAGGGCATGAATACCTCCAACGACGCGGCCGGCGACTTCGGTACACCCGAACAGGAAATTCTCGGAGAAAAGAGTGCGCTCGACTGGGAAAGCTGCATGACGATGAACGGTCACTGGGGCCATAATAAAAATGACAGGGAATTCAAGTCGTCTGATGAACTGGTCTGGAATCTGGCAGATATTGTTGCCAAGGGCGGCAATTTTCTGCTCAATGTCGGTCCGACGGCACAGGGTACTTTCCCGACAGAAAGTGTACAGATACTGGAGGCTATCGGGCAATGGATGGCCGTGAACAGTTCCTCTGTTTATGGCACCCGTACGTGGGCACACTGGCAGGAGGGCGACGATGTCCGCTATTGTTCGGGCGAAAAAAACAGGGTGTTTGTCACATTTTGCGGACGTGAAAAGAAGCAGCTGATGCTCAGAAAGATCAGGCCCGCCAGAGGCAGCAAAATCAGCATGCTTGGTTACAGGGAAGCGCTTTCCTGGAAACAGACATCCGAAGGAGTGCTGATTCAGTTGCCACCGCTGCAAGACAGGCCACTGAATAACAGTTGCAAGGGGATATGGGTGCTTGAAATAAAAGGGGAGCCTGTCAATACACCTGATGCACCAAATATAGGGACAGAAGCTGGTAAATCCCAAAAAACAGCTGTTTTTACAGGTAATCAGGAGGTGTTTATCATGGCCCAGCGTGGTGTGGCGATCCATTACACTACAGACGGCAGCGAGCCAACTTCGGCTTCCGCCCGCTACATGGCTCCTTTTGTGGTTGACAGCAGCTGCATTGTGCGTGCTGTCGCCCGCTTTCCGGATGGTGCCACCAGCGAGCCGGTTTCCATGAAATGTGTAAAAGCGCAGTACGGTATTCGTTTACTGACCGATTATGCTGAAAAATACGGTGCTAACGGTCCTTCCAGTCTGATTGACGGTGAAAAGGGCAGTATCCGGTTTACCGACGGGAAATGGCTCGGTTATGAGGGCCTGAACAGTGAAATAGTACTCGATATGGGAGAGCGCCGCCAAATTCAGGGCGCGGGCATCTCCTGTCTGCGGCTGATATCATCCTGGATATTTCTGCCGGTGCAGGTTGATTTTCTCGTCTCCGATGATGGCTCCACGTTCAGACTGGTAAAGAGCATTACCCCTGAACCTGCCCGCGACAGCGACCCGAATACCGGGGTGGAACTGAAAGCCGCATTTGACACACAGGCCCGGTATCTGAAAATAGTTGCCCGAAACCAGGGCGTTTGTCCATCCTGGCATGCCGGAGCCGGCGGTAAATCGTGGTTGTTTGTGGATGAGGTATGGATTGAGTAGCGCCTTTCCTCCCGACAAGCCATCCTGGCCCCCTTGACTTCAGAAATCCTGCTACACTTGCGTCCGAATGTCCAATCCACTTTTTTTACGCATTTCCCCTGCCGATAATGTGCTTGTCGCACTCAGAGATATTGCCCCGGGCGAAATCCTGATGGCTGGCGACCGGGAAGTCGCCGTGCAGGAGCACATTCCTGCCAAACACAAAATAGCTGTGGGCGACCTGCATTCCGGCGATCCTGTATATATGTATGGTGTCCTGGTTGGCCGTGCCACCTGCCCTGTTCCCTCGGGCTCACTGATTTCCACCAATAATCTGAAACACGCAGCGGAGGTATTTGGAAAAAGAAGAGGCGAGTATCAGTGGCAGCCGCCGGATGTGAGCCGTTTTGTCAATCGGACTTTTATGGGCTACCATCGTGCCGACGGTCAGGTGGGTACCCGCAATTACTGGCTGGTTATTCCACTTGTCTTTTGCGAAAACCGCAATATTCTGGTGCTGAAGGATGCCTTTCTGAAGGAGCTTGGGTACGCCCAACCCGACGTGTACCGCGATTATCTGCGCGCACTTTCAGCCTATTACGCTGAACATGGTGCCACAGGGGGATTTTCCCCCGAACTGAAATGGAATGATATGTCGTCGGGAAGGATGTTTCCCAATGTGGACGGCATCAAATTCCTCACGCACGAGAGCGGGTGCGGGGAAACGCGCGACGACTCCGAAAATCTGTGCGCTCTGCTGGCTGGTTACTGCGTGAATCCGAATGTAGCAGGGGTGACCGTACTAAGCCTGGGCTGCCAGCACGCGCAAATCCAGCTTTTCAGGGAAAAACTGGCTGAGAAAGATCCGGATTTCGCCAAACCACTGCTGCTGTTCGAGCGACAGAAATGGGAAACCGAGTATGCCATGCTCACGGAAGCCATCCTTCAGACTTTTGCGGGGCTCGTGGAAATCAACAGGATTGAAAGGAAGCCTGCCGGACTGGAACATCTCAGTGTAGGTGTCAAATGCGGTGGTTCCGACGGCTTTTCCGGTATTTCAGCCAATCCTGCTACTGGCCACGCTGCAGACTTGATTGTCGCATTGGGCGGAAAGGTGCTCATGGCCGAGTACCCGGAACTTTGCGGGGTAGAGCAGGAGCTGATTGACCGCTGTGTGTCCGATGAAACGGCTGACAACTTCATTCACCTCATGCGCGAGTACGCACGGCGCGCGGAAGCCATCGGGGCAGGTTTCGACATGAATCCGTCGCCGGGAAATATCCGCGATGGGCTCATCACGGATGCCATCAAATCAGCCGGTGCCGCCAGAAAGGGCGGCTCCTCTCCTGTTGTCTCTGCTGTGGGGTATGGTGGTTACGTGCGCACGGGAGGGTTGCATCTGGTTTGTACACCCGGCAACGACGTGCTTTCCACAACCGGAATGGCAGGTGCCGGCGCCACCATACAGTTATTCACTACCGGACTGGGAACGGCAACGGGTAATCCGGTTTCGCCTATGGTCAAACTCTCCACCAACCATGAACTGGCCCGAAAAATGCCTGATATCATTGACATCAATTGTGGCGGGATCATCACCGGTGAAAAAACCGTGGAACAGATGGGTGAGGAGATACTGGAGTATATCATTGACCTTGCCAATGGAAAATTTGAGACAAAAGCGACACAACTCGGTCAGGATGATTTCATGTTCTGGAAACGTGGCGTATCATTGTAGCCTGAATGATGTAATATGATGAACCAACTTTTCAGTCTGAAGGGAAAGTCCGCGGTAATAACCGGCGGCGGAAGCGGGATCGGACTCGCAATTTCCCGGCTTTTTGCTGCTCAGGGAGCAGTCGTTCATATCCTGGATTTCAATGAAAATACATTGAATGATGCAGTTAACGAGATAAACGGCGCCGGTGGCAGGGCTCATGGCCATACCTGCAGCGTATCCGATCAGGCAGCTGTTTTCTCCGTATTCGAGTCCATTGGAAGGGTAGATATTTTAGTCAATAACGCCGGAATAGCCCATGTGGGTACAGTAGAATCCACAACGGAAGAGGATATGGACCGATTGTACAATGTAAACATAAAAGGCGTGTACAACTGTCTGAAAGCATCTGTCCCGATGATGCGTGCGCAGGGTGGGGGAGTGGTGCTCAATATGGCCTCGGTAGCAGCTCTGGTTGGCTTGCCCGATCGCTTTGCCTATTCCATGACCAAGGGAGCCGTGATGGCCATGACTATTGCTTCTGCCAAAGATCACCTGAAGGATCATATCCGGGTGAATTCCATTTCGCCTGCGAGGGTGCACACGCCTTTTGTGGACGGGTTTATCAGCAAAAATTATCCGGGCAAAGAGGCCGAAATGTTTGAAAAACTGTCGAAAACACAACCAATAGGCCGTATGGCCAGGCCGGAGGAAATTGCACATCTGGCGCTATATCTGTGTTCTGATGAAGCCTCGTTCATTACCGGCTGTGATTATCCGATTGATGGTGGATTTGTAAAACTGAACAACTGATGAAACTATTCAAATACGGCCCTGAAGGCAGGGAAAAATGTGGCGTTCTCATTGACAGTCAGCTATTTAGTGTTGCCCGTCTGTTCCGGGATTATGATGAAAATTTCTTCACTTCCGATGGACTCTCCAGGCTTGAAGCGGCAATAAAGGTCCGCGATCCGCGTATCACCCCGATACGTAATGCCGATAAGGTCAGGCTCGGCAGTCCGTTGGGCAGGCCCTCCAAACTCGTGTGTATCGGTTTGAATTATGCCAGACACGCGCAGGAATCGGGTATGGCTATTCCGCCCGAGCCCGTTATTTTTTTCAAGTCAACCACCGCAATATGCGGTCCGGATGATCAGGTAATCATCCCTAAAAACTCGGTTAAAACCGACTGGGAAGTAGAGCTGGCCTTTGTCATCGGCAAAAGGGCCTCTTACGTTAGTCTGGAAAACGCCATGGATCACGTAGCCGGGTACCTGCTGCATAACGACATTTCCGAAAGAGAGTTTCAGATGGAGAGAAGCGGACAGTGGGTAAAAGGCAAGAGCTGCGATACTTTTGCTCCGCTGGGGCCCTGGTTCGTTACCAAAGAAGAGATTTCTGATCCGCATAACCTGCATCTTTGGCTCGATCTGAACGGACAGCGGATGCAGGACTCCAACACCAGCGATATGGTGTACAAGATTCCCTTTCTGGTACACTATATCAGTCAGTTTATGACACTGCTGCCGGGTGATATTATTTCCACTGGAACACCGTTTGGTGTTGGTTTTGGTCTTAATCCGCAGCGCTATCTGGTTGCCGGTGATGTGGTGGAACTGGGGGTAGAGGGACTGGGTACCCAGCGTCAGGTGACTGTAGCCTGTCAACTGTAAACACATGAGGATAGATGCACACCAGCATTTCTGGCACTTTGATCCCGTGCGCGATGCCTGGATTACAGGTGATATGTCGGTTATCCGTCGCGATTTCCTGCCTGGCGACTTGTTGCCGCACCTGCAGGAGCACGGCTTTGATGGTTGCGTGACTGTACAGGCCGACCAGTCGGAAACTGAGACCCGTTTTTTGCTGGAAAATGCAAAAAACCATGATTTTATCAAGGGTGTGGTTGGCTGGGTTGACCTGCGGGCACACGACCTGGAAGCGCGACTGGAACAATGGGCGGATGACAAGAAACTGAAAGGGTTCAGACATATCCTGCAGGCAGAAAAGCCGGAGTACATGTTGTCAACTGAGTTTGTCAGTGGTCTCAGGACCATCGGGAAACTGGGTTACACGTATGATATACTGGTTTTTCCGGGACATCTGAATGCAGTAGTGCAATTGCTTGAACAAACTGAAGATCAATATTTTGTGATTGATCACATCGCCAAGCCATATATCAGAACCGGTGAAATCGAAGCATGGAAGCGGGATATACACCTGGTGGCCGGGTTCCCGAATGTTTACTGCAAGGTATCAGGACTCGTCACGGAAGCATCTGTGACCAACTGGAAACCCGGGGATATAGAGCCATACCTGGCAGTGGTGCTGGAAGCCTTCGGAACGAAAAGGCTGATGTATGGTTCCGATTGGCCCGTTTGTTTGCTTGCTGCCAGTTATGAGCGGCAACTGGACATAGTGGAATCGTTTTTCAGTCGTCTTTCCCCCGGCGAGCGTGAGCGCATCATGGGATTGAATGCAATTGATTTTTACCAGTTGTTCTGAAATATGGATCTGAAACTTGCCGGCAAAATTTTTGTAGTAACGGGCGGTGCCAAAGGTATCGGTGAGGCAATTTCAATGGTTCTTGCAGAAGAGGGTGCGCACGTGGCGATTGTTGGCAGGAACATGGCCGATAATCTGGCTGCTGTAGAAAAAATAGCCGCAGCCGGTGGACAAGCGCACGCTTTTCAGGCTGAACTCTCGAATCCGGACGAATGTAAGCGCGCAGTTGATCAGATCGTTGCGCATTACGGTCAGATTGACGGACTGGTGAACAATGCAGGTGCCAACGACGGCGTGGGACTTGAAACCGGATCGGCAGAGGCATTTGTCGAATCACTGAACCGCAATCTGGTACATTACTACCTGATGGCCCATTACGCATTACCCTGTCTGAAGGAAAGCTGCGGATCGATTGTCAATATCAGCTCCAAAACAGCCGATACCGGGCAGGGAGGCACGTCTGGTTACGCTGCTGCAAATGGGGGGCGCAACGCGTTAACGCGTGAATGGGCGGTAGAATTGTTGCCCTTTGGCATCAGGGTGAATGCAGTGGTAGTGGCAGAATGTTATACCCCTTTGTATGAACGATGGATCAAAACACTGCCTGATCCGGAAAAAGCGCTGCAAAGAATCAGCAATCTGATTCCGTTGGGGCGCCGGATGACCACCGCGCAGGAAATAGCGTCAATGGTTGCTTTCCTGTTGTCTGACAAATCATCACACACTACAGGACAAATTATATATGTTGACGGTGGTTACACCCATCTGGACAGAGCATTGCAGGGTACTACCTGAAAAGTTCGCCAAAAGCACCCTTGAAATGCTTCAGGGATGCCTGCATTTCTGTTCTGAACTTTTCCAGTTTTTCCTCGTTTGTAACGCTGAAATCAGCATACCATCGCATTACCTCTTCTGCTTTGATGACCATGGCTTCTGCCAGCGAATCAGTTTCGGTATAATTCTGCCAGGATTTCAGCACCAGACTGGTTCTGAAAATCTCCATTTTTACACGAAGCATACTGAACAGGTCACGTTCGCCATCTTTCAGCAGCGGGAACAGCTCGTGGATAATGAACTCCACTTCATAAATAACGCCGACCACCTCGTCGCGCCATGGTGAAAAATCGTCTTCAGAGCCCGGCTTCCCACTGGTCACCAGTTCGTTCAGCCGCCTGAGCTGCTGATCCAGTCTTTCGGTCATGCGTGCTGTCCGGACACCCTGACGCCTGATACGGTTACCCTGTTCATCCACGAATGAGGAAAAATTCCCCCATTCACGCTCGAGGGCCTCTCGTGCCTCGCCGGCTCCCAGCGCAGCCTTCATGGAAATCTCCTGCATTTCGTTGCGAAATTCGGCGAACCTCGCCCGTGCTTCTTTCAAAATTTGTTCGGTTTGCATGGCTGTTTTTTTTCGTAAATACCGACACTGCAAAGGTTGTGATATTTCAGTGAATATAACAGTGATTTGTGTCCTGCTGCCGAAGTGATACGCATCATCAGTTACGCTATTTGTAATAAATGTTACTGAATTTGGTTCACTATTGTCGGACCTTTGCTGAAAATTACTGTCATGAACACCATTTTTCTCCGGTCAATACTGCTTGTTGCCAGTTTTTCAGTAACCTGTACTTTGCCTGCACAGTCCGATTTCAGGTTTTATCTGCAGGAGGTGCCGTTGGCCGGTTTTCAGGGTGTACAGTCATTTGCCATCGGTGAGCATGCCGGCTTGTGGCTGGTAGCTGGTGGCCGCACCGACGGACTTCACCGAAGGCAGCCGTTTGCTTCGTTTGATGCTGCAGGAGGAAACAGCAAACTGCAGGTAGTAAATCCGGAAACCGGTCAGGTATGGAGCATCTCCACAGCAGCGCTTCCGGCATCTGTGGCCGGGCAACTGGCTGCCACCAATATTCAGTTCATACAGCATGATACGATACTTTATCTGATTGGCGGTTACGGTTATTCTGAGCTGGAAGGAGATCATGTTACATTTCCGTACATTATTGCCATTGATCTGCCCGGTACCATTCAGGCTGTTCAGAATGGAACGTTGCCGGTATCCTTTATCAGGCAGTCGGCTTCAGACGAACGTATCCGTGTAACAGGGGGTGTCCTGACTGAACTGCACGGAAAATTATATCTGGCTGGCGGACAGAAATTTATGGGCCGTTACAATCCGATGGGCCCCACGCACGGGCCCGGGTTTGAACAGGTGTACACCGATGCCATACGCAGATTTACCATTAATGATGATGGAGTAACGCTGTCTTTGGGCAACTACTCGGAGTGGATCAGCGCACAGCACCTGCACAGGCGGGATTACAATGCCGTCCCGCAGATTTTTCCGGATGGACACACTGGTTTTACCATGTTCAGCGGAGTATTTCAGCCGGATATTGACCTGCCCTGGTTGAACACGGTTGATGTGGACAGTTCGGGATATACAGTCAACAATCAGTTCAGCCAGTTGCTGAACCAGTACCACACGGCACATCTGCCTGTATTTGATGAGTCGGCAAACGCCATGCACACTGTCTTTTTTGGCGGTATCGGTCGTTACTACGTTGATGCTGCCACCGGACTGCTGAAAGATGATCCCAATGTGCCTTTTGTACGAACCATCAGCCGCGTTACCCGGTTCGGCAACGGGGTGATGGACGAGGTCAGAATTGGGGATATGCCCGACCTGATGGGCTCTGGTGCCGAGTTTGTTCCTGTTGCCGGGGCCGATTTTTATGATGACAAGGGTATTCTTCGTTTTCACCAGTTGCCGTCAGACAGTACGCACATAGGCTATATTACAGGCGGAATCCGGAGTACGGCTCCAAATATTTTCTTTACAAATACCGGTACAGAGAGTACCGCACTGGCTAAACTGTACAAGGTCTTTTTGATCAGACGAGCGGCCACAGGTACCCATCTGCCCGGGCATACATCAGCTGACATGTTACTGACGGTATCGCCCAATCCGCTCGCCGACGAGGCTGTTATTGGTATTGAACTGCCCAACAACTCAAATGTGAGTGTTCGTGTGACCGACAGCTTTGGCCGGCTGCTGCTGCAAGTGAGCGACCGTGAGTTTGCGGCTGGCAGTCAGCAGATACCCCTGCATCTCGGTTTCCTGCCACGCGGAAACTACGTGGCTCAGGTATCTGTTGACGGGAAAACAGTCGGAAGTGTAAAATTGACAAGAAAATAGCGACGACCGGAGGCTTTTTTCGGCAATGGCACAGTTTAATCGGTACCTTTGTGGCAGATATCATCCGAACTGTCTGTAAACCGGTATGCCTGCAATATTCAACAATACCTCGTCGCCCGTCAGTAATCCGTCTGTACGAAATCTGCTTTTCGCTGCCGCGCTGTTCCTGTTTTCGGGTTTGTTCACTTCGTGTATCAAGGACAAACTGAATGCTCAATTTGCCTATAATGGTGCATTTGCCGCACCTGTGGCCAAAGCAGCGTTCACACTGGCCGATGCACTGAAAGGTGATACGCTTCTCGAAATCGGCACAGACAATTCCATCGGCCTCTCGGTCAGGCAGGAGAACCTGATTGATATCAGTGCTGCCGGGTATCTCGACAAAATTACCGGCGATATTGACGAAACGGTTGAATTCGAGTCCACCAGAGGAATTGTACGCCTCGATGATATCGAGGAAACGCTTTCAGTTTCCATTGACGAGTTCGTGGAGGACTTCCAGGATACCAGCATCCGCAACCTGTTTATTCAGAATAATGG
>CAILQK010000167.1 GCA_903836265.1 uncultured Bacteroidota bacterium | reverse complement strand
TTTGTGTTCATTCGCCTGTCAATAATCACAAACGCTGCTTCGTCATGAGGAAACTGCTTGTTCCTGTCTGTCTGTTTCTGTCTTTTAAGTTGCATTCCCAGTCTTTTACCTACGCCAGGGATCTGGGGTTTCAGTCGTCAGATCTGCAGACAGCAGTTGCTGCCGATGGCAGTATTTTCCTGTCCGGAACAGCCATGTCGGGTGTAGATATGAACCCTGATCCGCTGCAGATACATCCTTTGGAGGGTTTTCCAGGCAAAAAAGCGGGTTTTGTATCAAAATTCAGCCCGGCGGGTCACTTTGTCTGGTCTATTTCACTGGCTGATGCCAGTTCTGATATCACAATACCTTTCACTGGCGGTGACGCCCTCAAAATTGGTCAGAATGGCCGTCTGCATGCTGCGTTTGTTTCACAAACTCCCATGAAATATTTCCCGGGTGGTATTAACGCAAAAGGGCTGTGCGGAAACGGTGGTTATGCTATCGTTACACTCAACCCGGACGGATCACTGATGAGTGTCTTTGACGTTTATAACTCGCAGAATTCATCCCCGTTTCTGCCCATGCAGTTCAACGATTTTGTTCCGCTGGATAACGGGAAAGTGGCGGTAGTCGGTGCTTTCCGTGGACTTATTCACGGTGGAGTCATTAATCAGGCACTCTATAACAACGGATCTGCACTGAATGGATTTGCTTTTGTTTTCAATCCTGCAGACTTGAACCAGATCAGAGGTGTCAGTGTCGGTTCCGATAACTCTGACCAGATATTTACAGGAATCGGTCAGGGACTGTCGGGCCGACTGATCATCGGAGGCAATACGTACGGTAATTTTGATGCAAACCCCAGTCTGACAGCCCAGAACTGGGTCTATCTGAGCTTTCAGGCATACGATTCTTTTTTCATAGTACTGGATTCCAGCTTCCAGTATATCAGCGCCGAAGGACTTTATACTGTTTCTGATATCAGACACCAGATTGAGTCATCACCCGGCAACAAATGGTCGGTATTCAACGGTATTTACCCGCATGTGTTTAATCCGTCGGGAGTATTCAAGGGTTATCTCAGTCCTGTGGAGACTGTTCCCGACAACTCTTCGCTCCAGATCCGTGCCTCCAAAATGGTGCTGGATGATGCGGGAAGTGTGTATTGTCTGGGTGGTATGAGAGATACTGTTGGTGGAATACCCAAAATAAGGATGAATATGCTCAAACAGGACTTTCAGGGTGAAGTACTCTGGCAGACGAGTATCCGGGGTGCAACCATGAATTTTGAGGGGACTTCTGTTGGTGTGTCGCCTGATGGATCCAGTATTGTCGCAGTTGGTTATTTTGATGGCAAAACAGATTTTGACCCGTCTGCAGCACAATGGATATCCGAAGTGCCCATTGGACAAAAAAGGGCATTTTTACTGAAATTCAGCGATCCCTGCCCCGACCTGAGGGCCACTTACCTGCAAAATACGCCAGTTTCATGTGATTCTGCCGGCGTTGTTCGTATATCTGGTACGGGCGGACAACCACCTTACAGTTACAGCTGGCAGGTCGGGGGTAATGTCATTCAGGATTCCGTTTTCCGCCCGGCTGCAGGAGGGTACTATCCACTTTCTGTCTCGGATGCCACCGGTTGTGAACGCAGAGTCCAGGTGTTTGTTGATCAGCCGACTTCGCTCGACCAGTCGCTGACTGATATGAGTACGTATGCGTTCGTTAATGATGACTTTCGCCCGGGGTTCGACCGTACCATCGTGGCCCTGGCCTCCAATGCATATTGTCAGAAGCAGGATGGGGCCCTGACGCTGATACTGGATCCACAACTGGAATGGCTTTATTCCGATCCGTTGCCTGACCTGATAACCGGGGATACCCTTGCCTGGTACTTCGATGATCTTGAATCAGGTGTCACTTTTCAAACTCGAACAGCGGTAAAACTGCCTGCCACTGCTATACTCGGCGATACAGTCTGTCTCACCTCTGTCGTTACACCAGCTGACGCTTCACCTGAAAACAATCACTTCACTGCAAAAGAAATTGTTATTGGATCCTTTGACCCCAATGATATTACTGCCTGGCCTTCCGGTGTGTGTGAGGAAAATGCCATACTGCCCGATAATCGCCTGATTTACAGAGTCAGGTTCCAGAATACCGGTACTGCTTCCGCCATCAATGTGGTTATACTCGACACCCTGCCAACAGGTCTCAATCTGTCAACACTGCAACTGCTCGGATACAGCCACCCGGTCGGTATCGAGCGCCGCGACAGTAACACGCTCGCTTTTGTTTTTGACAATATCAACCTGCCTGATTCAACCAGCGACGAGGCGGGGTCGCATGGATACTTGTTATTCGGTATAAGTCAAAAACCGGGACTCCCCGATGGTTTCAAACTGAACAACAAAGCTGCTATTTTTTTCGATTTTAACGAACCTGTAATCACTAACAATGAAATGAGAACTGTAGTGAGTGAACTTCCGGATTGTTTTGTTGAATCAGGGGTACATCAGTCAGTTACAGAAATCGCCGGACTTGAGGTTTCGCCTAATCCCTTACCCGATGGCAACCCACTTGTTATACAACTTGAGGGTGAAAACGGAGAGAATGCAGACCTGGAAATCAGAACAATTGACGGTAAACTGTATTATCGTGGTATCATGGGGCAATCAGCGATTATTCCTGCATCGGCCCTTCCCGATGTTACATTCCTCGTACGTGTGTCGCGCGGGCGTGCACGTGCAACGCGGACTATCATCAGACAATAACAGTTGATTGCTCCGATCATCGGTACTACCTGATCTGATACCGGCAGGTCATCCAGACTGACCTGCCTACCCCGTTAATTCCGGAGCCGTGGGTACGGTAATCGGTATTGGCGAGATTCATACCCGATATATCCATGGAGATACGATTCCACGACCAGGTTAAATGCAGATTTAATACGTTCCAGCCGGGAGTGCCCCCGGCAGGAATACGATTGTCCCCCTTGTCTGCTTCCGCAAGCCGGTCCTGTTTGCCGGCGGCCAGCCATTCCAGGCGCAGATCGGTATTGGCCACAGGCTGGTAGCGCAGTTCAAACCTACCGAATGCAGGAGGGATACGACGCACAGGTTCCCTGGCAGATACATTTTCTCCGTAAGTCCAGGTAAACGAGCCATCGAGACTGAGATGCTGAGATAATACCCACCTGAAGGCCGATTCAATACCCTGAACGTATGCTTCCCCGCTGTTAACTTTGGTATATACGGGATATCCCTGTATTGTTTGTGTATCCAGTCTGATACGGGAAATCAAATTTTTTAACTGATTTCTGTATGCAAATAACTCGGCATTGAATGTACCCCTGCTCCAGCGAACCCCCAGTTGTCCCTGCAGGGATTGCTCAGGTTTCAAATCGTAATTGGGTGTTTCAAACCGGAAGTCAACAATTCCCAAAGAGCCAAGGTCGTCGATATTGGGTGCCCTGAAACCGGAATTGACAGAAGCGATCAACAGGAGCGCATCATTCAATTTATACTGAAGGGCGGTATTTCCAACCAAAGCAGAGGTTTTTTTGCTTATTTTCCCCAGAAAATCGTCTTCCATATTGATGGCGAACGCATTCAGACGCCCGCCTGCTGTTAATTGCCAGCGGTGCCAAACCGCCTGATGAATGGAGTAAAGCGCCAGGCCCGACATACGGGAGCCATCCGGATACAAACCTCGCAACGTTTCCACGTTGCCATCAACAAACTGATCGCTTCGCCTGCTCTGCACCAGATCATGGTACCACTCCACTCCTGTATTGGCTTTCCACGATTCGGAGAAACGGGTTATTATCTCACCTGTCATGCCGATAGTCTGTATGCTGTCTTTCTCTTCCCGGGAAACTGATGAAAGGTTCTTCAGGCTTTCCCGCCATTCTGTATTGCGTTGAAAACTGGCTGTGAATGAAACCTGATTGAATATTCCTTTATTTATCCTGTTGTTAAACCTGGCGTAGTGCAGATTGCGTTGCTGGAGCGGCATTCTGTTTATGAGAAAATTCTCCAGCTTTACCTTGTGATACACATCCACATCCTCCTGCCATGTTGCCTGCGAAGCCAGGGTCAGCTCACTTTTTCTGCCTGTTTTGACAACCGCTTTTACATCATACATCTGTTCTCCGTATCCGCTGGGCGACTGAACCCCAGTGCTGTCTCCGCCCACCAGATCGCCGAATTTGCGTATGGCATAGCCGGCAGTAAGGGCTATTTTTTCACCGCTGTAATTCAGTCTGCCGTGTCCGCTGTACTCCATGCCCGCAGAGGCCCCTCTCACAGTCAATTCACCGCCCCATTTTTTTCTGCCGAAAGCCGGCGTCATCGTGAAAACCTGTACTACCCCTCCCAGCGCATCGGAGCCATACTGTACCGACCCACTGCCCCGGAGCGATTCAATATGTGAAATGGAAAATACACCTACTGTGTTCAGATACTGATTGGGGCCATATCTGAAGGTTGAGTTATTCAGCCTTATTCCGTCCACCAGCAATAAAACCTGATTACCCGTGAGACCGCGCAGAAAGGCAGAGCCACCGCCGTGATTTGTTTTCTGTACAAACAGTCCGGGCATCATGGCAAGCGCTTCAGGGGTAGTGCGCATCTGGTGATTCCGGATTTGCTCTTTTTTCAAAAATGTTACAGCCTCCGGAGAGTCGCCCGCCACTCCCGGCATTCTTGTATCCGTTACTACCAGTTCACGCAGCGAGTCGGAAGATAACGTATCGGTGGTTACTTGTGCCCGCGCAAGGATGGTAACTCCCCAACAAATACAGAACAGGATCCACTTTCTCATGTGTTTAGATGTTTCAGGTTGAAGTGGCAAAACTAAGGCGCCAGACACAAGAATCATGCAATCATCATCCAAACTTAACCCTGATTTTACCTGAGGCTTCCGACCTTTGCCACCATGAAATACTTCCTCTCTCTGCTTCTCGTTTCGGGCCTGCTCGCGGCCTGTTCCACTGTCAAAAATCGCGATACCTCATCGTACCTGCGGGTTGTCACATCCCCTGCCGGTAACGAATACTGCCGGATAGACACCACCGGAGAGAGTATTATTCCGAATGGCCGGATAGTGAAACCCATGGGCAACACCATCCGTATCGCTCCGCACCCTTACGGTCTTGCGCTATCTGCCGACGGATCGGTGGCAGTAACTGCCAACTCGGGAAACAGACCATTTTCTGTAACGCTGATCAGGCAGCCGTTTTCAGAGGTGCCACAGGTACAGCAGATTCCGGAAGGACACGAAAACAACGAGCAACTCCTGCAGGATGTATTCATGGGACTGGCCATCACCCGCGACAGTCGCCAGGTGTGGGTGTCCGGTGGCATATCCAACATGATTTATCTGTTTGACCTGAATACCGGAATACGCCTCGATTCGATCAATTGTTCCTCCCCGGACTATCCGGAGGGATACCCGGGCGATATGGTCCTGACAAGCGATGGACATACCTTGTATATATGCGACCAGAGCAATTTCAGGATGATCATCGCAGATACGCGCACACGCAAGGTTGTCCGGTCAGTTCCGACAGGGCGATATCCTTTCGGTATCACACTTTCGCCTGATGAAAAAAATGTATATGTAGCCAATGTGGGAATGTTTGAATACAGCTATCTGAAGGGGAAAAAGGGAGATGATCCAGGCAAGGCGCCTGTTTATCCAGTTTTGGCTTTTGGATCGGACGAGATGAAAAATGGGTATGAAACCGAAGATTACGAAGTACCCGGGCTTGGTGATCCGAATGCACCCGAGTCTTTTTCTGTGTGGACAATTGATGTATCGGGCGCGGAACCAGTGGTGACGCATCGCATCAAAACCGGTTTCCTGGTTGGGGAAAAAATCGAAGGTATTCCGGCAGTCGGAGGTGCCAGTCCGAACTCGCTGGTAGCAACAGATAAATACGTGTTTGTCACCAACGGAACCAACGACTGTCTGTCGGTGATTGATCCAGTGCACGGGAAGGTAGTCAGGCAGATTTTCCTGAAACCGCTGCCGCAGCTTTCGGGCAAAAGAGGCGTTATTCCGTTTGGAGCTGCCCTTTCTCCCGACCGTACCCGACTTTATGTGGCTGCTTCGGGCATCAATGCGGTGGCTGTAATAGATATTCCCTCCCTCACGGTAAAAGGGTACCTGCCGGTGGGCTGGTTTCCCTCCAAACTGGCAGTCTCACCGGATAACAAAAAACTCATCGTGGCCAACGCCAAGGGTTACGGGAGTGGTCCCAATGGCGGTTATACGTTTCGGGAGGGCCCGGAAGGCAGTTATATCGGTCATCTGATGAAAGGAAGCGTTACCATCCTTGATATACCAGCCGATGAAGCACTTGAAATATGGTCACAACAGGTGCTGAATAACAATTTCAGGGTGGATCCGGTCGTGGATACAACAGGCTGCCCGGTACCTCCGGCACCCGGACTGAGACAGAGTCCGATCAGACACATCGTATTTATATCCAAAGAAAACCGGACCTACGACGAGGTGTTCGGTCAGCTTGTACGTGGCAAGGGTGACCCTGCGCTGGCCAGGTACGGAGTTAACCGCACCTTTGCCAATCAGGCCGGAGAAGACACTGTGAAAAATGCAACAGTCATGCCAAACCACCTTGCCCTTGCCCGGCAATTTGGCGTCAGCGACAACTTTTACGTGGACAGCGATCACAGCGCCGACGGGCACCGCTGGCTGGCCAATACTTATCCAAATGAGTGGATGGAGACGACCGTTGCTTCAGGATATGGAGGTCACCGGTACGGCAGCAAGGCCAAAGGGCGGTTTGCCTGGACAGGTGGCGCAGGTGCTATTTTTCCTGAAGACTACAATGAAGCCGGCTCAATGTGGGATCATCTGGAGCGAAACAACATCTCATTCAGGAATTACGGATTTGGCACCGAGATGGGCTCCAACTTCACCGACAGCACCATGAAATACGGTGGACAGCGTGTATTGGTCAATTTCCCTATTCCCGGACCATTATATCACCGTTCTTCGCAGCATTACCCAACCTTCAATATGGCTATTCCCGACCAGTACCGGGCTGACGTATTCATGCAGGAGTTCAGGGAAAAATGGCTCACCGGGAATGAGAAAATGCCTCAGGTAATCACGCTGATGCTGCCGCAGGATCACGGCGCCGGAGAACGGCCACAGGCGGGATATCCTTACAGGGAGAGTTACATGGCTGACAATGACCTGGCACTCGGCAGGGTAGTGGAGTTCCTGTCGCAAACACCCTACTGGAAAGAAATGGCTATTATCATTACCCAGGATGATGCGCAGGACGGGCGCGATCATGTGGATGCGCACAGGAGTGTGTTGATGGTTTGTTCGCCGTGGGCGAAGAAAGGCCACGTTTCGCATACACACGCCAGTTTTGGCAGCATATTCAAAACTTTCTGGAATATACTGGGCGTACCATACCTGAATCAGTATGACGCTGCAGCGAATGATCTGAGTGATTTTTTCACTGACAAGCCTGATTTTACGCCATACCGGGCCATTCCGGTTGACAGGCGCGTGCTTGATCCTCAGAAACTGCTAACCCCGTTCGACGAGCAATTTGACTGGAAAAGTTTGCTGGAATCGCCCGTACTGGATGATGAGGAGGATTTTATCCGGGAGAAGCGGAAGGGGAATTGACCGGAGACTTCTCGGCCATTGAGGTGAGGAAACTGGAAACAGTTTTACAGTTTTTCGATTTCATCCCTGTCAAGGCCGGTGTAAAGCATGATTTTTTCGATTGTTTCACCCAGCTTTTTCATCTGTTTGGCGATTTCTACGTTTCTTTTTGCTTCACCCTCGTCAAATCCTGCGGCTTTACCCTCTTCGAATCCGGTGGCTTTACCCTCGTCAAACCCTGCGGCCTTACCCTCGTCAAATGAAGTGTCAACCACATTTTTCAGATCGCGGTAGATTTTGAGACTTTCTTCATAATTGCTCCTTTCCTCAGGTCTGAATCTGGCAATTTCGGCCGCTTCAAACAATTTTTTGAATACCCTTTCCTGAAGTGCTCCGGGGCGTTCCTGCAGATTGGGGAGTTGGCGGAGCACATACATCCACTTGTCGAAATTGGAGTTCAATTCATCTTCGCGCTTGTTAAAATGGGGCATTTCCAGGTATATGTAGGTCAGTTTGTCGTAAAAAACGCGGCAGTTCTGGTCTTTTAGCTGAACCTCATGACGCACCTGTTTTTCTGAAGCGTCTTCCGAAAAGGTAAAATCGAGGATGCCAATGAGATAAACGTCCTGCAGTTTATAATTCCAGTCGCCCTTTTGTGCTTGTTCCTGAATTGGAAAGGAGGTATAGAATACGCTTCTGTCTTTGAAGTAGTTCTGTTTTGCCTTCTGCATTTCGACGATGAATTGCTCGCCGTTTTTTCCTGTGCAAAACAGATCAAAAATGGCACTTCGATTTTCATTGGTGAGGCCGAGCTGCTCCGATTTGGCATAAGAAAGATCTGTCAGCTGATGTTTTTCGGGTAGTACCTGATTCAGAAAATCCATCAGAATATCTTTGTTCGGCTCAGAACCAAACAACTTTTTGAAGCCAAAATCCGTAAATGGATTGATGTATTTGTCTTTCAGCAGCATGGCGTCGCTTTCGTCTGCAGTTTTCATTGGTTATGGGTTTTGAAGGTCAAAGATAGAAGAGAAAGAGGTTTTACTTCAAAAGTAACGGTTTTATTTGACAATTGCAAGTGTCAGGTACCAAGTGTTTGCAATTTTTCTATATCTTCGTGAACCTGTTTAAAAAAAATCTGGTGACAAAAGATACCGAAACCTATTTCGCCGAGGGGTGTGGCCGCTGCAAACTGGGCGGCACCCCCGCCTGCAAAGTGCATACGTGGGCCATAGAATTGCAGCTGCTGCGCGCTGTTTTGCTCGACTGCGGGCTTGTGGAAGAATCCAAATGGGGAATGCCCTGTTACACTTTCAATGGGAACAATATCGCGATGCTGGCAGCTTTAAAAGACTTTTGTTCCATCGGTTTTTTCAAAGGTGCACTCCTGCATGATGAAAAAGGGCTGCTGGTCAGAGCGGGAGAAAATACCCAGGCTTCCCGACAGCTTCGTTTTACCAGTCCTGAACAGGTGAACAAGCTGGAGGAAACCCTCAGGTCTATGATATTTGAAGCCATTGAAGTGGAAAAAGCCGGTATCAGGGTTCAACTCAAATCAGCAGACGAGTATGAAGTGCCCGAGGAATTCCGCAACCGAATGGAGCAGATGCCGGCACTGAAGGAAGCCTTTCACGCGCTTACGCCCGGCCGCAGGCGCGGATACCTGATACACTTTTCGGGTGCCAAACAGGCAAAGACTCGCGAGACCAGGATAGATAAGTGTATTCCTGCTATTTTGAGCGGGAAAGGACTGAATGAGTAATTATGATCTGGTTCCCCCCATTTTTTTCATCAGGTCTTCCAGATAGTCTATCTGTACCTCCTGTATTTCCAGCAGTTTTTTGTTCTGGTGAATCAGCAGGTGATCAATTTTCTCACTCAGCAGTTTGATCTCCAGCTCTGCCTTCAGATTGATCTTGTAATCGTTTTCCGCACGCTGCCGGTCCTTCTGCTCCTGCCGGTTCTGGCTCATCATGATGATGGGCGCCTGTATGGCAGCTATGCACGAAAGAATCAGGTTGAGCAATATGAAAGGGTAAGGATCGTAGGTATATTTTCCCAACAACCATGTATTGACTAACATCCAGATTATCAGGAAAGAGAAGAAGGCGATGATAAAAGTCCAGCTGCCACCGAATGCAGCAATTTTGTCGGCCAGTTTCTGACCGCGTGTAAGGCGGACCTTTTTTCTGACGGTAATATTTTCAGAAAGAATAGAATTGTTCTGAATGGCTTTCATTACATCGAGGTCAATCTGGGCCAGTTCACCGCGCTCTTGTTCCACTAATTGTGTCAGGTAAAGACGCCGGTATTTGTTGAGTTCATCTATGGATATTACACTCTCGCCGGAAAAGTCGGGATAGTCCTCCTTGATCAGACTGAAAACTCCCTGCCTTATTTCGTTGCCGGAGACGGCTTCGGAGTCAAGAATCTCTTTCTTTGAAATAGTACTTTTTGCCATGTTTGTCAGTTTTTCAGGATTCGTGTTTGCCATGTGCGGCTGCCCATCGAGATGCTTGCAAAATGTACGCCGGAATGCAGGAGGTGTGCAGGAATACTGTCTTCTGTACCTTTGACGGTATGAATTGCTTCCGGGCGCCCCTGTGCATCGAAGATACGAATCCGGATTGTCTCACCATCTGGTATATCTGAACGGATGATCATATAATCTGACACAGGGTTTGGAAATATGGAAAAGGGGGCGGTATTGCTGTCGGAGTCCGGAACTTGCACGATACAGGCTGGTTCAGTGCCTGTTACCTGGCTGAAGATTCCCTGTTGTACGCTCCAGTCGAGCCATATCCCTCCGTTATCGGATGTCCAGTCGTTCATATTGAAGGTGCCGGTTCCGCTGGCATCTCCCCTTATTTTACATACACTCAGTGCTTTCCCATTGAGGTTCCAGACAAGGGGTTGCCCCGGGGTACAATTTTCAGGAGCCGGGTCGTTTGTTTCGCAATTGACCTGTATGAAAAATGCATTGTCGTCGTAGAGTGGCGATCCGCCAAAAACGCTGGCGATCCCGTTTGTATCCACACAAACAGCGGTGTATTCCTCGCAGGCAATTGCACGTCCCCTGACGCCGTAGTCGCTGTATATTCTCGCCAGAAATACGCACAGGCGGCCCCGGCGATCCGGATTGTCGAAATGTGTATCAGTAATTACCTTTTCCAGCAGTTCATTTTCGATAAATGCGGTCGAGTCCACCGTTACCCTGGTGTCGAACGGATTGGCGAGTGCAGTGGGGGAGGTCACGGTGCCGTTCGTTGCAGAAAAGTAGTAATGCCCCTGAATGGCCATGCCGGCACTGGTTCCACCAATTACGATATTCCGCTTCAAAACTGCCAGATTAATCAGGCTGTCAACAGCTGTACCCCGCCAGTAGGAAATATACTTCCACTGATCTCCTCCTGCAAACCAGATAGCTTCGGCCTGATTGATCTTTTGATGTATATATGCGCTATTGCTTGCACTTGCATTGTTGCAAACGATTGTTTCAACGGAATTGACGGATACGCCCGGAAAATTGTACAAATAATCGTTATATCCGTCTGAGCCACTTGCTCTCAACACAAGTATGTCGCCCCCATTGGCGCGTTGCAGAAACCAGCGCATGGCATTATCGTCTTCTGTGGCTCCTCCCATGAGACATACGCCTCCAGCCGGAACGGTTACCAGATCCGATTGGCTCCCGGTAAGGTAAGATGTATATGATTGCGCCGACAATATTCCGGGGAACAGTAAAAATATCAGTTTCAATTTCATGTAATACAGACTTGTAGACGAAAAAAGTGCCGCATGTATCCCGGCAAGAGGTACATACGGCACAAATAAACGAATTTATTCTGCTATCTGTACTTTTCTGCTCCACATACCAGTTGTATCACGGAAGGTCAGAATGTATTCTCCCGGGTATAACCGCCGGGTGTCGAACCATGCAATGGTGCTTCCCTGGTATAATACCGTGCGATCCATCAATGTACCTTTTACGTCTGACAGGGTTACTATGATGTCATTCTGAACCAGTGTTTTGGCCTGTACTGCAATATAGTCATAAGCCGGTACAGGGAAAACACTGATTCCCGTTTCCGGCTCCGGTCTGTTGGCGCCGGTCAGAACAGCCATCACGATACTGTTGGAGACTACCTGGGGAGTACTTGCGCAGGACACATCTGTTGTCAGCAAACATATTATTGAATCGTTGTTTACCAATATGCTGTCAGAATATGCCGGACTGTTTTCTCCAACGGCAACTCCGTTTTTGAACCACTGATACTGCGGATTTGCGCCCGCGTTCATGGTGGCTGCCGTGAAAACAACAGTCTGGCCCGCTCCCACGGAGGTGGTTGGTGTGCTTATGTAAATAACTGGTGTCACAACAGGCATAATCTCCGGGGTAATGGCACTGGACGTTACATCTGGTTGAGTGGCGCATGCTGCACTGGATGTCAGCGTACAGGTTACAACATCGCCGCTGGAAAGTGAGCTGGTTGCGAAGCTGTCACCTGTTCCCGCGGCATTTCCGTTTACTTTCCACTCAAAAACCGGATTTATTCCCCCGTTTTGAGGGGATGCATTGAAGGTGATTTCCTCGCCCGCGCACAAGGACGTATGCGAGGCGGTGATGGAGATGTCGGGCGTCACTACCGGTGTGATTTCCAGGGTGATGGCATTGGATGTGGCAGTTGATTGAGTGGCGCACACTGCACTGGATGTCAGCGTACAGGTTACAACATCGCCGCTGGAAAGTGAGCTGGTGACGAAGCTGTCACCTGTTCCCGCGGCGTTTCCGTTCACTTTCCACTCAAAAACCGGATTTATTCCACCGTTTTGAGGGAATGCATTGAAGGTGATATCCTCACCCGCGCACGCGGATGTATGCGAGGCGGTGATGGAGATGTCGGGCGTCACTACCGGTGTGATTTTCAGGGTGATGGCATTGGATGTGGCAGTTGATTGAGTGGCGCATGCTGCACTGGATGTCAGCGTACAGGTTACAACATCGCCGCTGGAAAGTGAGCTGGTGACGAAGCTGTCACCTGTTCCCGCGGC
>CAILQK010000166.1 GCA_903836265.1 uncultured Bacteroidota bacterium | reverse complement strand
TCGGCAAGGACTTTCCGCCTGCCAACGGGCAGGGCTGCAAAGGAGACCCGGTTCAGCAGGCCTGAAGGCGAATAATATACGGTTTTTACCGATTTGGTTTTCAGGAGGCTGTCTATCCGACTCCAGATGAGTTTGCACATTTCTTCACCGTACGCAGGAGTTGCATCCAGCAGTTCGCCTGTACGTACAGCGTATAGGCTGGTATAGGCGGTTGCGCTGTTTTCTGTTTTTCCAAGCAGATCAGCCAGTTTCTCTTCCCTGAATAATGACAGGAAGTAAACGGATGTGTCATTCGGTAAAGTAACGAGAGCCGCATAACAGATCGAGTTGTCATCCGGTTTCGGGAAGTGGGCAAATTCTATTGCAGCTTCGCCCTTTTTCAGCGCGTTCTGAATGTCTTTGTGTCCGTATTTTCTGCTGTGATCTCCAAAACCCGCTATATGCCTCACAAGTTCCTTTTCCAGTATATTGGATGATTCCTCCAGTTTCAGCAGTTTTTGTTCATCGCGCTGTGCCACCGGCAGGCTGTATTGTCGTGCAATCTGACGGTGTAAAACCTGCAGATTTTTATACTTTCCGGTCAGTGCTGTATCCTGCATTGTCAGTACTCTTCTGAAGTCGCCTGCACTTGTTTGCAGACCCTTCTGATACAGCAGTTCATCATAACATTCGCCATATACTTCCTTGTCAGCTGTCATCAGGGCGAACTGAAGAAGGCTTCTGCTCCGGGTGTAATTTCCCTGGTTGCTGATAAAATTCTCGAGTTCCAGCGGCGACAGAAATTTTTGTGCCTGCTCTACTTCTGTGTGCGACAAATCCCTCAACCGGCGCAGTGATGTTTTCCATGCTTCCACGTTATGCTGCCTGAAGTAAATATCTGACAGCGTGATGAGGATGTTTGTGTTCAAATTATGCCGGGGGCCAAGAACTTTCGAAGCTGTTGCCAGTGCGCGTTCTCCGAGCTGCCGCGCTTCATCCAGTCTGTCGAGGAATAGATATACATTTGACAGGTTGTGCAACGATTTGGCGTACTCGGAGTGCATCTCACCGAATTTTTCCAGTTTTTGTTTGCAGGTTTCCAGAAAAATTGTTTCAGCTTTCCCGTACTCCTTCATATTCCGGTAAACAATTCCCAGATTTTCGAGGGCCTGAATATAGTCGAAATGATTTTTCCCGAGCAGCTTTTCGCGCAGTTCAAGCGATGCGCCAAGCATCTCTGCCGCTTTGGTATAATTTTCCGAGCGACGGTACAGATTACCCAGGTTGTTGAGGGTTTGAGAGTAGTCTTTCTGGCGGGTTTCCAGGTGTTTTTCCTCTATTGATTTGACCTGCAGGTATAGTTTTTCTGCCTCTGTAAAATTGCCGAGGTCGGAGTAAACATTAGCGAGATTGTTGAGGCTCATCAGGTAGTCCGGGTGTTCTTCCGGCAGCATTCTGCTCCGGATTTCTTTTGCCTCCAGATGCACTCTTTCGGCATCCGGGTAATTGCCGGTTATGTAGTAGTAATTGCCAATGTTGTTTAATGCCATGGCGTAATCGGTGTTCTCTTTTCCGTACAGTGCTTCCCTGATTCCGAGCGATTCGAGGTAAAGCGGTTCCGCTTTTTCAAAATTGTCGAGATTTCTGTAGCATATTGCCAGGTTGTTGACGCTTCTGGCATATACCATGTTGAGTCGGCCGTTGTGTTTTTCAAGCAGGTTTTTGGCACGTATTGCATAGGGCAGTGCCTCGTCCCAGGATGCCTGGTTGATTTTAAGGGCAGCGTATATATAGGCGTAATTTCCGTAGGGGCCGGAGTCTGTCCCAAAGGTTTTTTCTATGACCGAGGCTGCCTGTGCGCATACTGCTTCGGCCTTTTCAAATTGACGTTTCGGGGTCAGTTCGCG
>CAILQK010000165.1 GCA_903836265.1 uncultured Bacteroidota bacterium | reverse complement strand
CGAAGACAGACAGTTATCTGTCGAATTGTTGTTCATCTGGGCACTGGTGACACTGCCCGTTCCGTTCGCATCCAGAAACACACTCGCAGGTTTGCAGCTGGCATTCGGAGGCAATACATCCTGTACGGTTACCACCACACTGCAGGTCGCTGTGTTCATACTCGCGTCTGTTATGGTGAGTGTGACGTTGTTGTTACCAATATTCGCGCACGTGTAGTCAAACGTGGCCGGCGAAAAAGTCAGCGGACCGCCACAGTTGTCGGAAGATCCGTTGTTGATTTGTGCTGAAGTAACCTGTGCCGTACCCGATACACCGAGCTGAGCAGTCACAGGCTGGCAGGAAGAAACGGGAGCCAGCAAATCACGAACAATAATGGTGGATGTACATGTTCCAGAATTGCCATTCTCGTCTGTTACAATCAGCGTCACGATTCGCGTGCCAACACTGTCGCAGTCATAGGTAATCGTTGCAGGTTCGAAATCCAGTGTACCCGATCCGCTGCAACCGTCGGTGGAGCCGCCATCAAGTTCTGCACCTGTCACAGTGGCCATACCCAAACCGTCCAGATCCACCGTCAGGTTTCTGCAATCCGCTATCGGATTGCCGTTGTCCTCGACGGTGACCGTGGCAGTGCAGGTGGCATCGTTGCTGCCTGCATCGGTTGCGGTGAGTATCACAGTCCGGGGGGTACCGATATCGGCGCAGGAAAGGGTGGGCGGGTCGGCGGAAAATGTGAGCGACCCGGCACAGTTGTCGGTAGAACCGTTGTTCAGTTCAGCGCCCGTCAAGGCGGCCATGCCACTGCCATCCAGTGAAACGGTGATATCTGCACATACCGCCACGGGAGGAATGTCGTCCTGAACTGTCACCAAAGCTGTGCAGGCTGCTGTATTGCCACTTGCATCAGTGACGGTGAGGGTGAAGGTATTGGCGCCGAAATTGGCGCAGGTATAACTCGCATCGGCGGGAGCAAAGGTCGGGGTACCGCAGTTGTCTGCTGAATTGTTGTTGACCTGGACAGCTGTTACTGTCGCCATGCCCGTGGCATCCAGGAAAATGGTTACGTTCTGGCATGTTGCCGTGGGGGCAGTCACATCCTGTACCGTCACCACGGACGTACAGGTACTGGTGTTGCTGTGCGCGTCCGTTACCGTCAGGGTCACCGTGTGCGCGCCCGCGTCTGCGCAGGTGTACGAGAGCGTGGCCGGTGCAAATGTCAGGGTGCCGCCACAGTTGTCGGTCGAGCCGTTGTTAAGCTGGGAACCGGTGACCGAACCCGTACCGGAGGCATTCAGGGAAACCGTTACATGCTGACATACCGCTGTCGGCGGTATTGCATCCTGAACGGTGATGGTGGAGGTACAGGTACCTGTATTATTATGTGTATCTGTGACGGAGAGTGTGACAGTTTGTGTACCCACGTCCGCGCACGTGTATGCAACACTCGCAGGTGAGAAAGTCAGCGTACCGCCGCAGTTGTCGGTCGAGCCGTTGTTGATCTGGGAAGAAGTAACGGTTCCATTACCGGAAGCGTCAAGGGTGACCGTTACGTCCCTGCACACAGCCACGGGTGGTGTTGCATCCTGTACGGTCACTAAGGAAGTACATGAGGCCGTATTGTTGCCGGCATCAGTGACCGTAAGTGTCACCGTATTGGTAATACCGATATTGGAGCAGGCAAAACTGGTGACAGAGGCTGCGAATGTCAGGTTGGGGCAGTTGTCCATGGAGCCGTTGTTCAGCTGGGCGCCGGTAATGGTTGCGGTACCGGATCCGTTGAGCTGAACGGCAATATCCTGACAGACTGCTGTTGGAGGTGTTACATCGCGCACGGTCACCACCCAGGAACAGCTGGCGGTATTGCCGGCCAGATCGGTGGCCCGGAAAACAAATGTGGTGGCGCCCACCGGAACCGTGGACCCGGAAATGGGCCCGCTCGTCTGAGTTACCGCCGGGGTACCACAGTTGTCGGTGGCTGTCGG
>CAILQK010000164.1 GCA_903836265.1 uncultured Bacteroidota bacterium | reverse complement strand
GCCATCAGCCTGGCTGATTCCGGAATCTGTTCATCTGGAACATAAGATACCATTTTCTCCGTGGCACTCTCATCGGTGATACCCCTTAGTCCGAACCGGTAAATAGCGCGGCACTGTCCTTCCAGCAGGAGCGTATCGGTTGGACGGTAGGTGCTTACAGAAGCAATATTCTGCAGAGAACCCTCTCCGCCGCACTTTCCGATGGCCTCCAGTACCACAGCATTGAACTGCTGGTGCCGGGATAGCGAATCCTTCCGGTCAAAGGCCGCGATCAGCGGATCCTCGCACAACGGGTGACCAATCTGCCCCAGAGAAAAGGCAGCTGCTACACGAACCTCTTCCACCGGATCCTGGAGCAGTGGTATGAGTGGCTGAATACCGAGCGTATCGCGCGAGGAGGCAAATGACAGTGCGGCAATATAACGCAATGTGGCATCCGGATGCACCAGATAGCGCGTCAGGCTGTCTGTCTGTCTTTTATCGCGCAAATCGAAGAGATGCTGAACAGATTTGTTGTTCAGGTCGAGATTGACCTTGCCTGCCTTCACCCGGTTTTTTTCAGGATCAGGCGGTGTGCAGGCAATTTGCCAGGAAAGAGAGCAGATCAGGAGCAGATACAGTGCGCGCATAGTAGTCATATTGTGCACAAAGGTATGCCTGAATTCCGGATAATTTGCAAGAACAGACGCTACAGGCGCTGATTACAGCAGAAAACGACCATTCCGGTAAATCAGTTCTCCGTCGGCGTGAATTTCACCACCTGCAGTCATATCTGTAATCATATCCCAGTGTACGGCCGACTCGTTTTTTCCACCCGTCTGCAGGTAACTTTGTCCGATGGCCAGGTGGATACTGCCGCCTATTTTTTCGTCGAACAGAATATTTTTGGTGATACGCTGTATATCGTAGTTGGTACCGATAGCGGCTTCCCCGAAACGCCTGGTACCGGGGAGAGAGAAGATATAATCCAGAAACTCTCCACCGCTGCGGGCTTCCCATTTTTCAATCAGTCCGTCTTTTACCCACAGTGTGACTCCTTCCACTTCATGTCCCTCATAGAGACATGGGAAAGAGAAGTGAACCACGCCGTTTACTGCGTTTTCTACCGGACTGGTATATACTTCGCCGGAAGGCATATTCGTACGGCCGTCTGAATTGATCCAGGTTCGGCCTGCCGTGCTGAAGGCAAGGTCAGTACCGTCGGCAAGGTACCGGACTGTGGAGCAGGAATTCAGGTGGTCCACGATGTGTTGCTGTTTTTCCCTGACTTCAAGCCAGGCAGCCCGGGGATTGTCGTGAAAAAGTTTGCATGCACCGAAAACAAAGCTTTCATACTCACTCAGGCCCATACCGGCCTCCTGTGCAGCGGCATCGGTGGGCCATTGGCACAGATTCCGGCGCAGCCTGCGGTCAGCGGTACGCTCGAAGTAGTTTTTCTGGATGGTTGCCAGCGCATCCGTCCGGAGTTTCGCGCGCTCGGGTGTGGCGCCCGAGCTTTCCCGAAGGTTGTAGGGTGCACGCACATGCAGGTAACAGTCGAAGGATTCCATAGCCACCTGCTGCTGAAGCGGCTGAGTTCTGAGTGCCTCATCGGAGGCATTTTCAAAGAAAAGGCGCTCCCTTTCG
>CAILQK010000163.1 GCA_903836265.1 uncultured Bacteroidota bacterium | reverse complement strand
GGCCGATGCTGCGCGCCTCGATGGCGCCGTAGGTAGAAGAGGATACTTTAGTTTGAGCAAAGGTGCCGGCTGCGATACCCAGCAGGATAAAAGGAAGAAGAAAGCGTTTCATAGTTATTTGATTTGGCCGGAAATAACAACGGGCGCCGGCAAGCACCGGCGCCCGTTGAAAACAGGAGATCATTTACTTTTTAGGCATTTCGAAGATTTTGTTGTCCACCGTCGGGTTGATCTGCAGATTGGTGATGGTGACAGTAGCCGGGCCCATCGGGCTCTGTTGCTGCATGGTGTAGGGGTAAACAAAGCCTTGTTCTGTTTTGGTGTGGTTGGAGAACAGGGAGGCCGATTCTACCGTTTCACCATCCACTTCTTCTACTGTGATCTGCTTGATCTCGTAGTAGGTTTCCGGATCAATAAACGTGTATTCTGTTTTTTTGCCTTTGGAAATCTTGATTTTGTAGGCTTCGGTACCTTCCACATCTTCTTTGCCTACATATTCGAGGGAGTAGCCCTTGTCCTTGTAGCCTGGCAGCGTGCCATCAATGTCGAGCATATCCTTCATGGAGGCCACCTGATCGGGCGTGAGCGGCTGCGGGTCGGTCTGGCCCATGAACGGGTTGGTAGTCCAGCCCATATCGCCATTGAGTGCGGTGATCTGGTTCATGCCCATGACAGAGACCTCCATTCGGGCGGCCTTGTCGCGCACGATCGTGGAGCTCATGGCGATTGACATACCCGCCATGGCATCGGAGGTGATTTTGGCTTCCATTTTGAGGGCATTTACCTTCGACCAGTTATCTGCGCCGATGGCTTTCAGGTGTTTGGCGACAATTTCCTCGGCATTTTGGGCCTGCGCGAAGAGCGCTGCGAGGATGAATGCGGAGGAAAAGAGCAATTTTTTCATTGTTCAGAATTGAATTTGGTGAGAAACAGCTGTTTGTGCGACAAAGTAACGGGGCTTATTTCCCGCAATGCCTGAAAATTCGATGAAAATTTGTAAAAAACGGACAAGGGGGCATTGATGTATAGTCAGCAAGATAATGTTCAACCCCTCCAATATCGTTTTGCCCGGTTATTTTTACGCCCATGAAAAACAATACAACTCCCTTCTTCAGCGCGGCGGTGATTGTTTCAGCGCTGGGATACTTTGTTGATGCATTCGACCTGTTGCTGTTCGGGGTGGTCAGGGTGAAGAGCCTGACGGAACTTGGTTTGAGTGGTCAGGCGCTTACGGATGCGAGCATTGCGCTTCAGAACTGGCAGATGGCGGGTCTGTTTGCCGGTGGTATCGGCGCCGGGATACTGGGCGACAAGCTGGGTCGGGTGAAGGCACTGTACTATTCGATAGCGCTGTATTCGCTGGGTACGATTCTCAACGGATTTGTACACAGTGTGGAAATGTATGCAGTGTGCCGTTTTTTGGCAGGAGTGGGCCTTGCCGGCGAGCTGGGCGCCGGTATTACGCTGGTGGCCGAAAGCATGCCGAAAGAAAAAAGAGGACTCGGCACCACAATGGTTGCCTCCTTTGGCATGTCGGGTGCGCTGGCGGCGGGTTGTATGGGCTGGTTTGTTTCCGACTGGCGACTGGCCTACTTCATTGGTGGCGGTATGGGTCTGGTGTTGCTGATACTGCGCCTTCGTGTTGCCGACAGTGAAATATTTCACCGTTTGAGATCCCGCCCCGATGTGAAAAGGGGGCATATTATGGATCTGATTACCAATAGAAACCGTTTTTCACGACTGATAAACAGCACCCTGCTGGGTGTAACCACCTGGTATGGCGTGGGCATCCTGATGTTGCTGGCTCCCGAATTTGGCGTTTCGAAAGGAATTGCCGGGCCGGTTTCTCCGGCGCTTTCGGTTGTCTGGTTTCATGCGGGAATGGTTTCCGGCGACGTGGCGTCGGGCCTGCTGAGCCAGTACATGAGGAGTCGCCTGAAGGCCATGCGACTGTTTCTGATTTTGCAGGCGGTACTGGTCGGGATTTACCTTTATGCGCCGCTGCAGCTGGTATGGCAGATGTATCTCCTGATTGCGCTACTCGGATTTGCGGGCGGTTTCTGGGCAGTATTTATTACCAATGCAACTGAACAGTTCGGCTCCAATCTGCGTGCCACAGCGGCATCTGCGGTTCCGAGTATCGTCAGACTGAGTTTTGTACCCATGGCACTGTCTTTTCAGTGGCTCAAATCACCACAGGTTATGAACAGTACCCTGCATGCTGCTGCCGTTGTCGGTATCGTTTGCCTCTCACTCGCCTTCCTGTCATCCTTCCGGCTCGAAGAAACCTTTGAAAGGGACATGGATTACCTTGAACATTAAGACCTTTGCGTGGTTTTCAGGGAGGTTAAAACATCATCTGTCATGTTCACAGGAATAATTGAAGCATCAGGAAGGGTAGTTCGCATCGAGAAAGAGCAGAAAAATGTGCATTTCACGGTAGAAAGTCCCATTTCCAATGAATTGAAAGTGGATCAGAGTCTGAGTCACGACGGCGTTTGCCTGACTGTAACGGAGGCCGGCAACGGGGTTCATCGCGTCACGGCTATTGATGAAACGCTGAAGCGCACACGGCTCGGCGACTGGCAGGAGGGTACCGTTGTCAATCTGGAGCGTTGCATGCCTGTTGGCGGTCGTCTTGACGGACATATTGTACAGGGTCATGTGGATGATGTGGCTACCTGTATATCTGTGGAGGAACAGGGAGGTTCATGGAAATTCACTTTTCGGTATCACCCCGACCGCGAACATCTGGTAGTAAACAAGGGCTCTGTTTGCCTGAACGGAGTAAGCCTGACCGTGGTGGATCCGCATGACGATGTTTTTTCAGTAGCGATTATTCCATATACCTGGGAGCACACCAATTTTCACAACCTGAAAGCCGGCGATCGGGTGAATATCGAATTTGATATTATCGGAAAATATGTCGCTGCTATTGCGAAAATGGGAGGCTGAACGAGGCAACTGCGATTTCTGCCCGCCGATTTCGGAGGGCATTTGTAACTTTGGCAGAACAAATACAATCAGATATGCCGATTTCAAGACCATTCAACCTTCACAAGTGGATCGACGATAACCGTGATTTGCTCAAACCGCCCGTTGGCAACAAGCAGATTTATGTGGATAACGATGATTTTATCGTCATGGTCGTGGGTGGGCCCAATGGCCGCAAGGACTATCACTGGGAGGAAGGTGAAGAACTCTTCTATCAGCTGAAGGGCGATATGCATGTCAATATTATCAATGAGGAGGGCAAACCTGAACGCATTGATATCCGTGAGGGGGAGATGTTCCTGTTGCCTCCGAGGGTACCACACTCTCCGCAGCGCCCGGCCGATACCGTGGGGCTGGTGATTGAAAGAAAAAGGCATACCGGCGAAGTGGACAAACTGCTCTGGTTCTGTGAAAACTGCGGAAATCCGCTGCATGAGGCGGGTTTTGAGCTGAAAGACATAGGAACCCAGATCAGGGATGCTATCGGCACGTACAAAAACGACCTGCAGGCGCGCACGTGCGGACGCTGCGGAACGGTCATGGAAATATAACGATGCTTCACCCGATAAAAGTAAAGCTCAAACAGGAGCTCGATATCCTGCGGGGCAGAAAAAGCAGAATCAGAAAGGGTGTACAAATATCACACCGCTGGTATGGCCATCCTCATGCCGGGTTTTTCGTCTGTCCGGATCTGGTGAGAGAAAATGCCCTTGTTTATTCGTTTGGTACCGGAGAGGATGTTTCATTCGACATGGCCATGATGCAGCATCACAATTGCACGGTCCATGCTTTTGATCCCACGCCCAAATCAATTGAATGGGTGGCACGTCAGTCGCTCCCGTCCGGATTTCACTTTCATCCGTACGGAATAGGCGCCGAAACTGGTACGGTACAGTTCAATCTGCCGGTGAACGAAAACCACGTATCCGGCAGTATTGTGGATTATGATCACCTTGACACCCGGAAGCGCATAGATGTTCCGATGCGGTCATTCGCCGATATCCTGTCGGAGCTCGGGCACCGTCGCATTGATGTGCTGAAAATGGATATAGAGGGCTCGGAGTACGAGGTTATTCCCGCTGTTCTGGCTGCGGGGCTTGAAATTGGTCAGATACTGGTTGAAATCCATGAGCGCTACTTCCCTGATGGCCGCGAAAAAACCCGGAAAATGCTGGAGCAGCTGAACGATCACGGTTTTCAGGTGTTCGGCGTTTCTGATTCTCTGGAAGAAATATCCCTGATTCACACATCATTGCTGACATAAGCCCGTCCAGGCTCTAAAATCCGGATCATGCTCAGAATCCTGCCACTGTTTTCTTTCGCTCTGCTGCTCTCTTTTTGCAGTCTGAAAAAACAATCCACAGACACCACCGCCAGTACCAATGTGCCGGCAGACTATACAAAATACTGTGCCAGTTGCCATGGAGCCAGCGCCGAGGTTTTTGTGAAGCGCGACTGGAAGTACGGCACCTCGCGCCTCGATTTTATACGTGGTATCAAAGAGGGGTATCCCCGGGCGGGTATGCAGGGTTATGCCGGATTGCTGAGTGACGAACAAATTCTCGATCTGGCGAGATACCTTGTTACTACCCGCGAGCGTCTGCGCAACCAGCAGGCGGTAGTGGACGATCCCAAACCGCAGACATTTGTTTCGGAGGGGGTGACATACCGTCTCGATACGGTAGCCCGCGATCTGGAAAGTCCGTGGGGAATTGCCTTTTTACCGGATGGCGATATGATTTTTACTGAAAAGGCGGGTACTATCTGGCGTCAGAAGCCCGATGGCAGCAAGACACAGGTGGCAGGCGCCCCGGCGGTCATGTCGCAGGGGCAGGGTGGACTTCTTGACGTGGAGCTGCATCCGAAGTTTGCCGAAAACAATCTGATTTACTTCACGTATTCAAAACCGCAGCCAGGCGGTGACTCCAAACTGTCGGCTACAACTGTCATGCGCGCGCGCCTCGAGGGCAATCAGCTGAGCGATATCCGTGATATTTTCACGGCGCTTCCCTTTGTGGCTACTCAATACCACTTTGGAAGCAGAATGGAGTTTGGCAGCGATGGATACCTGTACGTAACAGTCGGAGAGCGTGGCAAGCAGGATGAGTTCCCGCAGGTGCTCGACAAGGCCCATGGAAAGGTGCATCGTATCACCGAAAACGGCGATATTCCTGCCGACAACCCGTTTTTCAGCCAGGCTGGCGCTGTTCAGTCAATATGGTCTTACGGTCACCGGAATCCGCAGGGACTGGCATTCAACCCCGTGACCGGCGACTTGTGGGAACATGAGCACGGCCCCCGTGGAGGAGACGAGCTGAATGTGGTGCAGCCGGGAAAGAACTACGGCTGGCCTGTGGTGTCTTATGGTACACATTACGATGGTCGTTCCTTCACTGATAAAACGTCCATGGAGGGCATCGAGTCACCAGTTACCTACTGGGTGCCTTCGATAGCGCCCTGTGGTATGGCCTTTGTAACCGGCGACAGATACCCTGCCTGGAAGGGAAACCTGCTGGTTGGTTCGCTGAGTTTCAGGTTTGTGAATCGCTGTGTGCTGGATGGCCGGAAAGTGGTAAAACAGGAAAACCTGTTCAACGATGTCGGTCGCGTGCGCGCCATCACCATGGGTCGTGACGGATACATCTATTTTTCTGTGGAAAATCCGGGCTATATCTTCCGCGTAGTGCCGGTCAAGTAAAGCCGTTTATGCCACAAAGTCTCACTGAAACGCTGTTGACAGGTCTTTGCGGCCTGTTGCCGCTGACCGCCTTTCCCCAGCCAAAACAGGATACGCTGGTTCCGCTGACCGGAGCACCGGTCGAAATAACGGCCACCCGGCTTGCTGTCAGCGCCACAGATGCCCCTTTGGCTGTTTTTGTGCTCGACAGGGCGCGCCTGCAGACAGCCACACAACAACTGTCGCCTTACGAGGCCCTCGGCGCCGTACCGGGTGTTTTTGCCATGAACCCGGATAATTACGCACAGGACCTGCGGATTTCCATTCGTGGTTTTGGCGCGAGGGCATCCTTTGGCATCCGCGGCATCAGGGTCTTCACTGATGGCCTCCCGGAAGGAACCCCGGATGGCCAGGTCGACGTTGACAACCTTGATATGGGCGCCATGCGGCAGATGGAAGTGATACGGGGTGCAGCATCGGGTTTGTATGGCAATGCGGCCGGTGGTGTTATCTGGCTGACCACAGAAACCCCGGAGGCCGGAAAACCCTTGCTGGAGGCGCAAACAGTCGTCGGCAGTTATGGCTTCCAGCGTTACCAGGTGAAGGCCGGTCGCCGGACAGGCAGGTGGGCTTATTTGCTGACAGGCTCCCGAAATCAGACGACCGGTTACCGCGACTGGAGCCGTATGGAGAACACCATTTTCAACGGAAAACTCGTCAGAGAGCTGAACACAGGAGGGAAGATTACCCTGCTGGCCAATTACGGGAACAGTCCGGTAGCGAACGATCCCGGCGGGCTGACGGCTGCCCAGCTGGAAGAAAATCCGCGGCAGGCGGGTTTTAACAACCTGAAATACGATACTGGCGAGGCTGTGGAGCAGTGGCGTGCCGGACTCACTTTCGAGCAAAAAATCGGACAAAAACACCAGATACAGGTCAGAACTTTTCACACAAGCCGACATCTGGAGAACAGACTGGCGGTCGCATCAAACGGATATGGTGATCTTCAGAGACAATATCAGGGGCTGTATCTCGGCTATCAGTTTACCCACCGGATCGGTGATATGCCCTACCGGCTCAAAATCGGAACGGATCTGGATAATCAGTCGGACCACAGAAAAAGATACTCTTACACAGAAATACAGCCCGGGGTTTTTGACAGAGGCAACCTGGTGCTCGATCAACGGGAGCGCTATCAGAGTGCCGGAACATATCTGCTTCAGGAGCTTCGCCCGTCGGAGCGTATCCTGCTCGAGGCGGGATTGCGTTTTGACGGATTGTTTCTTCGGGTAACCGATATGTACCTGACCGATGGCGACCAGTCGGGCAACAGAAAGCTGCACAAGTTCAACCCGGTGCTTGGTATAAACTACAGCATGTCTCCCGGAGCGTCACTTTACGCCAGCTATGCCACCACGTTTGAAAGTCCCACGCTGAACGAGCTTTCCAACAATCCGGATGGCACGGGCGGATTCAATCCGTATTTGAGGCCACAGGAGGCGAGGTCATTTGAAATGGGCACCAAAGGGGTGATTTTCACCGGAAAAAATGAAAAAGACCTCCGTTTTGACCTCGCCATCTTTTACATCAACACCCTGAACGACCTTGTCCCGTACCAGATCATGGAGCAGCCCGGCAAAACCTACTTCAGGAATGCCGGCAAGACAGATCGCCGGGGCGTGGAGCTGGGGCTCTCATGGCCGCTTCACAAAAATCTGCGGGCGTACTACACCCAGACCATTTCCGATTTCCGGTACAGGACATACACGGCAGGGGGTAATATTTATGACGGCAACAAACTGCCGGGTATCCCGCCACTGAATGCCCGGCTGGAGTTTCGGTACTTTCACCCCGCCGGATTTTTTGCCATCGCACAGGGGTGTTACGCGGGCGTGATATTTGCCGATGATGCCAACAGCTATTCTGCTGATGAATACATACTGGCGAACCTTCGCGCCGGCTATACCATCAGACTGAAAAACAGCATACTGGAGCCTTATGTGGGTGTGAACAACATGGGCAATGAACAGTATGCTGCCAATGTGCAGCTCAATGCATCCGGAGGCCGCTACTACGAGGCGGGCACTGGCCGGTACTGGTGGGCCGGCGTCAAGTTCTCGTTGAGGTAACCGAGTGTCTGATCAGTGCTCTTCCGTGCGGCCGAAAATTTTGCCAAGGGCAAAAGCATTCCTGACCGTCTGTTCTTCTTCCAGTTCCTGCTGGTTGGGCGTTCCGGCATTCAGTCCTGACAAATCGGGCTGTCCGGCATTGGCCCAGGCGGTGTACCATGCGGAACTGACGGCAACAATGGCTGCCCGCATACGTCTTTCCACCATGCCATCGAGCGCCTCCTGGTATGCGGAAGCGAACTCGCGGCAGGGATGAATGCCCATGATGCCCTGTCGCATATCGGGACACATCTGGCGGTCGGCGGGAAAAGACTCCCGGAGTGCCTTCTCAATGGAGAGCACACTGTCAACCATACTGTGACTGTCCAGCGCACACTGCCAGAACCAGTCGCGGGTATTTTCGATATACACGGGCTTGCCGACGAAATAATCATACGACTCGTCTGCAAAAAGTTCCGGTATCCGGCTTTCCCAGAAACCGTGGATACCGTGCTGCCCCGTTTTTTGTCCGTTGTAGTTGCTGCACGTGTGCAGTGGAACGTGTGCGTCACCTATGTAATGTCCGATTTCAGCAGACAACTTCAGTATCAAGCGCGCGTCGCGTTCGCGGAATGCATCGGTCAGTTTTTGCTGGAAATGCTGCAAATTCCAGGGCAGGATACCGTGACCGGAGATATATTCCTGAAAAAATGCATCTGCCGGGCGTGTATCGAGGCGCCCCCAATCAGAGAAAAATCGAAAAACAGAGTCAGGATTTACCTCGTGGTTTCCCGAATAAAACGCCGGAACAACCGACTGGCGGAACCATTTTCTGTATTCCTGCCGGAAAACCGGTGTCATGGTATCGCGGTGATCAACGAGCAGCATTGTGTCGCCCTTTGAATCAACAACACGGATATCGGTGTGTCTGATGAGTGCATCGGACCAGTTGCGGGGAAGGTTTTCAAACGGGGGAGTTCCGTACTGGTCGAGATCAATAAAATGCCTTGCGCCCTCAAGACGAGTGGCATATCGCCGCATATCCGGATCCACAGCGTGATCTGCAATGAAGTCAATATGCTTTTTGAAAAAGACCATCATTTCAGGGGGTAACGTGAGAACGGCGAGCCGGTTGATGCGTTTGTGGGCGAAAAAGCCCCATGAAGGGAGGTTTATACCGGTTTTTTCCGGTATTGCCGAGGCGGTGAGCATCAGTATCGCGACGGTACAGGAAGATAAAAAAAGGAGGTTGTTCAGTTGTTTTTTCATGGTGACAGCGTTTTGAAGCGGATGAATGATAATACCAAGTTACGGGAAAATCTGATAATTAACAATAACTTCATTTTGGCTTAAAAGACAGGTTACAAAGAGATTGGACCTTTGCGGCAAATTCTGTATCCTGATTATGAAAATTGTCTTCCAACCTCTGTTCGGCATATTCCTGTGCCTGCCGATTCTTTCAAGTGCTCAAAAGGGCTCCATCACCGGAAAAGTGATTGATGCCAGGCTGGCTGAATCTCTCATCGGCGTAACTATTATTCTCGATAACAATGCAGGTGGCGCCATGACCGATTACGATGGCAATTACACTATAGCCAATGTGCCGGAGGGTATCCACCAGATTTCCATTAACTACACCGGGTTTTCACCAAAGACCATCGGCGAAATCAATGTTCGTGCCGGAGAGGCCGTCATAATCGATGTAGCACTCGAAGAGGCTGCTGCCCAGGCGCTGACTGAAGTAGTGGTAGTGGCGAGAGCAAGTCGTGAGTCGCAGAGCGCCCTCACAATTCTTCAGAAAAACAGTACAACTATCGGTGATGGCATCAGTTCGGAAACCATACGTCGTACCCCTGACCGCACTACCGGTGATGTTATCCGCCGTGTGAGTGGCGCCAGTCTGCAGGACAATAAATTTGCCGTAATCAGGGGATTGAACGACCGCTACAATATAGCCCTGCTGAACGGCGCCATGTTGTCGAGCACCGAGCCCGACCGCAAGGCCTTTTCGTTTGATTTATTCCCCTCTGCCATGCTTGACAACCTCGTGGTTGTCAAGACGGCCAGCGCCGACTTGCCCGGCGAATTTGCTGGTGGCGCTATTCTGCTGAACACCAAAGATATTCCGGAGCGCACATTCTTTTCGGCATCGCTGAACAGTGGCTACAACACAGTAACTACTTTCAGGGAACATCTAGGAGCACAGGGTGGATCTACCGACTGGCTGGGTGTAGATGATGGTTCCCGTGCGCTGCCCTCCGGCTTCCCTGATACCAAAACGTTTGTAGGTGCTTCCAACGATGATCAGTACGATTATTCGGCTACTATACCTAACGACTGGAAAATAGAAATGGAGCGCAGTGCACGTCCCAATGCAGGTTTTCAGATAAACGGAGGATTTGCTACGGACCCCGCAGCCAAAACACAGTGGGGTACTACCGTTTCGATTTCTTACAGTAACCAGAATCGCCTGCAGAACGGCCGCCGCTTCGACTACGACAACTCCGGCAAACTGTTCGATTACACAGATCTGCAGTTCAAGAATAACGTCCTTTGGGGTGCGCTGCTGAACAGCGCTGTCAAATTCAATAACAGACATAAAATCGGCGTTCAGGGCACATATTCTACCAACACCGACAATATAGTGAGTGAACGCTTTGGTGATGACATCGAGCAATACAGAAAAGTTGCTTCCACTACGATCGAATACACCGAGAACCATCTGCTTACCAGCCGTTTGTACGGCGAGCACCAGCTAAGTGAAAAAGGTGCACGCCTCAACTGGGGTGGTGGCTTCAACAGAAATACCAGAGACATCCCTTCTCTGCGCCGCATGTTCTACTTCAAAAACTTTGAAGATACCACAGACGCCAGCATCAATTATCAGGCGTATGTGCCTTTCGGATCGGCTGATCCGTACCGCAGCGGCCGTTTCTACTCCAGTCTGGCCGAGAATACCTGGAATGGCAATGTTGATTTGAGTATACCTTTCGCAATCGGCGGACAGAAGCAGACATTCAAAATGGGCGGATTGTACCAGCAACGCGACAGGCAGTTCAATGCCCGTGTAATGGGATTTGTTCTGAGCAACTTCCTCCAGTTCGACTACAGCAACCTTTACCTCCCCCAGGACTCCATTTTCATGCCGTCTAATATCGGTCCGAAAGGATTTGTGCTGGATGAAATTACCAACCCGAGTGACGGATATGAGGCCGGCTCTGATTTGTACGCCGGATACGCCATGTTCGAGAACAAAATTGCCGATCGTTTCCGCCTGAGCTGGGGTGTTCGCGCAGAGAGCTTCCACCAGCGCCTCGAATCTGCCCGTTACGGCACCAGCGTACCCTTGGTAGTTGACACGACTACCACGCGACTGCTGCCGTCATTCAACCTGACATACAGCCTCACGGAAACACAGCAACTGCGTCTGTCGGCCTCCAAAACCGTGACGCGTCCTGAGTTCAGAGAGCTGGCGCCCTTTGCATTCTACGACTTCTTCCTGAATGCTGGCGTGGTGGGTGATCCCGGACTGACGCCCGGCAATATCTGGAATGCCGATATCCGCTATGAAATTTATCCCGGCCAGAATCAGCTGTTCAGCGTGAGCCTGTTTTACAAGAAGTTCACCACTCCTATCGAGTTCACATACAGCTCGCAGGGCGCTGGTACACGTACGTTTACCTTCCAGAACATACCCGGAGCCCAGAACTACGGAGCAGAAATTGAAATCCGCAAGAATCTGGGTTTCCTCGGCACCAACTTTGAAAACCTGGTTGTTTTTGCCAATGCAGCGCGTATTTTTTCCTCCCTCGACCTGTCAAACGTGTCGGCCTATGATACCACCCGTGCACTTCAGGGCCAATCGCCTTACCTGATCAACGCCGGTGTTTCATATTCCATTCCTGACTGGGGGCTGAACACCACCGTGATGTTCAACTCCATCGGAGACCGTATTGCACAGGTAGGAACGGTGGGTTACGGCGATATCTACGAACGCCACAGAAACCTGCTTGATTTCCAGGTGAGCAAGAAAATCGGTCGCGGTGGAGAGATCAAACTTACCTGGAGCGACATACTTCGCCCCGATTTCGTCTATTACCAGGATGTCAATTCATCCCACAAGTTTGAAGCAGATCAGGATAATGTCATGCAACGACTGAACCTTGGCAGCACCATTTCGCTGTCGTTTGGCTGGAAGTTCTGACAAACCTGATGAAGATAATTGGATACAGATTTTAGTAGTTTTAAGGTTAGGAACTTAACTACGAACGGCCCGGGCGACGCAAGTTGTCCGGGCTACCTTTTTGCGGTTCAAAATTCCGTATTATTATGGCAATATTCTTACAAATTTTCGGGTATTTAATGATTACTTAATTTTAAGTTAACCGGTTCTGACGTGTTTAACCCCGAATTTTGCAGGGCACATTACTGCTTTCAACATGAAACGAGAAGTTGACATAGTTGTACTTTCAGACATTCATCTGGGAACTTACGGGTGCCACGCCCGCGAACTCAATCTGTATCTCAAGAGCATAGAGCCGGAAACGCTGGTGCTGAACGGAGATATCTTCGACATGTGGAATTTCCGTAAAAGTTATTTCCCGAAAGAGCACCTCGAGGTGGTTCGACGCCTGTTGAAAATGGCGATGAACGGAACAAAGGTTTATTACCTGACGGGCAACCACGACGATATGCTCCGCAAGTTCGGGGAGGTTTCCCTGGGTATCATACACCTGCGCAACAAGCTGGTTTTTCAGGTTGACGGGAAGAAACACTGGGTTTTTCACGGAGATGTGTTTGATCCGAGCGTACAGCGCGTCAAGTGGCTTGCCAAACTCGGAGGAGCCGGGTACGACCTGCTGATCCGGATTAATCGTCTGGTAAACAAGACAAGATCAATATTCGGTTTGCGCCCCACGTCATTCTCGGCCAGGGTCAAGAAAAGCGTGAAAGGCGCCGTCAGGTTTATCAACGACTTTGAAAATACGGCCATCGAAATTGCTGCCGAAAACGGATACGATTACGTTGTGTGCGGTCATATACACCAGCCACAGATACGTATGGTTACTGCCACCAATGGCCGCGAGGTTTGTTATATGAACAGCGGCGACTGGGTGGAGCATCTCACGGCACTGGAGTGCAGCAAGGGGGAGTGGAGTATTTTCAAATACGATCCGCTCGATTTCGAACTGGTGAGTCCGCGCCTGCAGGTTCCGGAAGACAGCCATCAGAGCATCGAACTGCAGCGTGCTTCTGTATTGCCGGGCCTGTCCGGTACTGCTGCCTTTGAACTGATATGAAATAATACTGCCTGACCAGTGTAACCTGATCAGGCAGTTGTCAGACAAATTATATCCGGCCGGGGGGGACAGGTTTTTGCACTCCGGCCGGATCTCTTCAGTGTACTCCGGAGTCCCGGAACACCCGTTTCAGCCACGGCAGCATCAGGTACAGTACTGTGGCAGAAATGGCCAGCAACACGAAGTTCACCCAGAAGAAGCTGGATTTGTCTTCGTATTTATCCCACATGGTAGCCAGTACGCCCGACAGTTTGTTGCCCAGTGATGTAGCCAGTTGCCAGCCTCCCATCATGAGTCCGGCCAGTCGGGCCGGCGCCATTTTGGATACCATCGAGAGGCCCATCGGACTCAGGCACAATTCGCCCACTGTAATCACGGCATAAGTGGCAATTACCCACCATGCGGAGGCCTTTTCGGCACCGTTGTGGCATGCGTACACCGCCACCACTGTCACAAGCGTGGAGAGCGCGCTGATGACCAGGCCCAGTCCGATTTTGGCTGGTGTGCCGGGCTCCCGTTTTTTGCTCCTGAGCCAGCTGAAGAACCAGATCAGTACCGGCGTGAAGAAAATCACGAAGAAAGGATTCACCGACTGGAATATCTCGGTCGAAACCAGTAGCAGAGATGTGCCCTCGGCGGGCCTGTTTTCTTCCGGGAGGTTTTTGAAATAAGAGTGGTAGCTGGCGGAGTCCGTCACGATTTTGCCTGTTTCCGGATTTCTGGTTGTTCTGAACTGCTCATCGTAGCGCGGGTAGGTACCTTTTTCATACTTTACAGTCTGGGTGGCACCCATGAAGCTGGCGGGTGTTTCAATCAGTTCCGGCATTGAGCGGTCGGTGTAGAACTCGGCCCAGGTAGTGAGGGCAGTACCGTTCTGCTTGAACACCGCCCAGAAAATGACAACAACGGCGTAAACAGCCAGCAGCGCCTTGATACGGGGTTTTTCATCGGTTGCAGCCTTTTGCAGAGTCCAGATGTAGAAACCCACTACAGGCATCGCACCGAACAGGAATGCATCCGTCGAGTCGGAACCGAAGATGTTGCCCGGAATATACCAGGCGCCCACACCGGTTACCACCGCCGGAATCAGTACGGAAGACAGCATGGCGCCCACGCCCGTGGTACCTCCGGCCGACTGATCCTGGCGTACATCTGCGTGCGCGCAATGCTTCATGCCCACTATGAATACAAACACCCCGATGAACATACCAACGCCTGCTGCGGCGAAAGCGTATCCCCATCCGTAGGTATTCCGCATATAGGCGGCCACGAAGTTGCAAATCAGGGCGCCAATGTTGATACCCATGTAGAAGATACTGAAGCCATCGTCCTTCAGGGCTTTGTATCGCTCTTCATTGTACAGATTACCCAGCAGTGTGGAGATATTGGGTTTGAAAAAGCCATTCCCCAGAATCATGACTGCGAGTGCCAGGTAAAAAGTGGTCAGGTTATTCGGAATGGCCAGCAGAAGATAGCCGATACCCATCAGAATTCCCCCCAAAATGATACTTCTGCGGAACCCGAGGATTCGGTCGGCCAGCAATCCACCGACAAAGGGTGTCAGATAAACAAGCGCGATAAACGTACCATATACATCGGCCGAAGTACCCCTGTCGAAGCCGAGTCCGCCCGACTGCGTATCGGTCATGTACAGGGTGAAGATACCGATCATCAGGTAATAGCCGAAGCGTTCCCACATTTCGGTGAAAAATAGAAAGGGCAGTGCTGCCGGGTGATTCCGCATAAGTGTTGCTTTTTTTGGAAATGTACTTGCGTTTCAGGGCGTAAATATGCGTAATTATTTTTCAATTGCCCTGTATGTGCCTATTCCAGGTCGAGATAGGGCATTATTTTTTGCAGCCACTCTCCATCGGAAAACGCCCGTATCTGCCGCAGATCTTCCACAGACTTGTACGAACCGTGCTGATTGCGGTATGAAACGATGATTTCAGCCTGTCGTCGCGAGATGTACGGATGAGCTTCCAGCTGCTGTGTTGTGCTGCTGTTGAGCGACAGTTTGCGAAGCAGCGGAGTGCTGGTGGTCAGTTTCGGACTGATCAGAGCAAAAACACTGTCGGGCAGTCCGTACATTTCCGAAAGCTGAATCACGGAAATAAAACCGCCCAGAGCATCCCGGTAACGGATAATCTGGCTGGCGCGTTTTTCACCAACCATTGGCAGTTTCTGCAATGATTCCGAATCGGCGGTATTCAGATCGAGCGGCCCGTTGTCGGCCCGTTTGTACTCCGGGATTTTTCTTTCATCATCGCCGCGACCATTCTTTTCCAGGCGGATATAGGGTTTCAGGCGCTCGAAGTCGGCGGGCTGAAGGCTCCAAATCCTGCCCAGATCGTCGGGTTTGCGAAATATACCGCCCTTGTCGCGGTAATTGCAGATGTTGCCGGCTACTTTTTCCGACAGCCCCAGCTGAATCAGCTCGTCTCTGCTGGCGAGGTTGGGATCGAACGGGAACAGGCGAACGGTCGGACTGCTGTCGGACTGTGCCATCCTGAACGATCTCATGGCGGTCTCAAATGCGGTAAAATCGGTGTGGCTCTGTGGCTGATACCACTCCCGGATATTCGGCACGGCGAATACAACCGCACAAAAAGCGAGCAGAACAACACTGCCGAGGCGTTCTTTCCGGGTGAAATACAGGTAATTGATGAAGCGTTGTTTCATGATGCATGAATTTTGAAGGTGTTATTGAAATGGTGTAACAGTTCAGTTGGAGAGACGACAAACCCAGGCGCCTCCGGATTTCACATCGTGAAACGCCCATCCGTTTTCGGTACATTCCTTTCGCCACTTTTCGGTTTTTTTGCGACTGTTGGAGGCGTCGGCTACTACTGTCCGGAATCGCAGCTTGACATGGCACTGTGTCAGTGAAATATTGGTATTGCGGGAAAGAATAATGAAGTCAACAGGAAAATCCGGCAATGACCGGGCGTCGTAATCTGATTCAAAAAATGCCATACTTACCCCGGAAAAATTGATGAATGGTCCCTTCCGGATGAAATTGTCTGATTGAAACAGCATTTTGTCGTTCAGATGTATTGATGTGCGGTTAAAAATGGCGGATGCCGTTCTGAATCCTCCGGCAGCAAACAACTCCTGCTTTCGTGCAATGGAATCGGACAGTGTGATTGCCCGGTTTCCATCAAAAAAATCAATCATGCGCTGTTGTCTGGAGAGATAATAGACAGCAATTGTCTTCTGATTCTGCTTTTGCGCGCGTGCATGCAGGCGATAGCATCCCAGAACAGCCACAATTGACATGAGTGCCACGAACCAGCTTCCCCGCCGCCATACAATCAGTCCGCCGAGAAGTATAATGGCAACATACATCACAACTGCCACCCATGAAGGAATCCAGATTCCTGAAATCACGCTCAGGGGGAGCTCCTGAATGGTATAAATGACCTTGTTCATATACAGAACCATCAGGTAAAGCATCTTGCCGGCAATTCCGGCGGCTGCCGGCCATACACTGTCTGCCATGATCAGCAGCGAGCCACCCCAAAGGAAAATCGCTCCGCCGAGCACGACAATCCAGCCGGACAACCAGAAATAAACCGGAAACTGGTTGAACAGAAACAGCGAAAGCGGCAGTGTGCCCAACTGTGCCGAGGCGCCGGCAAGCAACACTTTCAGGCCTTCGTCGGCCCATTGCGGCCCGGGAGGGAACATCCGGTACATACGCGGGTAGAAAAATACCATACCAGCCACGGCGGCATACGACAACTGAAAGCCTGCATCGAATAACAGGTACGGGTTGTTCAGCAACAGAATAAAAGCGGAAACGGGCAGGATATTCCAGGCCGACGACTGGCGGAAGAGAGACTTTGCGAGCAAATAGACCGTGAACATTACCGAAGCGCGAAGTACCGAAGCAGAAGCGCCCGTCAGGAAAGTGAATGCCCAGATAGCGAGCAGAATGGCCATTGTTTCGAGGCGGCGCCATTTTCCCCGCAGCTTCAGTTTCTCGGTCATGAAGATCAATCCGGCGTACAGCATGCCGACGTGCGTGCCCGACACGGCGAGTGCGTGCATGGAGCCCGTTTCCGCGTATGCCAGCTGTACTTCGTCGGAAAGATCATCCTTGAAGCCCACCAGCAGTGCGGATGCTACCGCGTACTCGTCGGTGGTCGGGAAATATTTTTTCAGTACGCCGAGCAGGCAGTCGCGCCACTCGTATGCGTTTCTCCGGATATCGCTTCCATGTCCGGACGATACGACTGCTACCTCGTGCCCGTGTGCGAAACACTGGTGGTGAATATTCCTGAAATGCAGATAACGGGCATAGTCGAAAGCACAGGGATTTTTCGCCGGTTCGGTTCGAACCGGTTCGCCTGTTACCACGATACGATCTCCGTATCTGATCGTGACGGAGTCCGGCATTTTATCCAGGAAAAGCATCAGGTTGCCCGTTGTGGGGGTCATTGAGTTGCCGGCTGCCAGCATGCGTACCGGAATCTTCACGCGCGAGCCCAAAGATGGTGCTTCGATCACCTCTGCGACGAATTGTGAAATTGTAGCACTTTTTTTGCTGAAATGACCAGGGTTTCCGAGTTCATTGAAGGCGCCAGACAGGAAAAACCCGCTACAGAACAGGCAACAAATCAGGGAAACGCCGAACACCCATCGGAAGCGGTACTGATAACGGGTAAAAGCGAGCAGCAGGGTGGCCAGTGCCGGAATCGCCCACAGTGTATGTGGCAAAGTGAGAGGTTCCGGATTTTCGCCGCAGCAGATACCGAGGCAAAAAGGAATAATAAGCCGCAGAAAGGGCTTGTCGCGGAGGTTCATTGAAGTGGTGTTTTGAGTGTTCGGATTAATATTGACTATACAAAATTTGCGGTTTTGGAGGCATATATGCAAGTCCTGACATAAAATAAATTTAAAACACGAAAAAAATCATGCGCTTATGGGTGTACATGACGAACTTTGCAGCGCCCTTACCGTATTTTTCACATCGCTTTTTACAGAAAATGAAAAAATACCTCCTGTTCTTTCCGGTTGTCCTCCTGCTTGTTTCATTCACTAAAGTCGAGGGAGGGGATCCGCGTTTGCCAGCCGATGTCAAGGCGTTGCTTGATAAAAACGGCTGTGGCGCCTGTCACAACCTCGACCGCAAGCTGGTTGGCCCGTCCTGGACAGACATCTCAAAGCGCAAGTATTCGGCGAAGCGTATTGCCCAGCTGGTAGCCAAACCTGAACCCGCCAACTGGCCCGGTTATGTGCCCATGGTTGCGCAGCCATCGGTACCAAAGGATGAAATGACAAAAATTGCCAACTGGTTATCCAAACTCCAGTGATCTTATCTTGTTTACAACTCCATGATTGAACTACCTGTAGCAGAAAAAAATACGGAATCCCGTCCGCGTCGTCCGGATTGGCTCAAGGTGCGTCTTCCGATGGGCGAGAACTACCGGAATGTGCGCAGCATTGTGGATGATTTCAAGCTTCACACGATATGCCAGAGCGGCAGTTGCCCCAATATGGGAGAGTGCTGGGGAGCAGGTACGGCCACGTTCATGATACTGGGCAATACCTGTACCCGTTCCTGTTCGTTCTGCGCGGTGAAAACGGGTCGCCCAAACGAATATGATGAAGACGAGCCCCGCCGTGTGGCAGAGGCTATCTGGCTTATGAAAGTGAAGCATGCTGTAATAACGTCTGTGAACAGGGACGAACTGAAAGATCGCGGCGCCGAGATATGGCACCAGACTGTCAGGGCTGTGAAAGAGCGTTGCCCCGACACTACCATTGAAACCCTGATTCCCGATACGAAAGCCAACTGGGAAGCGCTCGAGCGCATGATATCCGCCGGGCAGGAGGTGGTAAGCCACAATATGGAGACGGTGGAGCGTTTATACCGCAAAGTACGTCCGCAGGCCAAATATGAGCGAAGTCTCGAACAGATACGCCGGACCAGGGGTTACGGCAAGCGTACCAAATCAGGAATTATGGTGGGTTTGGGAGAAACGCCGGAAGAAGTGTATCGCATCATGGACGACCTGGTGGCGCACGGATGCGACATATTGACTATCGGGCAGTATCTGCAGCCCACAAAAATGCACCTTGATGTGGCGGAATACATACATCCTGATTTGTTTGCGCACTATCAGGAGGAGGGTATCAGACGTGGCTTCAGGTATGTGGAAAGTGGTCCGCTCGTAAGATCAAGTTACCATGCCGAGCGGCATATTTTCTGAAATTCCGGTGAACTTTCAGATAAAGCCCTGTGTGATTTTGTCATTATAATCACACGGAGCTTTATTATTTTTTCTTGAATTTGCCGTCCTTCCAGGCTTTGAAAAACTGACCCCATGCCAGCGGACTGAAAATGTTCATGGGTGGCGTTTGTCCGATATAGACATATTCACGAGACTGCTGTCGCAGGTAGAAGTTGGCACTTTCCCTTCCGCCGTAGGGTACCATATCCGGATTCTTGCGGGCATCAGCCAGGTATTCGTTGGCCAGGTTTTCGGCGGCCCGGCGCTGAAGTTCCGGGGTAACATCCATTTTCAGGAATTCAATTTTGAAGTGTTCTTTGGATGGCCAGGGCATGATGACCAGTTCCGGCAGGTTGAGCGTATCCTGCGTCATCAGTTGCACGATTGAATAGCGGTCTTGAGTGAGTGTATCGGGAACGGTGATAGTAACCGGTTCCAGACCGATACAGTTAAATCGTACTTTATCGCCTTTTTCCACAACGATAGAGAAAAATCCGCGGTAGTCGGAGTATGTACCGCGGTGTTTTTGCGGAATGGAGATAGTTGCAAAAGGAACGGGTGCCAGGCGTCCTTCGGCATCAGTGAATACCATACCGGAGAACTGAATGAGCTGGGCGTTGTCGTCCTGGGCAGACGTGCGAAAGGAGAGGAGCAGGGCAAGTACGGTAATCAGAGGCATTAATCCCGGGAAATTACCGTTGATTGTGACGTGTTTATACTTGAACATTTCTGAACGGACGGTTGTAAAAATGAGAGATTTTCCGGGCGTTTGCCTTGCTGATGGTTTTATTCACAAACAAAGGTACGCTTAAAGAACGTTAAATGAAACCAGTTGATCGGGGCACAGCACTGTTCCTTAACCCTTTTTTAACGCATAACGGCATACCTGATGATACGGATGTTGCGTCAAATATATGAAATGGAACAGCGAACTCAAGGCAATTGTTACCTTTGTTCCCGACTATTGTTAAATCAAGAAATTACACACCACTGATGTTGAACAAAACAACCCTGCTGATCTCGATAGCCTTTGTTCTGGGATCTGCCACTCTTTCAGCCCAAAATGCTCCCAGGTATGGCCACATGAACCTTGGCAACCTGCTGGAGATGATGCCCGACACCAAAAAAGCCAACGACGACCTGAAAGTTTTTGCCGATAAACTGACAGCCAAGGATGATTCGCTGACGAAGTCATTCCAGGAGGCAGTAAATGCCTATCAGCAGGCTTATCAGGGCGGAACACTTACGCCGGTACAGGCCCAGACCAAAGAACAGGAACTCCAGAAACAGCAGGAGTACATCCAGAAGTTTGAACAGGATGCCCAGCAACAGGTAGCTTTAAAACGCGAAGAGTTGCTCAAGCCGATTCTTACCCGTGTTAATGATGCCATAAAATCTGTTGCTACCGAGAATCAGTATCTGATGATATTTGATACCAGTTCGGGTGCCATGCTGTTTGCCGCAGAATCGGACGATGTAACGGCGCTGGTAAAGAAGAAACTCGGCATTTAGAGTATGTCCGGGAATCTTTGCTTCCGACAGAGATTCCCGAACAAACTCTTAATTCGCCGGTGCGAACGCCCGGAGTTTTTTAGCTTTGCAAATGTTTTGGAAGTCGCCTCATTTCCGGGGCGGCTCTCTCTATACCTGACAACAATATGAACTTCTCCTTCAAAACATTGAACAATGCCGCCGGATGGCTCACTTTTGCCATCGCTGCCACTGTGCTGGGTCTTGCTGCCGAGCCCACAGGCAGTTTGTGGGACTGCGGCGAATTCATCTCGGGTGCGTACAAGCTTCAGGTGGTACACCCGCCGGGCGCCCCGGTCTTCCTGCTCATAGGCCGTCTTTTTGCCTGGGTGGGATCCATGGTTTCCAGCGAACCGTCTGCTATTGCCTACAGCGTGAACCTGCTTTCTGCCATCAGTACCGCGTTCATGGCACTTTTCGTGTGCTGGAGTACGACTATTCTTGCCCGACTGACGACTGTTGGTCGCGAGGAAGAGCCGGCTGGTGCAACTTCTGTCGCTATCGCCGGTGCCGGCGTTGTTGCCGGTCTGGCTTCTGCATTTGCCTCCTCTATCTGGTTTTCCGCAGTGGAAGGAGAGGTGTATGCCATGTCCACATTTTTCACGGCCATGACTCTGTGGGCCACCCTGAAATGGTATAACCTGCCCGATACAGCCGAATCAGACAAATGGCTGGTTTTCGCTTTCTTTTCTACCGCTCTTTCCATCGGAGTACACCTGCTCAGTTTGCTGACATTCCCGGCCCTGGCGATGTTGTACTACTTTAAAAAGTTCAAAAAAATCACGTTTGTCGGCTCGCTGATTGCTGCCGGTACGGGCGTTGTTTTTATCGTGGCCATTCAGAAGCTGATCATTGCGGGTATTCCGAGTATGTGGGCGAGTTTCGACAAGTTTTTTGTGAACAGCCTCGGATTGCCATTCTACTCCGGTATCGCTCTTGTCTTTCTGCTTTTTGGCGGCGCTATCTGGTATGGACTGCGCAGGGCCCAACGCACCGGCAATGGCCTCCTTCAGCGTATTGTAGTGGCACTGGGTGTGGTGGTAATTGGTTATACGGCCTATGGCATGGTTATCATCCGTGCCAATGCCAACACGCCCATCAACATGAACGATCCGTCGGATCCGATGCGACTGCTTCCGTATCTCAATCGTGAACAGTACGGCGAGCGCCCGCTGCTCCGGGGATCCAACTTCGATGCGCAGCCGGTTGACATGAAGTCGGAGCCGCGTTTCGGGAGAGTAGGCGACCGCTATGAAATAGTGGATGAAAAGTCTGACTATGTTTACGACCCGTCCACCATGGTTCTTTTCCCGCGCATGGGTGATTACTCCCAGGGCCGTCCAAAAATTTATCAGCAGTGGATTGAGAAAAACAAGGGCCCCTATACTTTTGCCGATAACGTGGAGTTTTTCTGGAAATACCAGATAGGCTGGATGTACTGGCGCTATTTCATGTGGAATTTCTCCGGTCGTCAGAATGGCGAGCAGGGTTATTATGCCTGGGATCCGAGTGCCGGCAACTGGATTTCCGGTATTGACTTCATAGATGCGCCAAGGGTGGGCAATCAGAGTATGCTTACTACCGATGAAAAAAACAATCCGTCGAAGAACAAGTACTACATGATTCCGTTCCTGCTCGGCATTTTTGGTATGGTATATCATTACCGCCGCCGTCAGCAGGAGTTTTATGCCATATTGGCGCTGTTTATCATTACCGGCATTGGAATTATTGTGTATTCCAATCAGCCGCCCAACGAGCCCCGCGAGCGCGACTACGTACTCGCCGGATCTTTCTTCACATACTGTATCTGGATTGGCCTCGGCGCAATGGCGCTCTTTGACTTGCTGTCCAAATCACTCAAGGGCGCAGCCGCTCCCGTATCCATTGCCCTTGCACTCAGTGCTCCGGTACTGATGGGTACGCAAAACTGGGATGACCACTCGAGGGCCAACCACTACGCCAGCCGCGATTATGCCTCCAACTTCCTGAATTCCTGTGCACCCAACGCCATCGTGTTCACGTACGGAGATAACGACACCTATCCGCTCTGGTATTGCCAGGAGGTAGAGGGCATTCGCACAGATGTTCGTGTGGTGAACCTGTCGCTGATTGCTGTAGACTGGTATATCAGTCAGTTGCGTCGTGCGGTGAATGGTTCACCAGCTATCGAGATGAGTATTCCGGAGGAACAACTGCGTGGTTACAAGCGTGTACAGACGCCCTATGCTGCCCTGAACGGAGAACGTGAAATGGATTTGCGTCAGGTGGTCAAATTCGTCGGAGAAGATCACAGACAGCCGTCCGGTGGTGGTGGCCGCGATTTCGACTCCTACCTGCCGACCAAAAAGTTCTATCTGCCGGTGGACAGGCAGGCATTTATTGACAACAAGATTATCGCTCCGGGCGATTCGTTGCTGCAAGATACTATCCGGTTCAATCTGCCAAAAGACACCAGATACATTATCAAGGACGAACTGGCTATCCTGGATATTGTAGCTACCAATTTCGGGAAACGCCCCATTTACTGGGCTGTTACCTGCCGTGAAGACAAGCTGCTCGGTATGCAAGACTATTTGCAGCTGGAGGGTCTGAGCCTGCAACTGGTTCCGAAAAAGACCAAAAGCAGTCAGGAGGCTTATGGTATCATCGGTTCCGGCGGTGTCGACACAGAAACTGCCTATACCAATATCATGGATCACTGGAAATGGGGCAACTTTGACACACTGAAGGTTCATGTGGACAAGGCTTACATGCCCAGTTTGCAAACCATGCGCGTTTCCATGATTCGTGTTGCGCGCCAGCTGGTGTTTGAGGGCAAGAAGGACAAAGCCGAGAAACTGGTTGACAAGTACTTCAAGGTTTTCCCGCAGAAAAACTTCCCGTACGACCAGTTTACGGCATTTATTACAGACGTATATGTGCGCTGTGGTGCCAAAGAAAAGGCTGCGGAAAAGATTCGTCAGGTTGCCAAAACCATGGAGGAGCGAATGGCTTTCTACAAGTCACAGCCACCGCCCTTCCGGAAGGCCTACGAACAGGAAGAGCAGTTCACGCTTACCACGGCCAATAACCTGGCGAGGATGGCTTCTGACATGAAAGATGAAGCACTCTTGAAAGAGATAGAAGCGGCTTTTGATTTCGGCGGTATTCCGCCCATGCCGGATATAGACAGGTAAAAACTGCCGGAATTACATAAAAAAGAGGCCGTTCGGGAATTTTCCCGGACGGCCTCTTTGTGTTTGACGGCAACCGGAGCTGCCTGTCGGTAATTCTCAGTACCTGTAATACTCCGGCTTGAACGGACCTTCGGGCTTCACACCGATGTATTCTGCCTGGTGATGAGCCAGTTCTTCCAGCTCCACACCAATCTTGGAGAGGTGCAGTCGGGCTACCTTCTCGTCGAGGTGTTTGGGCAGCATATATACCTTGTTCTCGTAATTTTTGCTGTTTTCCCAGAGTTCCAGCTGGGCCAGCACCTGATTGGTGAAAGAGTTTGACATCACGAATGAAGGGTGCCCTGTTGCGCAGCCCAGGTTCACCAGACGCCCCTCGGCGAGTACGATGATATCCTTTCCTTCGATGTTGTACAGATCAACCTGTGGCTTTACTGTTACCTTGGTATGGCCGTAGCTCTTGTTCAGCCATGCCATGTCAATTTCATTGTCGAAGTGCCCGATATTGCAGACGATGGTTTTGTCGGCCATCATGCGGAAATGTTTTTCGGTCACGATATCGCAGTTGCCTGTGGCTGTAACCACGATATTGGCGCGCGGGATAGCATTTTCCATGCGTTTTACCTCGAAACCGTCCATAGCAGCCTGAAGTGCGCAGATCGGGTCAATTTCGGTAACGATCACGCGTGCGCCTGCGCCACGCAGGGAGGCTGCCGAGCCCTTGCCCACATCGCCGTAACCTGCCACCACAGCCACTTTACCGGCCATCATGATATCAGTAGCGCGACGGATCGCGTCAACCAGACTTTCCTTGCAGCCGTACTTGTTGTCGAATTTCGACTTGGTAACGGAGTCATTGATATTGATGGCAGGCAGCGGGAGCGTTCCTTTGGCCACGCGCTCGTAGAGGCGGTGTACGCCTGTGGTTGTTTCTTCGGAAATACCGCGAATAGCAGCTACCAGTTCGGGGTACTGGTCGAGTACCATATTGGTCAGGTCGCCACCGTCGTCGAGGATCATGTTCAGTGGTTGATCATTGCTGAATGCGAAGAGCGTTTGCTCTATACACCAGTCGAACTCTTCGGCATTCATGCCCTTCCAGGCGAATACAGGGATACCCGCGGCTGCGATGGCAGCTGCAGCGTGATCCTGAGTGGAGAAGATGTTGCAGGAGGACCATGATACCTCCGCACCCAGCTCAACCAGCGTTTCAATCAGCACGGCGGTCTGGATGGTCATGTGCAGGCAGCCGGCGATACGGGCGCCCTGCAGCGGTTTTGAGGGTCCAAACTCTTCGCGGAGCGACATCAGGCCCGGCATTTCAGCCTCGGCAAGCTGGATTTCCTTGCGACCCCACTCGGCGAGGTCAATATCTTTGACTTTGTATTTCGGACGAGATTCTGTGGAAACGGACATATTGATTGTGTGAATGGTGATCGGAAAAAGAT
>CAILQK010000162.1 GCA_903836265.1 uncultured Bacteroidota bacterium | reverse complement strand
GCCGCTCTGCCAAATGCTCCAGGCAGGTATGCAGGTGTTGAAAGATTACTCATATTGTTTTTTTTTAATGATTAGCGTTTCTGAAAAGGATGCCTGGAAAGGCCCGGAAGATTTTCTGACAAAACATTTACACCCCGATCAGATCAAGGCCGGTGATGCGTGCTCCGATCAGATCAAGACCGGTGATACGCGCTCCAATCAGGTCGAGCCCGGTGATACGTGCTCCGATCAAATCAAGACCGGTGATATTTTCCTGGAGATTGTTGCCAGTGTTTTTGGTGGTGGTCGGGAGAGCAAGTGCGCTTTTCATCAGTGATTATTTTTTGTTTTCGTTCACAATTGACAGCAGCAAAGGTCTTCCCGTTGGGGGGGGTAGAACAGGACACGAAAACAGGGTTAATCACCCGCCCGATTTTTCATCGTTTCGATTTATATTTTTTATAACTAACTGAAAAACATATATTTATAAAAAATTTCAAGGCGATTTTACAGGCATTTTTCAGTCCATTTTCAGCCCCGGAACAGCACGGAACGGGTCGTTGGAAGCACCCTTAGAAGCGTCCGGAATCGATTATTTTTTGATCGGGCAGAGTACAAATGAAAATGCCCCGGCAACAGTATCTGCTGCCGGGGCCCCTGCCCGTAATTTTCAATCATCAAAACTTCTCAAATCTCGCCGTACAGGGCATAACTTTGCACCCGCCTCCGATCCGCAATACACACCTTTTCAATGACAAACCATTTCTCAATGAAATTCGCAACAAAAGCCATTCACGCCGGTGTAGAGCCCGACCCATCCACCGGTGCGGTTATGACCCCCATATTCCAGACGAGCACTTACGTACAGGAAGCACCGGGAAAACACAAGGGATTTGAATACGCACGCACGCAAAACCCGACGCGCAGTGCGCTGGAAAAAAATCTTGCAGCGCTCGAAAACGGATGTGATGCCATATGCTTCAGCTCTGGTCTCGCAGCTCAGGATGCAGTGATAAAGCTGTTTGCCTCCGGCGATGAAATTCTGGCCGTTAATGACCTCTACGGCGGATCATACCGTCAGATGGTTCGGGTGTGGGGACAATGGGGCCTGAAAAGCCGCTTCATTGATATGTACAATCCGGAAAATCTGGAACGCGAAATAGGCCCGGATACCAGACTGATATGGGTGGAAACACCCACCAATCCCATGCTCAATATTGTAGATATAGCTGCAATATGTGACATTGCAAAAAAACACGGCGTCATGGTGTGTGTTGACAATACCTTCGCCTCTCCATATCTGCAAAACCCGCTCGATCTCGGAGCAGATATTGTGCTGCACTCGGCCACCAAGTATATAGGTGGCCACTCGGATGTAGTACACGGATGTCTGATTGTAAAGGATCCGGAACTCGCACAGCGAATCCACTTCATACAGAATGCCAGTGGCGCTATACCGGGGCCACAAGATTGCTTCCTGGTGCTCAGAGGTATCAAAACCCTCCACCTGCGCGTGCAGCGCGCGTGCGAGAATGCAGAGGCTGTGGCAAATTTCCTCGCCGCTCATCCCAAAGTATCAAAGGTTTACTGGCCCGGATTCGATACACACCCGAACCATGAGGTCGCAAAACGCCAGATGCGCATGTTTGGGGCAATGGTCTCATTCGACCTGAAAGACAATACCATGGAAAATGCCGTGAGAATTCTGAGCGGTACGCACCTGTTTTCCCTGGCCGAATCGCTCGGCGGCGTGGAATCTCTTATCGGACACCCGGCCACCATGACGCATGCCAGTATCCCGCGCGAGGAGCGGCTCAAAGTGGGTCTCACCGACTCGCTCATCAGGCTGAGTGTGGGCGTGGAAGATGCCGATGATCTTGTGGCAGACCTGGCAAACGCCCTCTGACCAGACTGCATCCGGGCTTCGCCGGGACCGGTTGACTGGGCGCATAACCCGAACCCCTGACCCGGCGAAGCCTCAGAATTTTACTTCTCCGGTCTCATCTGCGGGAAAAAAAGCACTTCCTGTATGGATGCCTGTCCGGTGAACAACATCGTCAGACGGTCAATACCAAAACCGATTCCCGCTGTTGGAGGCATCCCGTATTCCAGCGCCCGCAGAAAATCTTCGTCCATGGCCATGGCTTCCTCATCGCCACGGGCAGCCAGCCTGAGCTGATCTTCAAAACGCTCGCGCTGATCAACAGGATCGTTCAACTCTGTATAGGCATTCGCTACCTCCTTGCCGTTTACAAACAGCTCGAAACGCTCCACCAGGCCGGGCGAAGAACGGTGCTTTTTGGTCAGCGGCGACATCTCCACAGGGTAGTCAATGAGGAACGTCGGCTGAATCAGGTGGTGCTCCACTTTCTCGCCAAATATTTCATCTATCAGCTTCGCCTTGCCCATACTGTTGTCAGTCTCGATTTGTTCCTGACGACAGTAACTGCGAAGTGCCGCCTCATCGGCTGATTCAACATCAATACCGGTGTATTCACGGACAGCCTCGTACATGGTAAGGCGCCTGTATGGCCCCGCGAACTCGATCTCATGCTCTCCCACTGTCGCCCTGCTGCTGCCATCAGGACTCAGGGCCCGCGCAACGCGCTCAAGCATCTGCTCGGTTACCTGCATCATCCATACATAATCCTTGTACGCCACATAAAATTCAAGTGCTGTAAATTCCGGGTTGTGCGTGCGATCCATCCCCTCGTTCCGGAACATTTTTCCGAATTCATATACACCGTCAAAACCTGCCACAATGAGCCTTTTGAGATATAATTCGTTGGCAATACGCAGATACAACTCCATATCCAGCGTATTGTGATGTGTCCTGAAAGGTCGCGCCGCAGCTCCGCCGTGAATCGGCTGCAATATGGGAGTTTCAACTTCCAGGAGTCCCAGTTCATCGAGATAGCTTCTCATCGTTCTGATCATCCTGGATCGCTTCAGAAATATCTCTCTGAATTGGGTATTCACCGTCAGATCAACATACCTCATCCTGTAGCGCTGTTCCGGATCGGTAAACGCATCAAACGTATTGCCGTCAGCATCTTTTTTCACTACCGGCAACGGACGCAGTGCCTTTGAGAGAAAAGTGAGCTGCTGTACATGGACACTCACCTCTCCGGTCTTTGTTTTGAATGCAAAGCCCTTTACACCTATATAATCTCCCAGATCAAGCAATTTTTTTACCAGCGTATCGAATATCGGAGCACCTTCTTCCGTCAGGAAATCGTCGCGGCGCAGATACAGCTGAATCCTGCCGCTCGAATCCTGCAGGTTCATGAACATGGCTTTGCCGGCTTCCCGACTGGCCATTACCCGGCCGGCCAGTGATACTTCCTGAAAGTTCAGACGGTTTTTGGTTCCGTCTTCGAGAACTTCTTCCCTGTAGTTTTGTGTGATATCAGCTGCATGAGCCGTCACTTCATACATTTCGGCGGGATATGGCTCGACCCCCATTTCCCTCAGTTTGGCGAGTGATTCGCGCCGGAGAATCTCCTGTTCTGTCATTTTTTCCTGAATTGAGGCGCAAAGATACGAGGATTGAAGTGAAAAGCAGGTAAAATGAGATCAGTGGAAAAATGAATACCCTCGCCACACTTCACAGGATTGACGAAATATTACCTTTGCAACTTTATTTAATTGCCACCACAGTCCGGTCAGAATACGTACCGGTCACCTAAACGTGCCTGCACAATGTCAGCTCTGCAATCAACCATAGAAGCGGCCTGGAACGACCGCACTCTCCTCAAAAGTGCCGAAACACAAGCTGCCATCAGGGAAATTGTCGCTCTGCTCGATGCCGGCGAGTACCGTGTTGCCGAACAGGGCCCCGATGGCAACTGGATTACCCACGAATGGATCAAAAAAGCAATTGTACTCTATTTTCCCATACAGGAAATGCAGACTATTGAGGTGGGCCCATTTGAATTCCACGACAAAATTCCGCTCAAAAACGGTTACGCAGAAAAGGGTGTAAGGGTGGTTCCCCAGGCACTGGCCCGATATGGCGCGTTCATCGAAAAGGGCGCTATTCTGATGCCCTCCTATGTAAATATCGGAGCATGGGTTGGCAGCGGCACCATGGTTGACACCTGGGCTACTGTAGGCTCCTGCGCCCAGATCGGACGGAATGTACATCTTGCCGGCGGTGTCGGAATCGGCGGTGTGCTCGAACCGCCACAGGCCACCCCCACTATCATAGAAGACGACTGCTTTATCGGCTCCCGCTGTATCGTGGTGGAAGGTGTGCGAATAGGCCGGGAGGCTGTGCTCGGCGCCAATGTGGTACTCACCCAAAGTACTCATATCATTGACGTAACCGGCCCCGAACCTGTCACACTCAAAGGCTTCGTTCCGCCCCGCTCGGTCGTCATACCGGGAGCATACACAAAACAGTTCCCGGCAGGCAATTACCAGGTGTCATGTGCACTCATCATTGGTGAAAGAAAGGAAAGTACCGATAAAAAGGTGTCGCTCAACGATGCCCTCCGCGAATATAACGTCGCTGTATAAACGGATGTCATGGCCAGAACAACAGACATAACCACGGTTCAGAATGTAACCATAGAATATCAGCTGGCAACAGCCGGCGACAGAATCATGGCATTCTTTCTGGACTCGGCTATTATCACCGTTGGCACTGTGCTGCTGCTGCGGGCCGCCAGCCCACTTATGGAAACAGACAACAGCTGGACGATATTTTTTGCAATGCTCGCCATATTGCTCTTTTTCCTGTATCACATGCTGTTTGAAGCGCTGAACAACGGACAAACTCCGGGGAAAAAAGTTATGAAGCTGAGGGTACTCAGACTTGATGGCAGGGAGCCCGGATGGAGTGATGCCATCCTGCGCTCGGCACTTCACCTGATTGATTCTGTTTTCTCCGCCGGAACACTTGCCTTCTTCATGATTCTTACAACCCGCCGCGCCCAGCGAATGGGCGATATGGCAGCCAATACCACTGTTGTGAAAACAAGTCTTCCGGGCTGGCGATACAGCCTGGAGGAAATTCTCAATATTTCAACGCTGGAAAACAGCAAGCCCCTATATCCGCAGGTTCGAAAACTCTCTGAAAGTGACATGATGTTCATC
>CAILQK010000161.1 GCA_903836265.1 uncultured Bacteroidota bacterium | reverse complement strand
GGTGTGAGTTGTGGGTGTGAGTGTGGGGTGTGAGTTGTGGGTGTGGGGTGTGAGTGTGAGTTGTGGGTGTGAGTGTGGGGTGTGAGTTGTGGGTGTGAGGTGTGGGGCATAGCCATCAGTTTAAGCACTAGTTGCCTGATATTCAGTCTTATACACCAACGAGTCTGAGGGGAAAAGTAGTTGGTTTCGCCGTCGTTGTCGGGAATGTTCAGAAAAGTGTGTCATAATTTTTGGCGCGCAGCGCGGGGCCGGGCCCGCGCTGCGCGCTTCAATTTTCCAGCCACCGGCTGTACCGTTCTGCAAACTGATCCAGCAACTCCCGCTGAATAACCTTCCAGTTAAAGGCAGTCCTTTTCCAACTTTTTTCATTGTACGTGAGTGTCGGATATAGTTGTTTAAGCAAGGCTTTGTCATTCCCGGCCCTCACCCACACCCACACTCACACTCACACTCACACTCACACTCACACTCACACCCACACCCACACTCTCACACCCACACCCTCACACCCACACTCTCACACCAAATCAGGGTTTCAGTTTGCTGTGATACCTGCTGTAGGCAAAATAAACCACCAGTCCGATTGCCATCCAGATGAGAGCAGCCTTGAGCGTGAATGTGTCTATGGCTACAATCATGCCGGCACAGATGACGATACCGAGTATCGGAACAATCGGAACCAGCGGCGTGCGGAACGGGCGCGCCTGGTGTGGATTGATACGGCGCATGACCAGTACACCGGCACTAACCAGAACGAATGCCAGCAGGGTGCCAAAAGAGGTGAGGTCGCCAGCCACATCGCCAGGTACGAAAGCGGCGAATGCGCCCACAAACAGCAGAAGCAGGATGTTGGATTTGTAGGGTGTGCGGAATTTCGGGTGCAGCTCGGCAAATACCTTCGGAATCAGTCCATCGTTTGCCATGGAGTAGAACACGCGCGACTGACCGAGCAGCATTACCAGAATTACGGAGGAGAATCCGGCGAGAATAGCTACTGTAACAGCTGTAGCGAGCCATTCATATCCGGGCATGTGTGTGGATATGGCATACGCTACCGAAGCCTCGCGGCCCGCTGTTTTGAATTCCTGCCAGTTTGCCACCCCGGTGAGAACGTGTGAAAACAACACATATAATATGGTGCAGACAACCAGTGATCCGAGAATACCGATGGGCATATCGCGCTCCGGTCGTTTGGCCTCCTGGGCGGCCGTGGAGACGGCATCGAACCCGATAAATGCGAAGAACACAATGGCAGCACCGCCAAGAACACCGCCCCAGCCATGCTTGAAGGTGTCTTCGTGACCTTGTGTGCCATCCGGAATCATATAGGGCTCATAGTTGCCCGGGTTGATGAACTGGAAGCCGATAGCAATAAAAACAAGTACAATCGCCACTTTGATAAACACGATTACGGCATTCACGGTGGCCGATTCCTGCGTTCCCCTGATGAGAATGCCTGTCAGCAGCAAAAGAATGAACAGGGCCGGGGCATTCATGATGCCCGGATGCACAGAATCGAAAGGCGAGTGGCACCATTCGGGGGGGATGGCCCCTCCCAGCAGCTTGTTCAGATACTCCGACCAGGCAATGGAAACGGTCGCGGCTCCCAGTGCATACTCCATAATCAGAGCCCAGCCAATGACCCAGGCCATCAGTTCGCCAAGCGTTGCGTATGCATACGTGTATGCGCTGCCCGCAATCGGAATCATGGCTGCAAACTCGGCGTAGCAGAGCCCGGCAAAAGCGCAGCCCACAGCAGCAACGATGTAGGAGAGTGTTACCGATGGACCGGCAGCCTGAGCGGCGGCGGCGGCGGTACGAACAAACAGGCCGGCACCGATGATAGCGCCGATACCCAGTGTCACAAGATTGACTGCGCCCAGTGTGCGCTTGAGACCCTTTTCCGAATCACCTGCCTGTTCAAGCAGGTGCTCCAGCGGTTTTCTTATCCAAAGGTTTGACATAGAGAAGTGATGATTGATAGAATTTAAGTGCTTTTTTCGTCATTCGGGAAAATCCCGGTACGCCCGGATACGCTCCAAGCGCGGCGAAAGATAATTTCAATTTTCACTAACGCCGAAATTTTTAATCAATTCGTCGTAATGCCGCGCCGGAATGAAGGATATGACGCGCCCGAAGCGGCCCGCTGCGCGCAAATGCAAATGAACCACCCGGCGCCCGAGGCGTTTACTCTCCGTGATCTTTTCCGCATCGTGCCAGGGATATCGCACGGTGTGCCAGTAGTTGGTCACAAAAAAGTGCTCCGCTGTAGCGTCCACACGCTTCAGTCGCCAGATTGTTCTTTTTACAAAAAACAGCCACCCCAGCAGGAGGGTTACCGCCGCAACCCGTGCCCACAAGGCAGGAAACGGCAGGTACAGATCATCTTCCGGAATCAGGTTGAGCGCAAGCACGAACCCCGAAAAGAAGACTGTCCCGAACACCGGAACAAAAATGCGGTAGAAAAGGGTGGCGTTGGAACTGAGACATTCGCTGCGAGGAGTCCCGGATGTGTTGTGCTGTTCTGAAGAGTGTTCTGTAGATCCCATAATCTGTTTGTTATTCAGTGGCGAAAGTAAGACATGCCAGCGGGCTTGTTCAAATTTTTAAGCCATCTGATACGAAAATCCGGACAATTGCCCCATTTTTGTATGTCGATGAGCGCTGTAAAATATTCATTCGGGCTGCTTTTTCTTTGTCTGCTGCTGGCTCCCGCTAAGGCCAGAACGCAGTCGGGCTTTCGTATGCCCCCGGGCGTCAGTCAAACAGTGTGGCCATTTGAATATGTAAATAATTTTATCGTGGTAACAGTAACGCTGAACGGTACTTTTCCACTCAAAATGATTTTTGATACAGGCGCCGAGCATACGGTACTTTGCCGCCGTGAACTGAGCGACCTGCTCGGTATTCGTTATGATCGCGAATTCCGGCTGCTCGGTGCCGATATGAAAACGGAACTCGTCGCCTATCTGGCCAGAAATGTCAGGCTGGATGCCCTGAATACTCCACTTTCGGCGCCCGATGAGGATATTCTGGTGCTCCAGGAAGACTACTTCCGGTTCGAATCGTACGCAGGCATTGATATTCACGGCATTCTGGCTGCCAATGCATTGTCAGGATACATGATACGTATCAATTACCTGCAGAAAACGCTTACTATTGTCAAACATGAAGTATTTTCCCCTGAAAGAGCGGGATACACGCCATTCCCCGCCGAACTCTACCGGAATAAAATGTACCTGAGGGCCGGGCTTGGCTTCGATACTGATTCTGTATCCGCCGCCAAATTGCTCCTCGATACGGGTGCTGCACTGCCCCTCTTGCTGATCATTTCCGACTCCACCCTGAAACTGCCTCCCGCAGTTTTACCCAGCCAGATCGGTATGGGCCTCGGCGGCTACCTGAACGGTTACGTCGGCAGAGTAAGGGAGTTTTCTGCCGGCCATTTCAGGCAAACCGGAGTAATTTCGTACTTTCAGGTGGCTGACTCCATGCTGAAAACTTCCTTTCTTAACGGCAGGGCGGGAATCGTCGGAAACATGCTGCTGGACAGATTCCAACTGGTGCTCGACTACCGCGAGTCTGTGGTCTGGCTCAAACCTTCCGGCAATTTCAGGAAAAAATATGTTTACGACCGCAGCGGTATGCACCTGCTGGCCAGCGGTACCTCGCTGAATGAATTCGTTGTGGAGTCGGTCATGAACAACTCTCCGGCTGCTGAAGCGGGTATTCTTCCCGGCGACCGGATTATTCAGGTCGGTATCGTGCCCGCGCGTATCCTGCGGCTGCAGGACGTTCTGAAAGCGCTTCAGAAGAAACCCGGGAAAAAAATCAGACTGTTAATACTTAGAAATGGTGTTAAAATCCGCAAAACGGTGGTACTCCGAAACCTTATCTGACGTTTTCTATGAAACGCACTATTATGGCTCCACTCCATCGTCTTTTACTGCTCACCATGTTGCTCGCAACCGCATCATGCAATCCGCTGGAAACCATCGAACAACGCGATGCCGAAAGCCGCCTCACCCGTTATCAGGTGAACAAACAAAACAAGGGCCGGGAGGGCCTGTGGCAGCAGTTCTCCGCCGATGGAATCCTTCAGGTGGAGGCATATTACCTGGGCGACACGCTGCATGGGGAGAAAAAGTATTTCTATCCGGGGGGAACCGTAGAGTCCATCGAAAATTACCAGAACGGAACGCTCCACGGGCCCTTCCGGAAGTACTATGAATCGGGCATGCTTATGCTGGAACAAACTTTTGTTCAGGGCGCCATGCAGGGTCTCAGTATCCGGTATTACCCCAACGGAAATGTCCAGGAACGCGTCACTATCATCAATAACGATGAAAATGGCCCCTTTCAGGAATATTACGAAAACGGCAACCTCAAAACGGAAGGTACTTACTCCTCCACCGAAGAAGAAGCGGCCCTGGAACAGGGTGAACTCAGGGAATACGACGAAACCGGAAAACTTGTCAGAGTGGCTGATTGTATTGACGGACGCTGTACCACCAGAAAGGAATAAATACGCTTACCTTTGACGCAAATAATCTTGTTATGAAAATCAAATTCTGCGGCGCCGCCCGGGAAGTAACCGGAAGTTCACACCTGATTACACTCGACGACGGATT
>CAILQK010000160.1 GCA_903836265.1 uncultured Bacteroidota bacterium | reverse complement strand
TCTGGCTGCCGCAGGATGAAATAGGCAACTCGCCTACACAGCCAGCCGTCATGAACGATGGTCCCTACAAAAATCAGCTGATCCACGGTGACGTATGTTACGGCGGACTTCAGCGCGTGTTTACGGAGAAAGTAAACGGAGATTATCAGGGTTGCGTATTCCGCTTTACCCAGGGGCTGGAGGGCGGTACCCACCGTCTGGCCTGGGGACCCGACGGCGCCCTTTATATAGGTATGATTGGCAACCCCGGCAACTGGAGCCAGGCCAACAAACTCTGGTATGGACTGCAGCGCATGAAGTACAACGGACAGTCAACCTTTGAGATGCTGGCTATACGCGCCAAAACAAACGGTATGGAGATTGAGTTTACCGAGCCACTGCGCGAGGGCGACGGCTGGGATCCGGCGCAGTTTCAGGTAGAGCAGTGGTGGTACAAGCCTACGCCGCAGTACGGCGGTCCCAAGATGGACCTGACGCAGATGCCCGTGAAATCGGCTACCGTTTCATCTGACAGGATGAAAGTATTTCTGGAAGTACCGGGTCTGAAGCCGCAGTACGTGGTACATATACGCCTGAGAAATATTCCGCTCTCCGATCTGGGGCATGAAATCTGGACAACCGAGGGTTGGTACACTCTGAACAACATTCCGGCCGATAGTCCGGGTGTTGTGGGTGCAGCCCCCGCCCCTGTACAGCCTGTGCCCGACAATACGCTCACTGAAAAAGAGAAGCGCGACGGTTGGCAGCTTTTGTTCGATGGACAAACGCTGAATGGCTGGCACAAATACGGCAAGGAAACAATCGGCAAGGCCTGGGTAATCAAAGACAACGCCATTCACCTGGAGGCGTCACCGAACGCCGATGGCGGTGATATAGTCACGAACGAGGCCTTTGGTGATTATGAGCTGCAGCTGGACTGGAAAATAGGCGCCTGTGGCAACTCTGGTATCATTTACAATGTGGTGGAGGATCCGTCGAAATACGGGTATGTATGGATGACCGGTCCCGAAATGCAGGTGCTCGACAACTCCTGTCACCCCGACTCCAAATTCCCCAAACACCGGGCAGGCGACTTGTACGACATGATTGAGTGCAAATACCCGACTGTGAAGCCTGCGGGAGAGTGGAATCACGTTCTGCTGAGATTCAGGAACGGGAAAGTGGAACACTGGCTGAACAACCGGAAAGTGGTGGAACTTCAGATGTTCCGCAACGGAAAGCCCACCAAAGAGTGGCTTGATCTGATTGCGGGCAGCAAATTCCCCAAGATACCTGCCCCCGACTTCGGTATGTCGCAAAAAGGGAAAATAGCCCTGCAGGATCACGGAGATCCGGTATGGTACAAAAATATCAAAATCAGGAAATATTGACAAGCCCGGAGGCGCGGAGGTAATTAACCCCGCGCCTCCGCGTTTTTATGGTGAAAAAGGCGCACGATACCACTCGCCAGCAAATACTGGCCGGCCAGGTAGGTGGCCATAACCACGAATGGAGCGCCTTCAAAACTGTGGCCGAACAGGCGGGCAGCCAGCACACTGTCTGAAAGCACGAACAGCAGCGCTCCGCTCATCAGTGTGGAAAAAGCTCCTTCAGCTATATGCTTTCTCAGGTTTAGTACGCTCATGGCCATCGTGGTGATAACGAGTGCATAGACAGTCACGGGGATGGGCATATCTGCGGAGATACCCGGCCACAGCCACGAAAGGAGTGCGAGCGGATACAGCATGAGAACCGGAATCCATACAGGATTCTTCAGGAGAAACCCGCGGTGTTCGCGCAGGCCGGTGTTTACAGCTATAATATAGGATACATGCGCGAACAGGAAACTGGCCAGTCCGAGCAGGAAAAACAACTTCCCCTCAAACATCAGAAAAACATCGCCGGCGGTGGAGAGTGCCAGTCCGAGCAGCCATCCGTTGCGCAG
>CAILQK010000159.1 GCA_903836265.1 uncultured Bacteroidota bacterium | reverse complement strand
TTTTCCTCTATAATCAACGATTGTGCCATTACAAAAGACCTGACGGATTGTCAGAACTTTCAGCCAGCGCGACACCATAATGTCAGAAAAGGATGATCAAAAGTGGCAAAAAGACAGCAGCACCCCTCCTGAAGGCTACCTGCGACTCTCCATTTCACGGGCTTTCTCCGCAAGCCAGAGCCATTCAAACGCCTGTTTCTTCTCCCGCAGCCGCTCCATCAGGCGCGCAGAACGATCTCTGTCGCCCTTCACAGAAGCAATAAACTGTGCAACCATATTCACAAACTCCATGTTCTTCTGACGAATATGGTCGGGAATCATTTTGTGGGAGGTTCGCGACAGGAATACCCTGAATGCATCGAGCCGGAATGGCAACAGCTCGTGATTCAACTCATACATACACTTTATTTCCAGTCGTTTGCCGGCAATGAGGTAATCCGTATAGGGAGAAGTATCCGGTATCTGTCCGAGACATTCATCGAAACGGCCAACGCCGAACAGGTAGTAGGCCATGTTCAGCCGGTAAATATCCCGGGTTTCATTCTCTCCTATGAGTTCATCCCTGTATTTCTCAATGAAGTCAAGGGCCCAGTCATGCTGTTTCGCCCGGGCAGCATATTCTGAAACAGCCAGATAGCGACTCGGATGCAACTTCCCCTCGTGATGCAGGAAACCCCGATCCAGGTTGTCCCGATAAAGGCTCGACAGTACCTCGTAAATACCCTCTGCTTCCGGATTGTCAAGCAGTATCATGACACAGAAATTGCGCAGGTATGTGTAAAACTGCTGGAGCGCATCGGCGTCCATGTATTCTTCGTACTTCAGCAGCATCTCAAACAAATGCTGCGCATCTGCCGACTCCAGTTGATCCTTCACCAGCATACAATATATGGTGAACTGTACCCTGATTCTTGGTGAAGCATCGAGTACATGCTCGGGGATTGTGTAACTGTCTATGTACGTTTGCATACGCCCGGTAACTTCCAGACTCGAAATGCGTTTCTGCAGTAAATACACATTCAGCAACGGCAATTCGTTCAGGTGACGGTGCGACTCGAGTGCATCCAGCACTTTGGGTATATTGAGGTCTCCCTTGCGTTTGTTGTAGAGGCTCTCACGGTCGAAGATGGCGTGTTCCAGCAGATACTGTTGATGAAAATAGTACTGATGGTGCTGAAGTGTATCTCTCTGCTGCTTCTCCAGCCGGTTAAGTATCTGTACCTGCCGGGGCTCCAGCCCGCGCTGCCTCAGCACTTCCGACAGGTCGTACATCTGCTGAAATTCATTCTCGCTGCGCAGGTAATACCAGGTGTGCATCACCGTCCTGACGAACTTCTGAGCGTCAACCATTACTTTTTCCAGCTTGCCTTCAACAGGTGTCTCGTCCGGGAAAAGATAGTTATACGCTTCCGACGGATGCAAATCAGCATCAGAATTCTCCGAAAGGTGGTAATGACACCACTCCAGCAATGGCCACACATAGTTGCGTCGTGTGCCGCCGTTAAAATGAGGTATGGCAGCATACTCCTTCAGCTGCAGGCGTTCGGAGGGGGAAAGTACAGTTAACAGCTCAACCAACTGGGATTCTCTCATCGAAATTGGCGGTAACCGGGGCTGACAGGAACAGTTCGTTTCGTGATTTTCGGGCGGCAAGTACGGAATTTTACTGCAATAATTGCTCCTGATGCATGATACATTTGCAACCGGTCTGTTATTTTTCAAAAATTGCACCATTATTTTACGCCGTACCGCTTCGGTGATGCCGCCCGCGCCCGTGGTGATGCCGTCTTTTGCCTCCTTTGTCTGACTTCAGCCGCCGGATATATTTTTCCAGTTCTACAGCATGAAATACAACAAGGGCCAGTCCAATGCTTACAGTCAGCTCTTTCAATGAAAGCGGCTGCGTTTGAAGTATGTCATTCATAAATGGCAGATAAACAACCGCCATTTGCAGCGCAAACGTGGCCAGTACCGTGATGATCAGCGGCCGGTTACTGAAAATCCCCTTTTTGTACAGATATGTCCTGTCGCTTCTGATGCCCATCACGTGCGCCAGTTGCGAAAGTGACAGCACGGTGAATACCATCGTCTGCCAGTGCTCCAGTCCCTCCGCAAGCGCCCACGCCTGTACACCGAGCGTTACGCCGGCCATCAGGATACCCATCCAGAGGATGTGAAAACCAACCCCGTCGGAAAACAGACTTTCTCCGGGCAATCTCGGGGGCCTGTGCATAATGTCGCGGTCGGCGTGCTCCCCCGCGAGCGCGAGCGCGGGAAGTCCATCCGTTACCAGGTTAATCCAGAGTATATGTATGGGTAACAGTGGCACTGGCATACCAAGCAGGGGCGCCATGAAAATCGCCCATATTTCGGCACTGTTG
>CAILQK010000158.1 GCA_903836265.1 uncultured Bacteroidota bacterium | reverse complement strand
GCATCATCCTGTTGTGGCATACATTCGAAGCCGTCACCGAAGTTCACTTCCTGCCAGTCGGAGTTGCGGATACCACCTGATTTCCAGACGGCCGAAGGGCCCACCCAGGAGCCGTTATCCTGAAGTCCGCCATACACATTGTAAGGCCATTCATTGTCGGTTTCCACGTGATAAAACTGACCCACAGGAATATTCTCGGCAAATCGCCATGTTTTTCCTCTGTCGTAAGTGATATTCAGTCCACCATCATTGCCGTTGATGATATAATTGCCATTTTCCGGGTGAATCCAGAAAGCATGGTGATCGGGGTGAATGGTCCAGCCAGCCCAGGTATCGAAGTTTTTACCGCCGTCTTCACTTTTTGAGATATAGGTAAAAATGGAATAAACCCTGTCCTCATCCTGCGGATCAACATAAATTTCGGAGTAGTAAAACGGTCGGTCACCCATACCTTTGGTGGCCATTTTATACCATTTCACCCCACCATCGGAACTTTTATAAAGCGCGTTCTCCTTTGCTTCCACGAGTGCATATACCGTATTCGGGTTGCTGGCAGCTACCGCCAGGCCGATTCTGCCGAGTTCACCTTCCGGTAGCCCGTCCTTGTCGGTGCGTTTTTCCCATGTTTCACCCCCATTGTAGCTTACATACAAACCTGAGCCCTTTCCGCCTGATTTGAAAAACCAGGGCCAGCGCTGGTATTCCCACATGGCCGCAAATAACTTGTTCGGATTCTGTGGGTCCACTACCAGTTCGGCGCATCCGGTCAGATTGTTTACAAACAGCACTTTTTTCCAGGAAATACCGCCATCGGTGGACTTGAACACGCCTCTTTCTTCAGTTGGGCCGTAAGTGGAGCCCAGAGAAGCGGCATAAACGATATCCGGATTATCCTTGTTGACAATAATACGGTGAATAGTTCTGGTGCCCTGTAATCCCATGCACTTCCAGTCGCGTCCGCCGTTCACCGACTTGAAAATGCCCACACCGAAGTTCTGGGAATTTCTGGGATTACCTTCACCTGTGCCAACCCATATTTCATCCGGATTTTTCGGATTGATGGCCAGGGAACCAACACTTTGCGTTGGCGCCTTGTCAAAAATCGGCTCCCAGGCTGTTCCTCCGCTCCGGCTGCGCCAGACACCACCCGATGCAGCGCCGGCATAGATTACTTCCGGGTGAAAGGGATCAACTGTAATGGCAGTTATGCGCCCGGACATGGCGCCCGGACCGATATTACGCACATGGAAAGCCTTCAGTAAATCGGCATTGAAGGCCACGGATTTGTTGTCCTGAGCTATCAGAGCAACTCCGGGGAGGATAATACTGAGGCAAAGTGGAAGCAGAGATTTCATGAAATCGAGATTAAACGGTTGCTAAAACTCTGCAAAACTGCGGAATTACCCCGAAATACAAGTATAAAACCTGAATATTCGACAAAAACAGGCGCAAGAGCCTGTTTGGATGAAAAAAAGGGTCAGTACAGACTGCTCAGACTCATCTTTCCCATTTCCTGATCTGGGTCAGGAGAGCAGAAAAATCTTTGGGCAGTTCCGTTTTGAACTCCATTCTTTCTCCCGTAACAGGATGGTCTATGCGCAGGCGCGCAGCGTGCAGGGAAGTACGCTCCATCATGGGTCGTTCTTCTTCGGTGTGTTTACCCGACTTGTATTTCCTGCCCTTGATTTCTGAGAGGAAAAATGCTGATCTGTGGCCATAAATGGCATCAACGGCGAGCGGATAGCCAATACTTTGCATGTGTACCCTGATCTGGTGGGTGCGTCCGGTTTTGATAAGCACTTCGAGCAGCGTGAAGTGTTTGAATCTTTCAGCCACCCTGTAGAACGTGAGGGAGGGTTTTCCGCTGGTTACAATCGCCATTTTTCCGGGTGTTCGCGGGTGTTCACCAATGGGTTTGTCAATTTCACCCTCCTCATGGTGCATCACCCCATCTACCAGTGCGAAGTAGTATTTATCAGCTGTGTGGCGTTCCATCTGGATAGACAGGTGCCTGTGAGCGGCTTCATTTCGGGCAAAGCAGAGTATTCCACTGGTTTCACGATCGAGCCGATGCACGATGAACACTTTGCCGTACTTCTTTTCCAGCAAATGGTGCAGGCTCGGCTGGGAGCCGGTTCGGTCGGGTATGGTGAGGAGCCCGGCCGGTTTGTTTACCACCAGGATTTCATTATCTTCGTATATCAGTTCGTATGATTGCATGTAATTACAGGTCGCTGAATTTGATAATCCGGCGCAAATAGTGCGCCACCACAATACTTCCGCGGTAAATCCCGGCTGTATTTTCACTGGCAATGCGGTGTTTGCGAATGACGGCACCGGCATGACGTCGTTTGGACAGCGTGTTTCCAAGCTGGGCGTAGAAGGAAAAGTGAGCCCTTATCACAGCCCAGACAGCATCGAATTGTCCTTTCAGGGCATACCTGGCACCTGCAACCCCGTCGAGTACCAGCCTGACGGGTACCAGCCACAATACTTTGGCCCAATGTTCGTTTTTGACAATGGAAAACAGGCTGTTCCGGAAGTTCAGAAAAACTTTTCGGGGGCTTTCGTACTCGAGTGTACCGCCACCGAGGTGCCATATTACTGACTGCGGGAAGCACCAAATGCTGTAACCCGCTCTTTTGAGCCGCCAGCACAGGTCAATTTCCTCGTTGTGCGCGAAATAGTCGCCATCAAAGCCTCCGTACAGGTGATAGAGTTCAGACCTTATAAAAAAAGCAGCACCGGTAGCCCAGAAACACTCCTGCGGGTCATCGTACTGGCCCTGATCCTCTTCCTTTCTGGTAAAGATACGCCCTCTGCAGAATGGATAACCGAGGATATCAATCCAGCCGCCAGAGGCGCCAGCATGTTCAAACTGCCGGGTACGAACCTGTCTGACTTCGTCCCATTGCAATATTTTGGGCTGTGCCACTCCAATATGGCGATCGTTCTCCATCGCTGCGATAATGGGAGCCAGCCAGCCTTCGGAGACCTCCACATCGGAGTTGAGAATAACGTAATAATCAGCCGATACCTGCTTCAGAGCTTCGTTGTAACCGCGTGCAAATCCATAATTCACCGGCAGGGCAATCACTTCGACCTGCGGAAATTCGCGGGCCAGTACTTCAAGCGAGTCATCCGAAGATCCATTGTCGGCAACGATCACGCGCGCGCCCTCCGCGTGTGCAATAACCGGGGGAAGGAACAGGCGAAGATGACCACTTGTATTGTAATTGAGAATGACTATCGCCACCGAAGGAGGAGCAACAGTACCGAATTTCCGGAGAATTTCCTGAACATCGGAGGCCATCTGCGACTTGAGTGCATCCATTGAGTCGAACTTCATGTCGGGCCTGACAAATCCAAGCACCTCTACCTTCAGATACTGACCGTACAGGTCACCCCCGAAGCCGGGGATATGTACCTCTATAACCCTTGAGCCGCCGGTCGCCACACTGGGGCGGTCGCCAATGTACAGTGCTCCCGTTTTTCGCGATCCGTCGGGCATGATCACAATGGCTCCGTATATTCCGTGAGGAAGCACCAGCTTGTTCGGGTCTTCCAGCCTGATATTGGCTGTAGGGAAGCTGATGGTACGACCGATGTGGTCTCCGTGTATCACAGAGCCAGAGAATGAAAACGGACGCCCCAGCAGTTTATTGGCAAGTTCAATATCTGATGCATCCAGGGCCTTTCGGATTTTTGAGGAGCTGACAGTCACCTCATCTATTTGCTCGGCAGAAATCTCTACCACCTCGAAGGATCGCTGGCTGGCATACTTTCTCAGCAGGTCAATATTGCCTTCCCTGCTGGCACCGAAACGATGATCGTAACCAATTACGACATACCCGGGATTGATTTTAGAAATCAGAAAGTCGGTAATGTACTCATCAGCTGAAAGACTGGCAAAAGACTTGTCGAACGGAACAATAACCAGGTGATCAATGCCCGCAGCGGCGAGCTGCTCTGTTTTTTCAGCAGTTGTGGTAATCAGGCGAAAATTGCCATCATCCGGTTTAAGCACACTCCTGGGATGGGGATCGAAGGTAATTACAACCGTTTCCCCTCCGGCATTCACAGCCAGTCGTTTGAGGTCCTCCAGTATACGCTGGTGCCCCAGGTGCACACCATCGAAAGAGCCGATAGTAACTACGGCATTTTTGAAAGGTGGTAATGAAGTTAAATCGGTGTGTACCCGCATAGAGGCGCAAAGATAGGAAGCCGTCCCGCTCTGTCACACTATTCTGATTTTAAAACTGCTTTTTCCAGTACGGGCACCCCGGATTTTCTGACAATCAGGTGGTATGTGCCGGCCGGGCAATGGCCCAGGCTGCTGATGAGTGTCCCATTACCGGACCCGACTGTTCTTCCATTCATATCGAACAGTTCGATGGTGCATCCATCGCACAAATTGTCCACGCGGAGGTAATTGCTGAAGGGTACAGGGCTGAAAGTCATGCTCCGGGCTTCATTGGCTGCCGTAATGGCTGACGATGCCAGGGGTTGCAACTGTATATCCAGGCTGACAGTTACGCCGGGCAACAGATTGACACTGGCAACTGCAGCAGACTCGTATCCGTCGCGGGTAACAAACAACTGATATTCACCGGGAGCCGCAACACCGGTTCTGTATATACCGTCCGCCATCGTGGTATCGGCGTGCCAGGTACCTGTGAGAAAGACTTTGGCGTTTGACAGCAGTGCGCCAGATTGAGCATCCGTCACTTGTCCCTGAACACGGCAGGCGGGTCGGTAATCCGGTTTTTTATAGACAAAAAGACCTTCCTTCTTGGCTGTGGCAAAAATGATACCCGATGGCAGGTAGGGATCAGCGTCCCATACCAGCGAGGTTCCGAGCGAATCCCAGCCAATTTCGACCATGTTATCGGGCTGTGTGGCATCAACGATAGTCAATTGTCCGCGGTAACTGGGATTGACCAGAAAATCGCGGATAACACGGACATTATGGACTTCACCGGTTGGCTTTCGGGTTGGCTTGTAAGTATCCAGCAGCGTAATATTTTCCAGATCCGACACATCGAATGCGGCAAGAGGCGCATTGGCTACTTCATCTGTGGTGAAGAGTACATTACCGGCATCATTCAGTCCCGAATTGTGGTTGAAGGCACCGGGAGTTGGCTGCGTGGCAAGCAACACGGGACTGGTGCGGTCGGTGATATCCACCACGCCGAAACGACCCTTGTAAATCTCGCTTGTCCAGAGCGTGTCACCCCTGACAAAACCATCGTGTACATATTCAATAGGGTAAACACCAACAATAACCGGATTCCATGGATCAGCGAGATCAGCAATAAAGGCGCCGTTCTGGAGTCCCAGGCCGCCGAACAGATAAAGATACCCGTTTTCGGCCTGGAGGGCATGACTTTTGATAACAACATTGGTAGAATCGCCGTACCAGGTTTTATAGTAAACAGTATCGGGGAGTTCTCGCAGGTCAACGATAGTAATACCGCTGTTATAGGCTTCCGATCCGACATAGGCGAACCCGGCCCAGGTTTTCACCTCCCTCCAGTTGTTCTGTATGCCTGGCACGGCGAATCGTTCAGCGGGTTGTGTCGGGTCGTTCAGACTGACCAGACTCAGACCTGCGCTGGTACCCACCAGTGCCCATTCTCCGCCGGTGCTGTCCACGTAATGCCAGCAGCCGGCCAGCGAAACCGGGTCGTAAGCCAGGTGGCCGATTTTCTGGAGTTCCTGTGCGTACGTTTGTGCGAGGAAGAGCAGGAAAAAGACAGCCTGCGTGAAGCGCATTTTCATATTTTCAGGAGTTCTCAGCCCTTTCCGGTTCTGAGTTTTACGGTGAAAGTGGTTCCTTTTCCGGGCTCCGATTTTTTGACAAAAATCTTGCCCCTGTGATATTCGGCGATAATACGTTTTGAGAGGGACAGTCCGAGGCCCCACCCTCTTGTTTTGGTGCTGTACCCGGGCTTGAATACCGTTTTGAATTTTCCCGACTGAATACCCTTGCCTGTATCAGCGATATCGACACATGCCCATTTGCCCTCCCGGTAAACAGTGGCGGTGATACTTCCCTTTCCTTCTTCCATGGCATCAATGGCATTTCTGAGCAAATTCTCCATCACCCAGTCGAAAAGAGGAGGATTGAGAAAAACGATGAGGGGTTCGCACCCGGAAGGATCGGGGAAATTGAACGAAACCCGGCGGGGTGCGCGGCGTTGCATGTATGCGCGACAGGACTCCAGCTCATCGTACAGATTTACCGGCGACAGTTCGGGAGTGGCCCCGATCTTGGAAAACCTGTCGGCCACCAGTTCCAGCCGGGTTACATCCTTGCCCAGTTCGTGCAACATCTCCTGATTATCAGCGCGGTCTTCATTCACAGCCTTCAGGGTTTCCAGCCAGCCAAGGATAGCGGTAATGGGCGTACCAAGCTGATGGGCGGTTTCCTTGGCCATACCCAGCCATACCTGGTTTTGTTCTGCGCGTCGTGCGGCATTGAAGCCCCAGTAACCCAGACCCACGAAAGCGGTGATAAGCAGCAACTGGATGTAAGGATACCATTCGAGCATTCCGAGGAGGCGGGAGCGTGTGTACATTACAATCTGAACGACTCCGCCGCCGGGGCTGATCATCATGGTGTCAGCCTTTTCCGCGAGCATGTTTTTGTACACTTCATCCAGCCGGGCGGGAGAAATATTGCCGTTCTCGTCTTCACCAATATTGACGTATCCGTCAATCTTGCCATTCTCGCCAATCAGCAGAATCGGTACGGTACTGTTGTCCTGCACCACCTTGAGCGGGAAATCAACATCACAAATAAAAAAGGCAGTGGTATCCGTTGACATGTCGCCGAGAATTCGCTGCGCTTCCAGGTATTGCTCTACCTGCTGACGCTCGCGCAGCGCCAGTTGCTCAGCAAGGCTTCTGGTGTACCACAGCGAGAGCGATACAATAGCTATGCCTGCCAGCGTCAGGTACCACTTCCAGTATGTTTTGCGTGTATAGATGTCCATTGTCAAACAGACGCGAAGTTACATTTTTTTATGAGTAACTGTAAAATTGAGAAATTTCGTCGTAGTTTTGAGGGCCACGACAAACCTCACTGCTTGCCGAAGAAATTTTTGTTTAATTTTGTGAGTAAATAAGTTAAACAATCTTCCTTCAACCCTGTTTTTAGACTGTAATCAATTTGCGGAATGACGGCGAGCAAAAACGATGTTTTCTCAAAGATATTTCAGCGTGGTTACGTACCATACATGATTTATATGAAACAACCTTCGAGTAAGCGCGTTGTCGTAATCGGTTCCGGTTTTGCCGGATTGTCTGCTGCCTGTCACCTGGCGGCTGGTGGCTTTGAGGTCACTGTTCTTGAAAAAAATGATTCTCCGGGCGGTCGCGCCAGGCAATTTGAGGTGGACGGATTTGTGTTTGACATGGGGCCCTCCTGGTACTGGATGCCGGATGTTTTTGAAGATTTTTTCGGTCATTTTGGCAAAAAAGTTTCTGACTACTACGAGCTGGTCCGTCTGGACCCTTCCTACCAGGTATTTTTCGGAAAAGATGATATAGTGAAGCTGCCCTCGTTCAAAGAATCTCAGGAGGCACTTTTTGAGGAGATGGAGCCGGGGAGTACGGCGAACCTGCGTCATTTTCTGGCAGAAGCAGCATACAAGTACGAAGTTGGAATGGGTGATTTTGTAAAAAGACCCAGCAAAAGTATCATGGAGTTCGCCGATATGCGTGTTCTGACCAGCCTGTTCAGGCTGGACATGTTCAAACCCATGTCGAAACATGTTCGTACGCTTTTCAAAAACGAGAAAATCAGGAAAATACTTGAATTCCCTGTATTGTTTCTCGGAGCAACGCCGGAAAAAACACCGGCACTCTACAGTCTGATGAATCATGCGGACCTGAGTATGGGTACCTGGTACCCCATGAAGGGTATGTACGAAATAGTGGCAGCGATGGTCAGTCTGGCCCGGGAGCTCGGCGTAAAGCTGGAACTGGGTCAGGAAGTAGTGTCCATTGAATCTGAAAATGGTCTTGCGAAAAGTGTAAAGACCAGTCAGGGAAACATCTATGAAGCTGATTTTTTTGTGGGTGGCGCCGATTACCATCACATCGAATCGGCACTTCTCGGCAACGACCGAAGAAACTATTCGGAGGAATACTGGCAAAAAAGGACTATGGCGCCCTCCTGTCTGCTTTGGTATTTAGGTGTCAGCAAGCGGATAGACGGACTACTTCACCATAATCTGTTCTTTGATGAAGACTTTGCCAGGCATGCCACAGAGATCTATGAAAATCCGAAATGGCCTGAAAAACCGCTGTTTTATGTCAGTGCTCCTTCAGTTACCGACGCTTCCGTGGCACCTGACGGTTGTGAAAACCTGTTTGTCCTGATTCCGGTGGCGCCCGGACTGCAGGATACACCCGAAATCAGGGAACGCTACTTCAATCTGGTGATGGACAGGTTCGAGCACATGACAGGTCAGTCGGTGAGAGATTCCATTGTTTACCAGCGTTCTTTCGCACATTCCGACTTTGTGAGCGACTACCACGCCTTCAGGGGCAACGCCTATGGACTAGCCAATACACTGCTTCAGACTGCGTTCCTCAAGCCGACTTTAAAGAACAAAAAACTGGGCAATTTCTGGTACACAGGCCAGCTTACAGTGCCAGGCCCCGGTGTCCCGCCGGCAATCATCAGCGGTGAAGTGGTTGCCGCTGAAATCCGGAAATCAGTATAGCATCAAAACGAACAAAACTCACTGTATGAATCATCTTTTACTCTTCAACAAAACCTGCTTTGAGTGCAGCAGTCTTATCACCAGAAGGTATTCTACCTCGTTTTCGCTGGGGATACGCATGTTCGACAAGCGTTTCAGAGCACCCATTTGCGGTATTTACGGTTTTGTGCGTTTTGCCGATGAAATTGTGGATACTTTTCACGGACATCCCAAGGCCGAGCTGCTGCAGCGTTTCCGTGAGGATACCGTCAGGGCTATTGACGAAAAAATCAGTCTGAACCCGGTTCTGCACTCATTTCAGAAAGTGGTTCACGACTATAATATCGAGTGGGATCTGATTGATGCCTTCCTGCACAGCATGGAAATGGATCTGGATCAGACCAGCTACAACCACAACAGTTACAACGAGTATATTTACGGGTCTGCCGAGGTCGTGGGCCTCATGTGCCTGCGGGTGTTCTGCGAGGGCGACGACACACGGTACCAGAGCCTGCGCCAGCCGGCTCGCCGACTTGGTGCTGCATTCCAGAAAATCAACTTCCTGCGCGATATCAAAAGCGACTTCGAAGACAGGGGCAGGGTTTATTTTCCCGGGGTTGATTTCTCCCGCTTCACTCAGGAAGACAAATATGAGATTGAGCGCGATATCAAAGAGGATTTCGATGCCGCACTCGAAGGAATTCGCCGTCTCCCCAAAGGCGCTCGCCTCGGAGTCTATCTGGCGTACAAATACTACACACAGCTGTTCTCCAAAATCAGGAGCGCGCAGCCACACCGGGTTGCACAGGAACGTATCCGTGTGTCCGACAAACGTAAAATTTATCTGTTGTTCAGTTCCGCAGTAAGACATCAACTGAACTTTTTGTGATACCTTCGCGTGCCGGGCGCGCTGAAAACTGATTACACGTCGCATCAGCGCTCTCAACGCGCTGATGCGATTTTTTTTTCAAAAAAGACTGTACATGAGGCTTTTACTATTTTTTACACTGAACCTGATTTCATTTTTCCTGGCCGGACAGACCGGGAAAGCCCTTTATCTCGATGGAGACGGTGACTATATGGTGGTGGCAGATCACAGTGATCTCGATATTGAGTCACTGGAAGAATTGACCATTACCTGCCGTGTAAAATGCGCTTCTGCCACCGATTTTTATCGAATCATTTCTAAAAGGGGAGGCACTTCGGGCACGGCCCCGGGTTATGAAATGATTGTCAAATCGGGGACGGGTGAATTTGGTATCAATCTGAGAAGTACAACCGGAGTCAATCTGGGGCCGCCATTCTCTGTAAAAAAAGTATGCGACGGAAACTGGCATCATATTGCCATGGTATTCAGCGGATTTGGCGGATCAACTGCCACCATTTACGTGGATGGCCAGTTTGACCAGACTGTAAGCAATACGACCGCCAGTACATTTGATTTGTCCAATGCAACCAATTTTTTTGTCGGCTCTTCATCAACCGGCGCCTTTTTCTGGAACGGCTGGATAGATGATGTGCGCGTACGCAATTACGCATTGCTCTTTGACGAGATCAGCCAGGATATGATTACCACCATCACGTCCGGTGAAAACGGCCTCATCGCCGCCTGGGATTTCGAAGAAGTACAGGGCCAGACGGTACCAGACCTGACCGGACAGCACCCCGGAACACTTTTCGGAAACGCCATGATTCTCAATCCCGCGATAGCAGCGGACATGGCTGTGGTGAGCGTGACATCATACCACCCCGATATTCCGTGTGGCAAAGGAAATACCGGCGAACGGATTGCAGCTGCAGTGGTTAAAACAACCGGCGAGGCAAATCCGCTCCAGATATCGGGGCTGAAGTTCAGACTGAACACCCCCGGAACTGCAGAACATCTTTCAGGATTCCGACTCTGGTGGACGGGCAATCAGTCGCGGCTTAATCCTGCAACAGCTGCTGATATGGGCCAGGGTACACTTGTGCAGGATATTGTTTCATTCCAGACCAGCAGAGAACTTGCTTCGGGCGACAATTTTTTCTGGCTGACGTCAGACATCGACAGCGATGCCCCGGAGGGCGCTGCAATTGGCGCAACAGCTGTCAGTTATACAACAGGAGGGCAGGAGTTTGACATTCCGGACGCAGGGCCCTACCCCACCAGAACAGTACTGCTTGAACACCAGTATATATTCTCGGGAGGTGACTACAATTCAGTCAGTTACCGGATCCCTGCAACGGTATCGCGCGGGCAGCGGGTAGTAGCAGTGGCCGATGCGCGCAGAAACAGCAACAGTGACCTGCCGGGCAACATAGATATCATTTCCCGATACAGCAACGACATGGGTCATACGTGGTCAGATCCGGTTATCATAGCGGATTTCGGCGCGTCGGGCGCCAGTGATCCCGCCATCGTTTACGACCGGATATCAGGCAACCTGATCTGTATGTTTGCCTCTCACAACGGACTGTTTGGTTCCACTCCATCGAATAAAATCAGGTTTCAGGTGAGCAGAAGTGCCGATCTGGGACAGACCTGGAGTCCTCCTGTGGAACACTCTGCAGATATCTATCTGCCGGGATGGTATGCCGCATGGGTGGCTTCCGGCAGTGCCCACCAGCTGGACGGCGGGCGAATCGTCGCAGCGGTCGGTGTGCGCCAGAATTCGGGGAATACAATCAGCAATTTCATGATTTACAGCGATGACAGCGGCAATACCTGGCACACAGCACCCGGTCAGGCATCTGCAACAGGAGATGAAGCCAAGATTGTTTCGCTTGACAACAATGACCTGTTGATGGCCATCCGCTCCCCGGGCATGCGCAGAATCACGCGCTCGCACGACGGCGGCGCGAGCTGGGACACACCCGTCGCACAACCGGAACTGATCGAACCTGGTGTAAACGGCGATCTGATACGCTACACTTCGGTGAGGGATGGCTATGACAAAAGCCGTTTGTTGTTCTCGGTACCCAACCACGTGGCGCAGCGCAGAAACCTGAACGTGTTTGTCAGCTATGACGAAGGCAATTCATGGCCAGTGAAACGGGTTGTTTGTCCGGGTCCGTCGGCATACTCTGCCCTGACCACCTTTGACGATGGCACCATAGGGATTTTCTATGAAAACGGTGAGTATGAGAACTATCAGCTTTGTTTTGCCCGTTTCAGCCTCAACTGGCTGAGTGGTGGAGCTGATACCTGGTCGGCGGCATCTTCGGCTGGTGAACCGGCCATGTTTAACGGTTTCAGGGTTGCACCCAATCCCTCCAGCGGAAATATCAGCGTAACCATACCACCCATCCCGGACGAGAAAGTGTGGGTTGATGTGCTTGACGTGTCAGGAAAGCTGATCGGAACAATTCTCGAACCAACCATTGTTACAGACAACATGATCATCAACTGGGAATCAGCACGGATGTCACCGGGCACCTGTTTTGTACGTCTGAGTTCTTCGAAAGCAGTGGCAACGCGAAAGGTAATACTCTGTGAGTAGCGGCTGTAACCTGCGCCATGTAACAGAAGTTACCAAACACATACGCCATACCATTCGATCTTTGTGACACAAACAAACAATCTCGAAACATGGAAAGAACATACTGGCAGATTTTTCAGGACAATTTTTTCGGTTATGCCAATTACCTGTGGCATGAGGTACTCAATCCGCACTGGGGCAACTACTTCTACTGGCTGATTGCCATTTCACTGGTGGTATATGCCCTTGAAATACTTTTTCCGTGGAGAAAAGACCAGCCAAAAGTACGAACCGATTTCTGGATTGACGGGTTTTACATGTTTTTCAACTTTTTCCTGTTCGGTCTGATTGGCTACAATGCACTCTCGGAGGTATTTGTCACAGCATTCAACAATTTCCTCCAGAATACGTTCGGAATCAGGAATCTGGTATCGCTGAATGTAGCCTCGTGGCCTCACTGGGCGCAATTGCTCACACTGTTCATCACCCGCGATTTTATCCAGTGGAATATACACAGACTGCTTCACAGGGTGCCATTCCTGTGGGAGGTGCACAAGGTACACCACTCTGTCAGGGAAATGGGGTTTTCAGCGCATCTTCGCTACCACTTTGGAGAAACACTTGTTTACCGTACCCTGGAGTACATTCCACTGGCCATGATAGGTTTTGGAATATCTGATTTTATACTGGTACATCTTTTTGCTCTTACCATCGGCCACCTCAACCATGCAAACATCTACCTGCCGCTGGGGCCTTTGCGCTATATTTTCAACAGTCCTCAAATGCATATCTGGCACCATGCAGAGAAACTCCCGCGAGGCAGTTTTGGCGTCAATTACGGAATCTCGCTGAGTATCTGGGACTATCTTTTCGGGACAGTCTGGATGCCTTCTGATGGACGCGATGTGGCCCTCGGGTTCGATAACATTGAAAAATATCCCACCTCGTTCTGGGGGCATTTGACAGCACCGTTCAGGCGAATCAGGGTCTGACAAATACAACACCAGTCAAATCTGCGGGGGCACTTCATACTGTTGGAGCGCCCCCGTACGCGTTATTGCGATGCATCATGTATCTTTGCAGAACCTGCCAGTAAAAATATGAAAGAATCCATCATTGAACCCGGATTACTCCGGCGACTGAAAGAGGAAAACGAGGTAAAGGTCGTGCCACCGGGCGAAGTTATCGTCAAATTCCAGTCGTATATCCGAAGCATCCCCATTATACTCAGAGGACATGTCAAAGTGACTGGCGAGGATGATAATGGCAACGAGATCATGTTGTATTATCTGGAACCCGGCGACAGTTGTGTCATGTCGGTACTGGGTGCGCTTAACAACACAACATCACGGATCAAGGCAGAAACCGTTGAGGAAACAGAAATTCTGTTCGTGCGCCCCGAGCGCGCAGCCGCGCTCGTGCGCGAGCAGCCGGCATGGGCCGAGTATATTTTCAAACTGTACCAGAACCGCTTTGAAGAACTGCTTGATGTGGTAACGAGAGTCAATTTCAAAAAGCTCGACGACCGCATACTGGATTTGCTGCAGCAGAAATCGCGCATATTCAGCTCCACCATGATACCCGTTACCCACCAGGAAATTGCCGACGAAATCGGAAGCCCCCGCGAAGCAGTCTCCAGGGTACTGAAAAAACTGGAGAACGAGGGCGCTCTGAAACTGTACAGGGGCAAAATCAAGCTGATGCGGGCAGGGTGACAATAATCAGTGCAATATGTAACAAATGTAACCAAAAAGGCACAAGTACTCTGCCGACCTTTGTATCATCAAATCAACTGATATGAAAGTCGAACAGATTTATACAGGATGTCTTGCGCATGGCGCATACTACATCGAATCGAATGGAGAAGTTGCCATCATTGATCCACTCCGCGAAGTAACGCCTTACCTGGAGCGCGCCGCAAAAGACGGTGCGAAAATCAGGTACATCCTTGAAACCCACTTCCACGCCGATTTCGTAAGCGGTCACCTTGATCTGGCCAGGAAAACTGGTGCAACGATTGTTTATGGCCCCACGGCAGTACCCAATTTTGATGCGCGTGTTGCTGCCGACGGCGAATTGCTCCCGCTCGGAAATGTAATGATCAAGGTATTGCACACCCCGGGTCACACCATGGAAAGTTCCTGTTTTCTGCTGCAGGATGAAACCGGGAAGGAAGTAGCCCTCTTCAGCGGCGACACCCTGTTTATTGGTGATGTTGGCAGGCCCGATCTGGCACAGAAGGCAGCCAATATGACACAGGAACAGCTGGCATCCACCCTTTATGACTCGCTGAAGAGCAAGATTATGCCGCTGTCCGACGATTTGACAGTTTATCCGGGGCATGGAGCCGGATCTGCCTGCGGCAAAAAAATGTCTAAAGAGACAACCGATACGCTCGGCAACCAGAAGGCAACCAATTATGCACTCAGACCCGATATGACCAGGGATGAATTTGTTCAGGAAGTACTGAGCGGTCTTACACCGCCACCGGGTTATTTCCCCCAGAATGTCATGATGAACAAAATGGGATATGATTCCATAGATGCTGTCATGGAAAGGGGTGGCCGGGCACTCAGTCCGCGTGCTTTTGATGCCGCTGCCAACGAAACGGATGCACTTATCCTGGATACACGCAAGGCTGATATTTTTGCGTGCGGTTTTGTTCCCAACTCCATCAATATCGCTATAGACGGCTCGTTTGCCCCCTGGGCAGGCGTGATGATTCCAGATGTGAAACAGGAAATTCTGATTGTAGCCGAACCCGGAAGAGAAGAGGAGGTGATCACACGACTTGCGCGGGTAGGTTACGACTACTGTATCGGTTATCTGGACGGCGGATTCGAGGCATGGAAGGCGGCCGGCATGGAAACCGACGAGATCAAACAGGTTTCAGCGAACGATCTGGCTGCCATGATATCGTCAGGCCATGAAATCAACCTGCTCGATGTCAGGAAAAAAAGTGAATACGACAGTGAGCATGTGCTGATTGCTGAAAATACCCCGCTGGATTACCTGAATGAAAGTATGAAGGTCATCAATCCTGACAAGACATACCACGTGCATTGTGCTGCAGGTTACCGTTCCATGGTATTTGTCTCAGCTCTGCGCGCGAGAGGCTACCGGAACCTGATTGATGTGGCCGGCGGTATGGATGCCATCAAAAAATCGGGACGGTTCCAGTTGAGTGAGTATGTGTGCCCCACTACCCTGCTGTAACAACGCCGCTGACCCGGCAATTCAATTGTCAAGTTGGAAATGCTGTTTCGAATGGCGCCGCTGTTGGCCGGAAAGGATCGGGCGGCGCCGGAAACGGCAATACATTCAAAATAAAATCTGTCACTTTTAAAAAACGGACAAAACCATGTTCAATCTTCTCAAGGGCCTGATGAACAGCGCCCCTGCAACTGACTTCAAAGAGCTCGTCAAAAATGGAGCCGTCATTGTTGATGTACGTACACCCGGTGAGTACAGGACCGGGCATATCAAAGGCTCCATCAATATACCGCTCGATGTACTGGCAACCCAGACCGCGAGTCTGGCGAAAAAAAATGTACCTGTCATCACCTGCTGCCGCAGCGGTGGCAGAAGCGGTGCGGCCATCGGTATCCTGAAAAGCGCCGGTATTGAGGCCTTCAATGGCGGCCCATGGGACTCGCTCGAGGCCAAAATATAACCAAAAACTGATTTTCAAAGCGTTAAAACGGTTTTTGAGTGACTGTCGGCAAACCGACAGCTGCTCAAAAGCCGTTTTCTTCATATATAAAGGTTTTTCCCTGCGTTGACAACGGCCGTTTGTCGGTCCTGAAAGGACAGGCAGGCAGCCCCTGCCTGTTGTACAGACTGATTTCTCCGGGGTTGTCGGCCCATGCGTAACGCACAGCCAGCGGTTTTTTTACATCCGGAGAAAATACCACAACTTTCCCGTTTTGCAGCCAGGCAAAAGCCCAGTGAAACTTGCCGTCTTTTCCGGCAACCGTAAAACCGCGCAAAAATCCGAACTTGTCGCGGGAAACAAGATCCGTCTGATCAAAAGTGACAATCATGCGGTTTCTGATACGTTTGGCACGCACGAAAACCGGGCCTGCATGTACCAGTTCTTCACCATAAGCCACCTTCCTGGCTGCGAGCGCCAGTCTTGCACCCACTTCCTGTTTCCGTTTGGGGTGAATATCATTTGCGTCGCCAAGATCAACAGCTGATGCAACAGCGGTGTTGGGAAGAGTCAGTGCCTTCATCTGCGCGGCTCGAAGTTCAGCCCATTCACTCTCGTTCGGAATGGCCTGCTCGGGATAGTAATTAGCCAGCTGAACCACCAGAAACGGAAAATCACCTTGCGCCCAGCCACGGCGCCAGTCGGTAATCATGGCGGGCAACAGCGACTCATACTCCTGCGCATGGGCTACATTTGATTCGCCCTGGTACCATATTGCCCCCCTGATAGCGTACGGCTGCAGAGGTGCGATATTTGCATTGTACAACAGTGTCGGATGTGTAAAAAAGCTGCCATTGGGTACCACAGGCCTCGGAAAAGTGGCAGGATCAATACGAACCCCGGGTTTGTATTTCCATGTTCCTGTCAGTATGGGATTTCCCCAGAAGGCGTTGGTGTACATTCCGCCTTTCCCCCCGGAATCGAACACCCTGACTACGAGCACATTCCCTTTCGGACGCAGAATATTGGCCCTGAAGATGTAGTTGCGCCAGTTCCTTCCGCCAAATGATTCTCCGATTTTCACACCATTCACCCATGCGATATCATAATCATCAATCTGGTTCAGGGCAATATTGAAGTCGTCTGCGCTGAACCCCGCCGGCAGGTCGAATTCACGCCTGAACCACACCGAGCCGTCGTAATCGGGCAGTCCGGCATCTTCCCATAGCGCCGGAATCTGCATTTCCATCCAGTCTGAAACATTCGTGGAAGGATCCTGCCAGTTTCCTGATATTCCGGGGTCATTTTTGTAGTACCAAGCGGTATCCCATGTTTGCCGGTAAACTGCCAGTTCGGTATTCAGTTGCTCGTAATTCTTGCCGGGCAGCGTCATCTGGTCTATCAGATCGGTGTAGGCCGGAAATGGCCGGAGTGCTCCGGCACTCATCCAGGTTTCGATGGATGTGGCACCCAGACAGCTTGTGATGAGCCCTACAGGCACCTTGAAATGCTCGTACAATTCCCTGCCAAAGAAATATGCAGTCGCTGAAAATCCTTTTACACTGGCAGGAGTAGCAGCCGTCCAGCCACTTCCCTTTACATCTTTTCGGGGTATATAGTCGGTTTCAACAAATACATTGAACAGCCGGAGTTCGGGCAGGTTATCCCGCAGGGAATCCGGTTTTATCCCGAATTCACCAACCGACCACTGCATGTTGGATTGTCCGCTGCAAAGCCAGACTTCGCCGAAAAGCACATCTTTTACTGATATGGTATTCTTGCCTGAAATCACCAGTTCATAGGGCCCGCCGGCTGGCACCGGCTCCAGCATGACCTTCCAGTCTCCGTGACTGTCGGCAGTAACCTGAACAGTATTTCCAGCTATCTGTACACTGATTAATTCTCCGGGGGTACCCCACCCCCAGACGGGCACACGTGTATCGCGCTGCATCACCATTTTGTCACAAAACAGCCGGGGCAGTGAAACAGCTCCTGAATGTGGCAAAAAAGAAGCAAAAATGGCCAAAAAAACCATAAATTTCATCGAAAAAATCCCTCGAAGGCTCATCGCTGCAACTGGTTTGAAAGAATTAAAAAATAGTATGTGCAAACATAGTTGTTTTTTTTAATCGCCTGTTCTAATTTTGTCGCGCAAGTGTTGGGTATTGGGTACAGGGTGTTGGGTACAGGGTGTTGGGTACAGTGACTCTGGAGCAGTCCTCACTTTTATGAACAGTCTCAACAAAAACCAAAGGCGCCTGGACCAACGACAAAGCCTTGCTTAAACAGCTATATCTGACACTCACGTACAATGAAAAAAGTTGGAAAAGCACTGCCTTTAACTGGAAGGTTATTCAGCGGGAGTTGCCGGTTCAGTTTGCAGAACGGTACAGCCGGTGGCTGGAAAATTGCAGCGCGGGCCCGCGGCCTTCGGGCCCG
>CAILQK010000157.1 GCA_903836265.1 uncultured Bacteroidota bacterium | reverse complement strand
CTGGCGCAGTCGGCTAGCTTGCCGGGCAGGCCGCTACCGGTGAGGGCGCCTTTGCGCTGCACCATTTCGCGGGCCTTTCTGGCTGCGTTGCGGGCGGTGGCTGCCAGCACTACCTTTTCGATGATTCGTTTGGACTGGTTAGGGTTTTCCTCGAGGAACTGCTTGAGGGCGTCGCCAACGCAGCGGGAGACAATACCGGTTACCTCCGAGTTGCCGAGCTCACCCTTGGTTTGCCCTTTGAACTGAGGTTCGGGCACCTTGACTGAAACAATGGCAGTGAGGCCCTCCATAAAATCTTCGCCGGAAATCGGGAAGTTGAGTTTTTTGAAGAAACCTCCATCTTCTCCGTATTTCTTGAATTCGCGGGTGAGCGCCCTGCGGAAGCCGCTCACGTGCGTACCGCCATCGCGGGTGCTGATATTATTGACGAAGGAGACCACGTTTTCGGAGTAGGAAGTGTTGTAGGTCATGGCTACCTCCACGTCAACACCTTCTTCGTTGGCAGTAATATAAATAGGTGTTTCTATGAGCCGCTGTTTGGCTTCGTCAATCCAGAGTACAAATTCGCGGAGACCGCCTTCAGAGAAAAAGTGTTCGGTCTTGAATCCGTTTTCGTCCTTTTCGCGTTCGTCGGTGAGCGTGAGGCGCAGTCCCTTGTTGAGGAAAGACAGTTCGCGGAGGCGGTGAGCCAGTACGTCGAACTTGTATTCGTCGGTTTCAAAGATTTCGGGATCAGGCAGGAAAGAGATGATGGTGCCACGGTAATCGGTGTCTCCGATGATACGCACATCGTACTGAGGTTTGCCCTGCTTGTATTCCTGCTCGAATATTTTCCCTTCGCGGTGCACCTCAGCGCGCACGTGGATAGAGAGCGCATTAACACAGGACACGCCTACACCGTGCAGTCCGCCTGATACCTTGTAAGTATTCTTGTCGAACTTGCCACCGGCGTGAAGTACAGTCATAACCACCTCGAGAGCCGACTTTTTCAGCTTCTCGTGCATACCGGTCGGGATGCCGCGTCCATTATCCTTTACAGTTATCGAGTTGTTCGGGTGAATAGTTACCCATATGTCGGAGCAGTGGCCGGCGAGGTGTTCGTCAATGGAGTTGTCCACTACCTCCCATACCAGGTGATGCAGACCTTTTGTGTCTGTACTGCCGATATACATACCCGGGCGTTTCCGCACAGCCTCAAGGCCTTCCAGGGCTGTGATACTGCTGGCGCCATAATCACTTGCGGGAGCGGTACTGTTTTTTTGTTCTTCGAGCGGGTTTTTATCTTCGTTCATAAGCTTCGGAGAACCCGGTTTGGGCCGGGTTGTCGGTTTATGTGATGTTTGAGAATAAAGGCAGGAAACCGGTGACCGGGTCAGGTTTCCTTTTTGGGGGAACAAAGATACCACTATTAAGGTAAACCAACGGGAAATGGTGCATTTTGATTGTCATTAATCATCGCAGGAGGCGACCGGAGTCACTGTTTCCCGGCATGTCGGCCTCTACATTTGTGCCAAACACATCTGACTATGAAAAAGCAAATTGGAATCTGGATTGACCTGCGTCATGCGTGGCTGATAGATGCATCTTCGGGGGTAGTAAACAAGTTGAAATCCGGTATTGAGGAAAGTGCTGCCACCGGCGGCTCCCGATCCGGGGTTGCTTACGGACCGCAGGGCG